>NZ_AUKV01000051.1:0-43388 GCF_000424945.1 Streptomyces sp. 142MFCol3.1
TCAGGCGGCGTACGGGCTCCGTGTCTCCCGGGTTGGGCACGGCCAGGGAGCCGATGCCGTCCTGCCAGGTTGTTCCGACCACGGCGACAGTGCTGTCGAGCGAGAGCATCGCAAATTCCGGACGTCCGGATCGCGAGCCGAGCAGACACTCGTCATATCCGAGTACGGATCTTCCCCGGCGGATCGCGCACGCCGCGCCCATGACGTCCCAGGCGTCGAGCAGACGAACCCGGCGCCATATACGAGGCTGGTACAGGTCTACCCGCGAGTTGTAGCGATGGGCAGGGAGGGCGAGCAGGAACTCGCGGCTGGCGTCGAACAGGCCGAAGGAGGTCGCCAACGCGTACCAGCCTCGATTGGCGTGCTCGATGAGCTGCGGGTCGTCGAAGCCGACGAAAGCATCCCGCCGGCCCGTCTCCTCGTGGGTGCAACTGGCCATCGCGCTCATTACGGACACTGGCAAGGCAGTGCCTGGCACGCCGCCTTCGAGCACCTCCAGGCCCGCCCGCTTCAGCGGGGCATGCACTTTCCGATGCATCTCCTGACTGCCCATGTCCTCCCCCGTTGCCGCTTGATCACCAGCAGACGATACGAGTCTGCCGAGCGGCAATGACCAGGGGCCGGGCAGTCCAGCGAGCGGAGGGCCCACGGTGCTCTCGGATTCCACGGAGAACCGCTGTCATCACCTACACAGCCAGACGGGCGCCACTCGGGAGGGGCCGCCCGATAGCCAGCCAGGTCCAGGGCCAGTGCAGACTGTCCAGGGTGGCCGCAGGCCAGCGCGGCGGAGCGCCGCCGTAGGCGCCCTTGACCGGCCGGGCGCAGCCCGCAAACTGCACGGTCGGGCGGCCCGGCCCGTTGCTGACAGCAACCGAGTGGGAAACGAAGAGCAGCACTGGCCGATTTCACAGAGCCTCATCATCACCGACACCCTTGCACCCCGTCCGGCCGGTCCGGATCCCGTCGGTGGCCCCCGCTGCTCACGGACGCCATCGCCGCCTCCACCATGACGAACCCCTCGACCCCTTGTTGGTGCGCACCTGACATGGGCTCCTCGCCGATCGGCTGTGCACGCAAGCGCTCTCCGGAGTGCGTACACCACCCTGGTTCCGCCACACGCGCCCGCATAGGCCCTACGTGTCACCGCAGCGGGGTTCGATGGGCGGTGCCCGGCTGAGGCCGGCCCTCGACGGCCCTGTCGTCGATGGCGTAGTCGATCATCGGCCTGACCGTGACCACGCCGTCCACTCCCTTGGCGAGCCGTTCGGCGATCTCGGCGGTGCTGCGCTTCTCGACCTCACCACGCAGGGTGACGACGCCATCGTGAACCTGGACCTGCACCTCCTGTCCACTCAGCCGCAGTATCGCTGTCAGGACTTCGTCATGTATCTCCTCGCGTATCTCCTCGTCGGGGCGCAGGAAGACGCGTAGCAGGTCCGGGCGGCTGACGATGCCGATGATGTGGTCTGTCTCGTCCACGACCACCAGTCGCTTGACGTGGTGGCGGTTCATCTCACGGGCCGCTTGGGCGACCGACCAGTCGGCGTGAGCGGTGGCCACGGGGGAAGTCATCAGCCCGGCGGCGTGCTCCGCGCGTGCCTTGGCCCTCTCGTGCGGCCACCTGGGCGGTGCCGCCTGCCCACCGTACTTCTCGGGCTGTTCGACCTGCTTGCCGAGCAGATCGGCTTCGGACACCAGCCCCATCGGCGCACCGTGCTCGTCGGCCACGGGCACGGCACTGATGCCATGGCTGGACAGGACGGACGTGATCTCTTTGAACGAGGTATCTGGCCGGACGGTGACGACATCTCGTGTCATCACCTCACTGACGGTGCTGTGCTGAGCGGTCATCGTCGTACCTCCTTCCTGCCTGCGCGTCGCGCGATGGACGCCAGCTCACTCACCCCCACCTCTCCAGTGTCTTCTTCTGTGTGCGGTCGCTGCGGGGGCCGATGGTCCCGAATACGGGTATGAAACGGGACCGTCTGGCCGCAGCAATTCCCCACCGGCCGCGAACGTCGGAGGGCGTGAGGCGCGAGGGAAGCGCGCCAGAAACCGTGCACCGCGTAATTCGGACCCACAAGAAGCGGCTGGTCCCCTCTGCGTATGCCCGATGTGTTTATGCGCGCTGATGGGTGTGCATGACGGGTTTCAGTTGTCGAGCAACGGCACCTGCTTCGTACCGTGAAAGGTCTCGGGTACCTTCCGGGCGGTGTCGATCACGCCGCCAGATCCCCCAGTTCCTGCGTCAACTGCCGGAACAGGTCGTCGAAGGAGACCATGCCGACAAAGCGCCCTTCGGCCACTACGGGAAGGTGACGCACCTGGGCCGCAGGCATTTTGATGATCGCGAACGCGACAGCCGTATCAGCCTCCACGGTCCTCGGGGGGGACCTGATTGCTTCGACCCTGGTCTGCTGCGGCAGCCTGCGGGCCATCGCCCGCACCACAAGATCTCGATCGGTCACGATACCGATCACATCGTCGCCGTCCACCACAGGCAGGGCACCGACTCCGGCATCGGCCATGTGCCGCGCCGCATCCTCAAGACACACCGTTGCAAGCACACTGGCCGGCGGCGTGTTCATCACACGCTGGATCTGCACCTTGATCCCCGCCCTCGGTAGCGTCCGCCGACAACAGCGATTCCCGCGCTGGGCGGCGGAGCCGCAGTGTCGGCGCCGACCCGATGTTCGACAACGTCTCTGGGCCGCCTGCTCGCCGGCCTCACGCGACCGGTGAGCCGGCTCGCAGCGGTGACGGAAGGCCCATCCCGGGGGGGGGAACGAGCTTGCGAGGCCGCCGCTGCACGAACGGTGCCGCCGTGTCCGGCTCAGGGGCTGGGAGGCTGATCTGCCCGGGAGAGGGACGCTGGCCGTGCACAGAGGAGCTGGCTCGATAAGTATGGAAAGTGACGTTTCTGGCGCGAGGAGGGCCTCATGGCCACTGGGGGTCGTCGATGACGCGTACGGAAGGACGTACCCCGATCGTGGTCGGCCTCGACTCCGAGCCGGGCAAACGCATGGCGCTCGCCTGGGCCGCCGACGCGGCCGACCGGCGCCGTCTGCCGCTGCTGCTGGTCCTCGCGCAGAACCTTCCGACCCCCGGCTACCGGCCGACGGGCGGACACCCGTCCTGGGAGGAGTGGAACGAGGCGCTGCACGCGGAGGGGGACCGCCTGCTGAAGGACGCGGTGTCCTTCGTCGAGTCCCGGCATCGTCGGGTCCAGGTGTCCGGGCTGTTGGCGGAGGGGCATCCGGCGTGGGTGCTGCGTGAGCAGGCGCAGCACGCCAAGGAGGTCGTGCTCGGTTCCTGGCACCTGAGTGCTCTCCAGGAACTCTTCACCTCCGCCGCCGTGACGCTGCCGCTCATCGCGCACGCACCCTGCCCCGTGGTGGTCGTACCGGAGTCGGAGCACATCACCCAGCAGCCGCAGTACTTCGTGGTCGGGGTCGACGGCAGCCCTCATTCCGCGGCCGCCGTCGACCTCGCGTTCGAGGAGGCCGCCCTGCGCGGCGCGGTCCTGCGGGCCCTGTACGTGTGGCAGCCTCCGCATCTCGGAGTCCAGGACGAGGACGCGGCCGTCCAGGAATGCCGGCGGCTGCTGTCGGAGACGGTTGCCGGGCGTGGCGCCACCCATCCGGAGGTGGAACTGCATCACGAGGTCGTGCATGGCCACCCGGTACAGGTCCTTGCCAAGGCGTCCGAACACGCCCTCGGCCTGGTCGTGGGCACACGTGGGCACGGCGGCTTCGCCGGCATGCTGTTGGGCTCCGTCAGTCAGGGCGTACTGCACCACGCACGCTGCCCGGTCATCACCGTCCCGCACGCGCACGATCAGTAGCCCGCTCGGCGGAAGGCGGGGCGCGCACTCCCGGGTACAGTCCACGCTACCGGCGACGCACAGCCACGCCCCGTCGGCAGCCCTGTCCAGGCCCTTTCCTCTGCGCTCGACCCGCAAGGCGGTGAACGTGAGGCCCGATCAACTCCCAGCGGGCATCGGACAGGTCGCTGGAAAACGCGCGCTGTCGCGTCAAGTTTCGGTGGTACCGGCGGGCACGGCGCGACCCCAGGGCGCAAACAGCGTCAACCGCGGGCGCGAAACTCGCCAGGACACGACACTCATTCAGAGCCAGTTTCAGCCGAGTTCTGGCAACAGGGACAGTCGCTTCGACAGCCGCAAACCGCTTCGCCCGGCTTGGCGATGGGGACGACGAGCATGGGCTCTGCCCCTCGAACCGGCCTCACATAAGGTTGTCCCGACGAGGGATCATGTCCAATGCCCTTCAGGATGTGACCGGTTCCTTTAGGGAAACAGAACATCTCGTGTGGCCCGGCTCGATACCAGTCCTTCCCTGCTGGAGGCTGTGTGGCCATGATGTCATCGAAATCCGCACCGGTTTCGCCCATCAGCATGTAGGAGATCCCGACACGGTCGATCGTTGGCGTCTTGCCCTGCATGACCTCCTCAGCAAACTGCATCCACGTTGGGTCAAGGCACATTGGGCCTGGGGCTGGTTGGCCGGGAGGAGTGGGCATGCAGATCCAGTCAGGTGACCCTTCCCTGAGGACCGTTTTCATGTCCGAATCCAGGACCATTGCCGTCTCAGCGATAAAACGCGGCGCGGCACTAAGTGCATCCTGGATTTTCTCTTCCCGCGTGGGCTCTCTGCTTTCTGCCACGACTATTCTCCCCACAAGACGGCTTTCGCACTACCAGTATTCCTCGACTGCGAAGAGACCGCACGTTGTGCGATTTGTCATTCAAACAGCACTGATCTCTTCCAAGCTGCCGCAGAGGTCTGGGGGTTGGGCTGACAACGTGGTGAAGCCCCTGGTAGGTGATTTTCGACCAAGAGAACCGTCTCCACCGATCCGGCCCGGGTCCGGGTCATCGAGTACACGCTCGGCCGCAACGACGACACGATCTACCGGTTGATCACGACCGTCTGCGACCTGACGGAGGCTTCAGCCACCGACCTGGCGGGCCTCTACCGCCAGCGGTGGGAGATCGAGAACACGCTGGACGAGATCAAGACCCATCAGGGCGGACACCGTCTCGTCCTCCGCTCGCAATACCCCGATGGCGTCGAGCAGGAAATCTACGGTTTCCTCCTCGTCCACCACGCACTTCGGGACATCATGCACGGGGCCGCCCACCAAGCCGGCCTCGACCCGGACCAGCTGTCCTTCACCCGCACCCTCCGCATCGCCCGCCGCCACGTCACCGACCAGGCGGCGCTTCCCCCCTCACGACTCAACCGAGCCCTGACCCACACCATCCGTGAGCTTCTGGAACGACTCCTGCCACCCTGCAGACGACGCTCCAACCCCCGTGTCATCAAACGCAAGATGACCAACTGGCACCTCAAACACACGCACCACCGCAACCCGCCCCGACCACCCACCGCGGCAATCACACTGGTCCCACGCACCAAAACAACCAGCAGACGCCAGAAAACTACCTACATCACCGGTATTGCGCCTAAACCGCATCCACCAGCTTACCGGCGCCAACCCGGCCGATCCCGCGCACCGTTACAAACTCCAGACCGCCGTCATCGACGCCAGGCTCCTGGACTGGCCGACCGAAGAGCTGTGACAGCGGCGGCCTTCAGGCGGGGCAGCAGAACGAAGCCCCCGAAGGCGACTCGTACCCGGCCATGGGGAACCCGACGGCACCTGCAACCGCGCGAACCACCGACCTGCGGCTGTCGGCAGCGATCCAACGTCACTGCTGCCGGGTGCTGCCCATCTCCGCGGCGAACAGCACCGGGTCGGCGTCGAACCCCCGGACCATCTCGCGGAATCCCCACCGCCCGGACGTGTCTCTTCCGAACTCCGCCACCGTCGCCGCCGTCGCATCGGCGACCTGCGCGAAATCGTCCACGAGCAGATCTCGGTACCCCTCGACGACGACAACCCCGGCGTTCGACAGGTCACCAAAGGTACGGGGGCCGCCGTCCTGGTGGATCGCCACTCCGACCACCACCCGCCCGTACCGGGGCGACATCCGGTCGAACTCCAGCAACATCACCTCGACGAACCCGAAGCCCATCCCGGTCTCGCTGTGCCGACTCATGGTGATCGTGCCGTCCGGCGACCGGCTCTCAGTGTGGACGACGTACACGGGCCGCCCATAGAGATCGTCCACCGCATAGGTCGCGGCGATGATGTCGAGATGCCGAGGCGGCTCCCCGTAAGGACTCGGGTCCCACCGAAGCTTCACCTCGGCCCTGCCCAGCCCCTCACCGACACCGCTCACCCTGCCACTCCCCGTCAGACATCGCGAGACACCCCGCAACGTCAAGTATGTGTTCTGAACGGGCTCTTGACACCTCCTTAGCTCGATTCTCCCCGAAGTCGCCGAGCCGCGACCGAGGTACCGGCGCCCATCACCATTCGGGCCCGGCACACCACACAAGATCACGGGCGCGCGGCCACCAGCAGATCAACCAGGTAGCTCTCCTCGACCGTGGCATCCGGGAAGGCTTCGCCCAGCAGCTTCCGTTCACCGTCGAAGAACGTACGCCGGCGTTCCTCGTCCAGGACGAGGAACGCCGAGCGGCTGCCGATGTTGGCCAGGTGCATGTCGAGGGAGACCGCCCAGGTCCAGCGCACCTGGCGGCGTGTGACCCGCAGACCTCTCAGGCCCGCCAGCCGGACGGCATCGCTGTCGTCGGGGCGCGTGGCGCGCCGCGGTTTCGTCCCGCAGCAACGCGCGATGCGCTCGTGCTGTGCACGGGCCCACGGAACGTCGAAGGCCGTGGTGTTCCGATCGAGGCGTTCGCGAAGACCTACGGCGCAAAGTTCCCCAAGGCCGTCGCGAAGATCACCGAGGACCGGGACGAACTACTCGCGCTCTACGACTTCCCCGCAGAACACTGGATCCACCTACGGACCACCAACCCCATCGAGTCCACGTTCTCCACGGTCAAGCTCCGCACCAAGGTCACCCGCGGCGCGGGCAGCCCGGCGGCCGCCCTCGCGATGGTCTTCAAGCTCGGTAGAGTCCGCCCAGGCGCGATGGCGCGCGATCACCGGAGTCCACCTGGTGTCCCTGGTCCGCGCCGGCGCACGGTTCGATAACGGCCCTGGTCGAGCGCGAGGAGCAGGCCGCATGAACGTCCACGACATCCTGCTCAATCCGGACGTGCATGTCCGCTTCGCGGCCTACCTCGACAAGCTGGGGCACGTTGCCGACCCGGACGAGGTCGACCTGGTCAGCCGCATACTCACAGATCCGGACCAGACGATGGCCCAATCCGCCGTGCTGCGGCACCTGGACCGTCGAGCCGCCAACCTCTACCCCGGCCCCGCCTACGAGGAGTGGGCGCAGACGATGGCCCAGGCCACGATCGACCACCCCTTCCTGGTCCAACGCCTGCGGGAGTGGTCGCTCTTCCGCGCCATCACGCTCAAGCTGCCCTGGCAGCCGGACGACCTGCGCGCGTCATCCAACTGGCTCCAGCTCAAGACCGCCGCCGGGACGAACAACGAGGCCGTCGAGCTCCTCGCCGAAGTCGGCCGCACGAAGCGGATCCGCAACACCGCCAGGATCGGCCTCACCCACCACAGTGAGTGAAATCAGCGCACCCACATCTCTTGACTATTGCTCCACACCGATCGGGCGATCCTGCTCGTCGACGACCGGCGTCGCAGTGATGTCGTGCTCCGCGAGCCGCATGGCGATGTCCTTGAAATCCGTGTCACGCTGCACGCGAACCACGGCTGTCGTCATGAGGTCTGCGACCCTCAGGTGCAGACGGGTTGGAGGCGGTGGCAGCTCCCCGGTGGAGGGGCATGCGATGCCTGTAGGGCACGGCGCGTGCGGCCTCAGTCCGCGCGGTCTTTGCGTAGGAACCGGCGCAACCGCCGCAGGGGCCACGTGTTGATCACATCGTCCGGAGTGAGCCATCCGCGTTGTGCCGTGCCGATTCCGTAGCGGAGGTATGCGAGCTGGGGGATCGAGTGGGCGTCGGTGTCGAGGGCGAACTTCGCCCCGTGGCTTCTGGCCCGGAGAATGTCCTCGTCGCCCAGGTCGAGGCGGTCGGGCTGGGCGTTGACCTCCAGGGCCGTGCCGGTGCGGGCGCAGGCGGCGAACACCTCGTCGAAGTCGGCGTCGATGCCTGGCCGTTTGCCGATCAGACGGGTGGTGGGGTGGCCGATGACGTTGACGTGGGGGTTCTCGCAGGCGCGTACGATCCGCCGGGTCATCGCCTTCCGGCCGAGGTTGAAGTGGGAGTGCACCGAGGCCACGCAGATGTCGAAGCCCTGGAGGAACTCGTCGGGCCAGTCCAATTCCCCATCGGGTCCGATGTTGAGCTCCGTGCCGTGCAGCAGCCGCATCCCTTGGTGTCTGCCGCCCAGCGACCGCATCTGCTCGCGCTGGGCGAGGATCTTCTCGTCGGTCATTCGCTGCATGTACAGGTTCGGTGCGTGGTCCGTGACCGCGTAGTACGCGTAACCCCGCTCGGCGGCCGCTGCCACCATCTCCTGCAGTGGGGCGAGGCCGTCGGTGAGATCGGTGTGGGTGTGCAGATCGCCTTTGATGTCGCTCTGCGTCACCACCTCGGGCAGCTCGCCGCGCAACCCGGCCTCGATCTCCCCTCGGTCCTCGCGCAGCGTGGGCGGGATCCAGGGCAGGCCGAGCCTGGCGTACACCTCGTCCTCGGAGCGAGAGGCGACCCGCTTCCCGCCCTCGGTTTCGAACAGGCCGTATTCGGAGAGCTTCAACCCCAGATGGACGGCGATCGTCCGGGTGCGGATGTTGTGCGCCTTCGAGCCGGTGAAGTACTGCAGCCCGGCACCCCACGCGTCCGGTCGCACCACGCGCAGGTCGACCTGGAGGCCCTTGGCGGTACGGACCGAGGTCTTCTTCTCACCGTGTGCGATGACCTCGGCGGTGGAGGGCAGATCGGTGAGTGCGTCCATGAAGGGTGCCGACCGGCCGGCGGCGACGAGGATGTCGATGTCGCCGATGGTTTCCTTCATACGGCGCAGCGATCCGGCGTACGCGCAGTGCTCGCAGCCGTTGATGTGGGAGAGCTCGGCGACGATGTCCTCGGCGGCCTCCATGGCGGTGCCCAGCGGAATCCGCCCTCCTGCCTGCTGCATGAGGGCGATGCCGTGCAGGATGTTCTCCTCGGTCTTCTCCCCGAAACCCTTCAGGTCGCGCAGCTTCTCCGCCTCGATGGCGTCGGCCAGTTCGCTCACCGAGGAGATGTGCAGTTCCTCGTAGAGGGTCATCGCCTTCTTGGGGCCGAGGGTGGGGATGGTGATGAGCTGCCGTACCCCTGCGGGAATCCTGGCCCGCGTCTCCTCGACCACCGTGACATGGCCGGTTCGGAAGTACTCGATGACCTTCTCGGCGATCGACTTGCCGACGCCCGGGATTTCCTTCAGACCCGCGGCATCCAGGTGGGAGACATCTGCGGGATAGCCGCCGATCGCGCGCGCGGCCTTCTCGTAGGCGCGCGTCTTGAACGCATCGCCTCCGGTGATGGCGATGAGGTCCGCGTACTCCTGCAGGAGCGCCTCGACCTCCTCATTGGGCCGGACCACGTCTCACAGTCTAGAAACCGATCTGTCCGACATGCCAGTTGACGGTATGTGCCCGATGGCACTACTGCGGACGGAGGCGGTCGTACTTTGAAGTACTCCGGCCCTCCGGTGCGCGAAGGCGCAGGACCGAGGGTGTACTGAAAGTGAGGAGGATCCGGGCAGCGAGAGGTCTGACGAGTCATGCGGTTCGCCACTGCTCCGCCCGGTCCCATCCGCATGCCCATGCAGTGCGCATGCCCGACAGTGGAGGGGAGCGGAAGGGAGCCTGGCGAGCCACATGCGGCGGCCGGATGAGCGCATCACCAGGATCCGCCGCGATTGCGGTGAACTGCACCGGTCCGGCGGCGTCCGAGCCCGCTGGAGGTCGCCGCGGTCACCTTCGCCAACGGCGGAGACGACATCGGCGTCCACGTGCCCGTCTTCTCCACGGCCGGCATCCGCGGGATGAGCGTGTACGCCGCGGTGTTCCTCGTGCTGGTGGCCGCGGGATGCCTCGCGGGCAAGTACTTCGCCACCCGACCCGTCAGCGCCAAGGCGCTCGCCCGCTGGGGCCACGTCCTGCTGCCCCTGGTCCTGATCCCAATAGGCCTGCTCATCCTCATCGAGGGCAGCGCCTTCGGCCTGTGACCCCGGATGGCACATCACAGGTGCAGACCGCGCGGGCCATGCGGCAGCGGGACCCGTGCACGGTCAGCTGCCGGTGCAGAGACGTGCTGCTGCGACAGCGCCTGCCGCACGCCGACGGAGACCACCGCTGATCGAAGCCAAGGCAGCCTCCGGCTACCGCCGCCCGAGCTTGCACACGCCCCAAACGGCCGCCCACCTGCGGCGGCCGTCCAGCGTCGCGACTCTCAATACAGGTCAGGACGGCGTGCCCAGGGTGAGCTGAACACGGTGGAAGTCGAAGTGCTGGGTGGGATACCGGTACACGTCTTCGAGGGTCATCACGTCCTTGAAAAACGGATCCCACCGCACCGGAAAGTGCATCGTCCGCGCCAACTGAGCATCCGGCTCGGCCTCCAGCCGGCGGGACAGGGCCGCGATGGTGCGATCGAACTTCGCGCCCATACGGCGATAGTTGTACACCCGGGCACCGCCCACGGCCCCCCAGTAGTTGATCACGTCGAACGGGCGCGTCAAGGCATTGAGCAAACGCGCCCAAGTACGGCTCACGCCCGGCGGAAGACGGCCGAACAGGCGCACCAGGGGCAGCAGCGCCAACACGACGATGTATCCGAACAGCATGTGGTACAGCAACTGCTCATTGGTCCAACGGGTTCCATCGCTGCGGCGGCCCATGTCATCAGCGGTCGCCGAGTCCAGAAGACGGTGGAACGTTGCGCCGGCCTGCCGCAGCACTACATGAACGACTTCCCGGTCCATCGTTCCCTCCCAAGTTCGGGCACTGAGCCGGTGCCCCATGATGCCCGCCGCTGGGGCACTCAGCACCAAGACTCGATCAGGGAACGTCGCGGAGAGCGGACGGCTCAAAACCTGTCCACTTCATCTCGTACTGCCGGCCCGTCCCGACAGGCAGCGTCGGGATGAGCTCGGCGAGAGAGATGGCCACCGGGAAGTCCACACGACCAGTCTTCAGCCACTGTCGCACTCCTGCACGCAGACGGGTACAGGTCGGAGCCGCGTGAATCAGCTCTCGCCTACGCCACCAGCCGCAAACGCACGCTGCTCGACCGCCGGTTGTACCTGCCTACGTCCTGGACGGACGACCGTCAGCGCTGTCGGCGGGCAGGCATCGATGACAGCGTCCCCTTCGAGACGAAGGTGGCTATGGCCAAGGCGATGGTCCGACGAGCGATCAGGGACAGGATTCGGTTCGGCTGGGTGACGGCGGATGCCGCCTATGGCTTCAGCAAGGGCTGGCGGTTCGAACTCGAGCAGGCCGACGTCGTCCACGTCATGGCCACCACCCGACACGACACCGTGGTCACCCGCTGGGCACTCGACCACCCCGTCCACGGCCTTATGAGTGTCCCGGTGTCCGTGGCCGTGTAGTTGGTCGTGGGCCGTGGTGATCTGACAAATGAGGAGTGGCTCCGTCTGGAGCCGCATTTGCCGGTGGGCGGGCGGCGTGGTGGTCGGTGGGCCGGTCACCGAACGAGTCCAACTGGCCGCAGGATCCGAGTTCGTCGAGGACCAGGCGATGGAGTTTGGCCCACACGCGGGCCTTCGTCTACTCGGTGAAGCGTCGATGAGCCGTTGCTCCGGAAGGACCGAACGAGGCGGTCGGCAGCTGCTGCCACGTGCAGCCCGACGTCGCCACGAAGACGCCAGCACTTCACGGTCACCATGCCAGCGCCTGCCACCGCCCTGAGGCCGCGACGGTGCCGCCGGAACCACCCGCTGGAACAGCTCCCACAACCCGCACGGCCGCCACCGCATCGAACACGGATCTGGTGGCCAATGGCGGAGGCGTCCTACTGGGCTCCTCGGCGCCGGCCACCTCCTCTGGACCTGGCGCGCGGCCCGGTGTCACCAATTGGAGCGTGGTGGCCGTCGGACTGTCGACCGAACACCGGGCCAGCTCTGACGCGGTCAGCGGTCCGGTGCGCTGATACACCCGGTCCGGCAGGGTGGAGCCAGGGCTGTCGGGGGGATGGCGTCTACCCGCTCGTGAAAGAGCTGGCCACGGGCGGAATCCCTGTCACGGTCACGTGCCGGGTTCTGAAGCTTGCCCGCCAGCCCTACTACCGCTGGCTTGAGCGGCCGGTGACCGATGCCGAGTTCGAGCAGGCCACGCGCGCGAACGCGTTGTTCGACGCTCACCGCGTGGATCCGGAGTTCGGCTACCGGTTCCTGGCCGACGAGGCCCGCAGCGCGGGATCCGGTATGGCCGACCGGACCGCGTGGCGGATCTGCCGGGACAACAGCTGGTGGAGCGTGTTCGGCAAGAAGCGTGGCCGTATCAAGAAGGCCGGCCTGCCGGGTCACGACGACCTCGGTCCGCCGTGACTGCACAGCGACCCGCCCGAATCGGGTGTGGCTCGCCGATATCACCGAACACGCCACCAGCGAAGGCAAGTTGTATGTCTGTGCGGTCAAGGCCGTCTTCAGCAAGAGGATCGTCGGCTACTCGATCGACACACGGATGAAGTCCCGCCTGGCCGTCGCAGCCCTGAACAACGCTGTTGCCCGGCGTGAACACATCGGCGGATGCATCCTGCACAGCGATCGCGGATCGCAGGGGGCGGATTCAACTGGTCGTCGCAACACCTCGTACGCATGGAGGTGTTGGACGGTGCGTCGTCAAGAGGCAGCGGACGGGGTGCTGCGTCCGAAGCCGAGGTCTCCGATGCATTCAACGAGCAGCCGCTCTTGCTCCGATAAGCCGGTGTTGCAACGACCGGTTGAGTCCAGGCAGTACCTCGAGACCATCGTCCACTCCCCCGCCTTGGGGGTGCAGGTCTGCGGGTCGATGTAGACGGGGAACGTCGTTGCGGGATCCGCCGGCAGTCCCTGGCCCGGCGCCAGCCGGAGCTCACTGCCGTCAGCCGCTGCCTCGACGCCGATCGGCGCCACATTCGCGGCGTCACCAGGGCCGTCCTCGGCATCCCCGGCAGCGGAAGAGGACGCTTCGGCGGCCAGGCTCTGTACCGTCTGTGTCCGGGTTCCGGATGCTGCCGGGCAATCCCACATGAGAGGCTTGGCCGCCTGACCCGCAGAGTCGACGCCCACGACGTGCTTGACGGCTTGTCAGGCTGGAAGTCGGCTGCGTTGCAGCAATGACGGCGTGTTCTGTACGTCTTTTCGGTGGAAGTGCCGGTGCCGTCGGTGACGGGGTGGCAGGAGGATGGCGAGCTGACCGCCCGGCAGCTGAGGGAGTCATGTGGGAGCAGACGAACCGGCTTCGTGCCGAACCGGGGAGGCGAAGGCCGCCTGGCAGCACCACGTGATCGCACCCTGGCAACGACCGCCGTGGTGGACGGCTACCGGAGGAGCGAACTACCCTGCGGGTACGCCGAGTTCGGGCCAGCGATGCCTCTGCCCTCGCGGCCGGATCACGCGCTCCGGCTGTCGTGAGGTCACGTGGCCCAGTCGTGCTCCGTGACCGGAGGCTCCCATCGGCTGTTCGGCTGTTCCGGACCTCCGTGCCCGTCCGTCCTTCCTTGCCTTCCCACGACGCTGCCCAGCCAGCCGAACAGGAAGCCGACGGGAATCGAGATGAGGACGACCGTCTCCAGCGGGAACCAGTCGATGTGCCACTGGGGGAAGAGCGCCAAGGGAGTACCGGAGAAGACGGGGCTGCCGATCTGCAGTCCGACGGCGCAGCCCAAACCCCCGTACAGCGTCCAGAGCAGCCCGGCTTTGGTGTAGCCGCCCCAGAAGAGCGAGTACACCAGCGCAGGAAGCAGACAGGAGGCCGCTATCGCCAGGGACATCGACGTCAGGAACAGGACGTTCCATCCCTGCACCCCCACCGCCAGCACGATGCTCAGGATTCCGACCCCGGCGGAGGAGAGGCGGGCTGCGGACACCTCCCGGCCCTCGGTCGTGCGCCCTCGGCGCAGCGCCTTCGTGTACAGGTCGTGGGCGATGGCCCCCGCGGCCGCCAGGGTGATGCTCGCCACGGCGGCCAACGTCGTGAGGAACACGGCGCAGGAAACCAGGACGACGAGAAGCGACCCGTTCGTCTGGGCGGACGAGCCTCCTGCCAGGTGGCCAATGAGCAGCAGCAGGGTACTGTTGCCGCTGGGGTCCGCGGCAATGATCGCCGGTGCGCCGATCAATGCGACGCCCGCGAAACCCATCACAGCGGTAGTGAGGCAGAACGTGCCGACGATGCCGATGGTGTGGCGCACCGTACGGCGCGCGGAGGCTCCGTCGGCAGCGGTGCTGAGCTGCATGGTGACGTGTGGCAGGCAGGCCACTCCCAGCACGATGGTGATGACTAGGCCGATGAAGTCGAGCGTGCTTTCGGGGCCGTTGCTCGCGGCATAACGGAGGCCTGGACGCATGTAGCCGGCGGGCCGGCCGCTGCCCTGCCCGGCGGCGTCGATCAAGGAATCGGCACTCCAGTGAAAGCGATGGAGCACCACCGCTGCGACCGTCAGGGCAGCACCGAGCAGCACCACCGTTTTGATCACCTGAATGACGATCGTGCCCCGCATGCCGCCGAACGCCGTGGCGCAGACGACCAGTGCGCCGATCATGACGATGGCTGTCCTCTCGGCGCCGGGTCCGGTCATTCCCAGCAGCGCCGTGGTGGTCACGCCCACGCCGGAGAGCTGCACCACCAGAACGGGGACGCACACGCTCAAGGTCACGACGGCGGTTGCGATCCTCACCCCCGTCCCTGGAGCCCGCAGGGCGAACATGTCGCCCAGGGTGTAACCGGCGTGCTCGCGCAGGGGGCGTGCCAGCAGGAGGAGCACGCCCAGTGACAGTACGGTGCACAGGGTGATGAAGAGCCCGTCGTAGCCGAACAGGGCGACACTTCCCGTGGTGCCGAGCACCGCGGCCGCGGGCAGGTAGACGCCGGAGAGGACGAGGGCCCCGCGCAGGGGCTTCAGCCTGCGGCCCGCTGTGTAGAAGTCGTTGATCCGGTCCCTCTCGGGGCCGCTGAGGGCGCAGATCAGCAGGATGGGGACGATGAACATCAGAAAGCCCACCAGGACGAAGCTCCGCGTGTCGCTGTCCAGGGCGCCGGGCGCGGCGAGCAGGATCCGCGGAGTCATCTGCTTTCCTCCCCGTACGCGTGAGGAGCCGGGCCTCGGTCCGCGCGGCGGTCGTACCGCGCCGCCGTCCACACCAGCAGGGAGCCCTGGAGGAGCAGGGTCAGTTCGCCGATGCTGGTCTCTCGCCAGACGCGGGTGGCCAACAACTCGGCTGTGGAACAGGCCAACAGCACGTGCACGACCAACGCCGACCCGTTGACCAGAGCGAAGGACACACCTGGGCGGTAAGGCCGTCGACGATGATGAAGGCGGGCGGCGATCGGGTGGGTCATGGAGGTCTCCGTACGGTGTTGGGCGGCGCAGGAAGGTAGGGGTGGGATACGAGAGGACGTGGCGGTGCGGCCGGGGATCAGTCGGCCTCCGGGAGGGTGATCTGCCTCTTGAGGATCTTGCCGGTCGGTCCCTTGGGCAGGGCGTCGACGATCCTGATCTCGCGCGGGTACTTGTACGGCGCGACGCGCTGGCGGACGAACTCCCGCAGTTCGTCGTCGCACGACTCGCTGCCGGGCCGCAGGGCGACCACCGCGGCGACCTCCTCGCCGAGGGTGGCGTGCGGGACGCCGATCACGGCGGCTTCGGCCACGCCGGGGTGTTCGTAGAGGACCTCCTCGATCTCGCGCGGGTAGACGTTGAAGCCACCGCGGATGATCAGGTCCTTCTTGCGGTCGACGATGTAGTAGTAGCCGTCGTCGTCGACGCGTGCCAGGTCTCCCGTGCGCAGCCAGCCGTCCACGACGGTCTCCGCTGTCGCGTCGGGGCGCCCCCAGTAGCCGGCCATCACGTTGTGGCCGCGTACGCACAGTTCGCCGACGCCGTCCTGAGGGTTGAGGACGCACATCTCGACGCCCTCGATGGGGGTGCCGACGGAGCCGGGCTTGCGGGGCCGGTCCGGGTGGTTGAACGAGGCCACCGGGGAGGTCTCGGACATGCCGAAGCCCTCCAGGACGGTGCAGGCGAAGACGGTCTCGAAGACGTGCAGGACCTCGACCGGGAGGGAAGCTCCGCCGGAGACGGACAGGCGCAGTGAGCTCGTGTCGTGCTCGTGGGGGTCGTTCAGGCGCTCGGCGAGCATGGCGGAGTACATGGTCGGTACGCCCTCGAAGACCGTGACCCCTTGCTCCTCGATGGTGCGCAGCGCCTCGGCGGCGTCGAAGCGGGCGAGCAGGGTGAGCCTGGCGCCCGCCACCACGGCGGCGTTCATGGCGCACGCCTGGCCGAACGCGTGGAACAGCGGCAGGCAGCCCATCACGACGTCGTCGGGGGTGAAACGGGCCAGGGTGCGCGCGGTGATCTCGGCGTTGCGTGCCAGGTTGGCGTGGGTGAGCATCGCGCCCTTGGGCACGCCTGTGGTGCCGGAGGTGTAGAGGATGACGGCGAGGTCGCCGTCATCCCTGGATGTGGACGGGGCCGGGTCCGGATGCGCCTCGAGCAGGTCCTCCAGTGCGCTGGGCACGATCGGCACGACCGGGGTCCCGGTGCCGTCGGCGCCGGCCCGGGCCTGGTCCGCCACGCTGTCCCAGACGAGGAACAGCGCCATGCCGGAGTCGCGTACGTAGTGCGCGATCTCGCGCGGCTTGAGCAGCGGGTTCATCGGCACGACGACCCCACCGGCGCGCAGTATCCCGTAGTAGAGGACGGGAAACTCCGGCAGGTTGGGCAGCATCAGCCCCACCCGGTCACCGGGGGCGACGCCGTGGGCGGCGAGGAGTGCGGCGGTGCGACCGGCCAGGGCGTTGAGCTCGGCGTAGGTGAGCCTCCGGTCGCCGAGTTCGACCGCAAGGCGGTTGCCGTGGTCGTCGGCGGCGCGGGCAAGGAAGTCATTGAGGTTCATGAGGGCACTCGTTCCTGATCATCCGCGCAGCGCGGAGGCGAAGATCGCGGGCAGTTCGGCGATACGGGGGGCGGTGGTGAAGCCGGTGACGCGCTCGAGCGTGGTGCGGCCGGTACGGTTCGTGACGAAGTACGGCGGACGCGGGGACAGCGACGGGGAGCCGGTGAGCAGACCCCGCGGGGCGGGGGCGAACGGTGCGCGTACCACGGTCTTCTCGACGCCCTCGAGCATGAAGGCGTTGTGGACGAAGCCGGTGCCGCTGCCGATGTCCTGGCGGGTGTGCCCGGGGAACGCGCCCCAGGGCGTGTAGCCGAGGAGGAAGCCCACACCGGACCAGCAGTTGACGCCCAGGGTCCCGTAGCGCAGCTTGGCGATGGCCGATTTGACCGCGGCCGGATGGGCTTTCTCGGTCTTCGGGTGGACGATCAGGGTGGCGCCGAGTGTGCCGGGTAGACGGTCGTTGGCGAAGTCGACTGCATGGTTGAGGAATTCGTCCGGGCTGTCGCCGGGAAGCCGTACGACGCCGAGGGCGCTGGCGAAGACCTCGTCGGTGATCAGCGTGTCGTCGTGGCGCGTGATGTCCGGCACCAGGATGCGGCTGTCGCCGCCGTGGACCTCGGCGGCGGGATGTGTGGCGCGGACGGCCGTCAGGCGCTGCTCGGCACCGGGGTAGTAGTCGGTGCGCGGGGGCAGTGCGCGCAGCACGGTGCGGATTTCGTCCAGCAGTCGTTCGGCGCCGGCCCACTCGCGGGGCAGCACCAGGACCTGGCTGGCGATGCAGTTGTGGCCGGAGTTGTTCATCTTGCTGGTGACGATGTGCTCGGCCTGGAAGCGGAAGTCCGCGTCGCGCCACGGTCCGGGGACCACGATGCACGGGCTGACGCCGCCCAGTTCGCTGGTGAACGGCTTGTCGACGAGCGGCCTGTCGTCACGGCGGCGCTGCTCGGCATGTTCGTCGGTGCCCCACACGATGGCGTCGTGGGTGCGATCGCTCCCGGTCACATGCAGGGAGTCCACGCCGTCGTGGCCGGTGAGGTAGGCGCCTTCGGCTGCGCCGCCGTCCACGAAGCGGACCCAGCCGCGCCCGATGAAGTCGGCGAAGACCTGCTCGAAGCAGGGACGCAGATAGGCGTTGACCGGGTTCATCTTGGCGAGGACGACCTGGCCCTCCGCGTACAGCTTGTGCAGGATGTCGAGCGCGGTGATCGAGGCGACGTTCCCGGCCCCGAGCACCAGCGCGACCGCGGGCCGGCCCGCGGCGCCCCGGTACTCCCCGGCCGCCTCGGCCAGGACCTGCTCGGGCGTGATGCCGTCGCGCATCCACACCTCGGCGGAGAATCCGCTGAGCAACACCCGGTCCCATCCGGTGGCGGGGAAGACGCCGACCGCAACACGGCCGCCCTGCTCCCGTACGGCCCCCACCGCGACCGGGTCCTTTCCCGCGGCGATCCGGCGCAGGACATGGAGGTAGGCGCTGGTGTTCTGGGCGAGGGCCCAGGGTCCGCCGGCCCAGTCCTCGGCCGCCCAAGGGGAGTCGGGCGCGTACCCCTTGGCCCGGGCGGCGGCCGCGGCCATGTCGGCGGCGGCGGCGCGGATCCGGGGCATGAGCCGTTCCAGCAGGGCGATGCGCTCGGCGAGCGGGGTGGCGCACCAGGACTCGGCGTTCCGGCGCAGGTCGGCGACGGCTCGGTCGAGGGCGGCGGTTTCGAGGGTGGTGCTCTTCACGTGACTCCTTGGCGGGCGGACGGACGGGTGTACGGGGTCATGCGGCCAGTCGGCGCGCGTCCCGGGCGGGGTCGACGAGGGTCACGGCGGCCATGCCGCCGAGCAGGAGTACGACACCCGACCACAACAAGGCGTGCCGGTAGCCGTCCGCCCCCTGGGTGTCGACCAGGTGGCCGGTCAGGACGGGAGCGATGAGACCTGCCGTGGTCACCACGGCGTTCATCACCCCCAGGGCGCCGCCCCGGCGCTGCTCCGGGGCGAGCTCGGCGATCGAGGTGACCGCGATGTTCGTCATCACGCCGCACAGTCCGAAGGTGATGACCAGTAGCAGCACGGTGACGGGCCCGGGCTGGGCCACAGGCAGGGCCAGGCAGCTCAGCGCCCCCGCGATCAGGGTGATGCCGCCGACACGGGCACGGGCCCATCGGCTGCTCACGCCGCGCCTCAGCAGCCAGCCGGTCAGCCCGGCTTGGCCGAGGACAGCGGCCCCGCCGACCGCCCAGAGCACGGCGATCAGGCTCGCCGCAGTAGTGGTGGGGTACCCCAGGCCGTCGTGCAGGTACGAGGGCACCCACACCAGTAGCAGGGCCAGGCACCAGTAGGTTCCGAAGTAGGCCGCCGTCGTGCCGATCCAGGTACGGGTACGGAGGATGCGGCGGTAGGGAACGACGACTCCGGAGCCGGGAAGGACGCCCGCGGTACCGTCCGGGGCGGGGCTCGCGTGACCGCCGTCCCGGCCGGTGAAGGCCCACACCACCGCCCACAGCACGCCGACCGCCGCAACCACTCCGAAGGCCGAGCGCCAGCCGTGGTGATGGATCACCCAGGTCAGTCCCGGTGCCGCGATCACGACACCTGAGGCGGTGCCGACGGTGATCAGGGCACCGGGGAGGTTGCGGCGATGGTCGGGGAACCAGGCCAGGGCACTGTGCTGGGCGACCGGGAAGGCCGGTCCCTCCGCTGCTCCCAGGACGATCCGTGAAGCGACCAGCATGGCCATGCCGCCACCCAGCGCCATCGGCGTCTGCGCGACCGACCACAGCAGGGCCATGACCAGCAGGAGCCATCGGGGCGGGACACGGTCGGCCAACAGCCCCACAGCTGCACCGGAAAGGGAGAACAGCAGGAAGAAGGCGCTGTTCGCCAACCCGAAGCCGGTGGCCGACAGTCCGAGGTCGTGACGGATCGGGCCGGCCGCCAGGCCGAGGACGGACTTGTCGGCAAAGTTGACCATCATGAAGACCACGAGGAGCGAGGTGACAGTCCACGCACGGCGCTTGGACTCACCCGGTCTCTTCCGGGGCTTGGCGGGCTGGACGGGTGCGACATCGGTGTCGGTCACGGTGGCTCCGCGGTGAGTGCTGCTGGAGAGCAGGGAGTGTGGTTGATCGGAGGTCAGGAGAGCGGAACGCCGGCGATCGCGATGCGCTCCATCACCCGGCGCTGTGGGAAGTAGTCGCTGATCGCGTAGTGCTGGGTGGCGATGTTGTCCCAGATCGCGACGGAGTCGGGCTGCCAGCGGAAGCGGATCTGGTACTCGGGAACGCGGGCCTGGAGCACCAGCTCGTCGAGCAGCTCGCGGCTCTCCTCGTCGGACAGACCTACGATCCGCACGGTGAACGGCTCGTTGACGTACAGCAGCCGGCGTCCCGTGCGCGGGTGCCGGACGACCACCGGGTGTTCGACCGGCGGCAGAGAGACACGCAGCGCCTCTACCTGATCCGGCGTCATCAGCGCACCCCAGCTGGGCACCCAGTCGTGCACCGCGGTGAGGTCCTCGATGCGCTCCTTCATGGCGTCGCTGAGGTTGTCGTACGCGGCACCCATGTCCGCCCACATCGTGTCGCCGCCGGCGGGCGGGATCTCCACCCCTCGAAGGACGGAACCCAGGGCGGGGGCGGCCATGAAGGAGTGGTCGCTGTGCCAGATGTTCTCGCCGCCGACGTTCATGGCGTCCTTGGCCAGACGGGATACGCCGACGGTGTCGCCCTTCGGGAAGAACGGGTTCGGCTCCGGCTCACCCCAGATCCCGGCGAGGGCGTGCTGGGCGTCCGGGTCGAAGGTGTGCTGGTCGCGGAAGAAGATCACCTTCCATTCCAGCAGGGCCTGCTTGAGCTCCTCGGCGAGCTCGTCGCCGATCGGCTGCGACAGGTCGACACCGTCGATCTCCGCGCCGATGTGCGGGGTGAGCGGTGAGATCCGCAGCCGCTGGTATGCGAATGCGGGCATGCTCGGCGCGGTGCGCTCGAGCCTGCGCGGGCCGTAGTGCATCAGCGGCTTGTCGACGGCGGGTCGGGGTGTGGCAAGGGCAGACATGCGGGCCTCCTGGAGGTCGCCGGAAAATCGTTACGGGCAGTATCGATATTGGGTTGCGGGTGGACAAGGGCTTGTCGGGAACTTTTTCGAAGGGGCCCGGATCAGGCCCGGCGGCCCCCAGCACGGACCACGAGGTCGACCAGGTCGTCCACCAGGTGCTCATCGGGCAGTTCGCGCTCCACCAGGAGGCGGTGGACCAGCGCCGCCGCCACGGGCGTTGCTGCGGAGCGAATTTCGATGTCAGGCCTGACCTCGCCACGGGCGATACCGCGCGCCAAGATCGTCCGCGTCCCGCCCATCGTCCGGTCGACGAATTCGGCATACGCGCCCGGCGCGCCACCATCCTCCGCAGCCGCAGCGATCAGCTCCGCCATCAACCGGTCCGTACCCGACTGCCGGTAGGCCGCCAGCCGTGCGGTGAGCACCTCTCGCAACTCCGCCCGCACATCCCCCAGATCCGCCACCGACAGCTCACCGATGCGCATCTCGGCCGCTGCAATGATCAGCGCCTGCTTCGTCGGCCAGCGCCGGTAGATGGCCGGCTTGCTCACTCCGGCCCGCGCGGCAACGGGCTCCATGGTGATGGCCGCGATGCCCTGCTCCGTCACCAGCTCGATGACCGCGCCCAGGACAGCGCCCGTCACCCGCCCGTCGCGCGGCCGGCCGGGCCCGCGCCCAGCCTCGCACGGCCGGCAGGCTTGCGGATGGGACCAGGATGCCTGAGGCTGCATCCCGCATGCGCCGCTGCATTGCCGCCGAGGCGACCTCGGCATCGGTTCGCCTCAGGGCGTCGTCCACGTCGGCGAGTCACTGCGAGGACTCCTCCGTGCTGCGGACCTCGGCCGCCTTCGGCCTGACCGTGGGAACAGGCAGGAACGGAAGACGCAGGGCCGCGAAGGCGGCCTCCGGCACCGCAGGACGAGTCGGCTTGACCGGTGAGGTGGGCCGGTACGGCTCGCCCTGGGCGGGACGCGGGTCGGCCTCGCCCTTGTTGGGCCACAGGGACATGGCTCGTTCGGCCTGGGCGGTGATGGTCAGGGAGGGGTTGACCCCGAGGTTGGCGGAGATGGCAGAGCCGTCGACGACGGTGATGCCGGGGTGCCCGTAGAGACGGTGGTAGGGATCGATGACGCCGGTGTCGGGGCTGTCACCGATGGGGCAGCCGCCGATGAAGTGTGCGGTCAGGGGGATGTCGAAGATCTCGCCGACCGAGCTGCCCGGGAAGCCGTTGATCTCGTGGGCGAGCAGGCGGGCCGCCTCTTCGGCGGCAGGGATCCAGTTCGGGTTGGGGGTCCCGTGTCCCTGGCGGGAGGTCAGCTTGGCCGTGCCCCGGCGCACCTTCTTCGGCGAAACGGTGAGGGAGCTGTCCAGGGACTGCATGACCAGGGCGATGATGGTCCGCTCCGACCAGCGGCGCTTGCTCAGCGAGCGGGCGAGCAGAACGGGGTGTCGGATGCAGGTGGCGAGGAAGCGCAGCCAGCGTGGGCCGCGGCCGCCGCCGGGCGCCTGCAGCACTGCCAGCAGGCCCATGGCGTTGGAGCCCTTGCCGTAGCGGACCGGCTCGATGTGGGTGTGCTCGTCGGGGTGGATGGACGAGGTGATCGCCACGCCCTTGGTGAAGTCGGCGCGCCGCCCGTAGCGGCGGTCGGTGGTCTGCGCGGTGACCACGGCCTCGGAGTTGGTGCGGGTGAGGTGGCCAAGCCGGTCGGAGAGGTACGGCAGGTCTCCCCGGGCTTTGAGGGTGTGCAGGAGCCTCTGGGTGCCGTAGGTGCCGGCGGCGACGACCACGTGGCGGGCGGTGAGGCTGCGCTTTCCCCGTCTGCGGGAGCCGGAGCGGCAGGTCTCGATGAGGTGGCCGGCGTCCTGTGCGCTGATGCGGGTGACGGTCGTGAGAGGCTGGATCTCGACGCCGTTGCGTTCGGCCAGATGCAGGTAGTTCTCGGTGAGCATGTTCTTGGCCCCGTGGCGGCAGCCGGTCATGCACTCCCCGC
This sequence comes from Streptomyces sp. 142MFCol3.1, assembly GCF_000424945.1. NCBI lineage: Bacteria > Bacillati > Actinomycetota > Actinomycetes > Kitasatosporales > Streptomycetaceae > Streptomyces > Streptomyces sp. 142MFCol3.1. Next base: position 23,121 of record NZ_AUKV01000051.1, read on the forward strand.
ACTCGGTGCAGGCCCGGCGGGCAGGTCCCGCACCGCCGAAGTAGGGGTCCTGGGCCTCGTCACCCGGCTGAGCCCGTCGCCCGCCGTCCGCGTCATTGCCGTCGCCGAAGAAGACGCCGACCGGCGTCATGTGGAAGCTGTCGCCCACCCCCATCTTCTCTGCGACCGCCTGCAGGTGTATGTCGGAGCGGGTGACGGTGGGGTTGAGCCGCACGCCGAGCATGCGCTGCGCCTGGTCGTAGTACGGGGCCAGTTCCTGCTCCCAGTCGGTGATGTGCCCCCACTGGTGATCGGTGAAGAACGCCTTCGGCGGCACGTACAGAGTGTTGGCGTAGTTGAGGGAGCCTCCGCCGACGCCTGCGCCGGCCAGGATGAGCACGTTGCGCAGCAGGTGGATGCGCTGGATGCCGTAGAGGCCGAGGGCGGGCGCCCATACGTAGTTACGCAGGTCCCAGGAGTTCTTCGGCAGGTCGGCGGCGGTGAATCGGCGACCGGCCTCCAGGACCACGACGCGGTAGCCCTTCTCGCTCAGCCGCAGGGCGGACACCGCCCCGCCGAAGCCGGAGCCGACCACGACGACGTCGTAGTCGTAGGCGTCGTCCTCCGGCGACTGATCGTGGTCGCGGAAAGTCGCGGCGGTCGTCATGGTCAGCCTCCGAGGGATGCGGTGAGGGCGGCCCGCGCCGTTGGCAGGGCTGCGGCGAGGGGGCCGGCGGCCCATCCGGGCACGTACCGACCGAGAACTTGGACAGTGCTGCTGGAGGATGCGACGGTCAGGGGTGGGTGTCAGGCAGAGCAGACCCGCAGGGAGCAGCCGCGCCAACGATTGTTACCCCGATCTGCGGGATGGCTCCCTTGGTCGTGCGGCCACACCGTATGCCCTGCCGGCAACCGCGGAGGCTGTGCAGCCGCCCAGCATGAGAGTCATCCGTTGTGCCGGCGCCACAACGCTGGCTAGCGTGATCCCATGGAGTCGACTGCCTCAGACGTCGCGCCCTTGATCAAACAGGTCGCCGGGCGACTCCTCGACGAGGTCGACGCCCTCCTCCTGGACATCGACACGGCGATCTTCGAGGTGGCCCCAGTCCTCGCCGAGGACCCGTCGCTCGCCGCGGAGAGCCGGGCCAGCAGCCGGGCGAACGTGCTGCGCTGGCTGACCGCCATGCAGCGGCGCCCCGGCGAACCGATCTCCCGGGACGCGCCCCCGGAAACCCTCGATCTGGCTCGCTCCCTAGTGCGCCGAGGCGCCGAACTCGACGCCCTCGTGCAGTCCTACCGCCGTGGCCAGAACGTCGCCTGGCGGCGGTGGATGGACGTCGCGTCTGCCTCCGTCCCGGCACGCGGTGACCTGGTCGAGCTGCTCCAGGTCTCCTCGGCCCTGATGTACGAGTATGTCGACGGTGCGCTGGACGCCGTCATCAGGCGCATGCAGCAAGAACGCCGGGATCTGCTCTCCGGCGCGCTGGCCCGCAGAGCCGAGACGATTCGGCTCCTCCTCGACGGAGCCCCTATCAGCGCCGACCGAGCGGGCCAACGACTCAATTACGACGTCACCGGACCGCACATCGCCATGGTGCTGTGGTCCGACCCTCCGGGTGAGGTACACGGCATGCTCGAGCAGGCTGCTGGAATCCTCGCCACTGCGGCCCGCACCCGGCCGCCCCTGACACTGCCCGCCGGCACCCGCACCCTGTGGGCCTGGATCGCCGTCCGCCACGAACCGGACGTGCAGGCACTGCGCAACGCCATGGCCCACGACGCCCCCATGGTTCGCGCAGCCCTCGGCCCTCCCCGCGAAGGTGTCACCGGGTTCAGGCGCAGCCACGCTGCCGCGCTCGCCGCCCAGCGGCTCCTCGCCGGCAACCCCGACGGAGAACAGCTCACCGCCTACCGCGACATCGAGGCCGTCGCACTTGCCAGCCAGGACGAGCAGCGCATGGAAGAGTTCATCACCTCCACCCTGGGCCCCCTGTGCGGCAACGACCCGGCGCAAGCGGCCCTCCGCACCACCCTGCGCGTTTACCTCGACGAAGGCGGCAACGCTCCGCGAACAGCCGAACGCCTGCACACCCACCGCAACACGGTGCTGCACCGGATCGCCCGCGCCGAAACACTCCTAGGACACCCGGCCACCGAACACCGCCTCGCTGTGTCCCTTGCCCTGGAACTCCTGCACCACCTCGGCAACCGCACGCTGAGGAATGCTGGTCAGAATCCTGCGTAGGGGTCGGCAATCGGTCAGCCGATCGCCCCACCACGTCGGTCGCCGACTTGGCGTTGACAGCCTTGACCATCGCGCGCAGCAGATCGGGACTCGCCGCGGCGCGCGAGGGTGTGCAGGGGCACACTGTCGGGTGCGGTCATCGTGCCGATCTCCTTCGACACTTCGAAGATCAGCCGGTGGCCGTTCATCTATGCGGGCCTCATCCCGATGCCGGAGCAAACCACCGGATCAGGTCGAACCCGTACACCACTTCCCTGGACGCAACCGTCCTCAGCGGGCATGCGGCGCTATCAGAGCGCCCTGCGGGCAGCCAGGAACCGGCAACCTCCGCCTGGCCGAAGATGATCCCCTGGTCAGACTCAAGATCGGCTCTGGCGGCCCCATGTGTCCCAGAGCTATCCTCTGCCCCTCGCTTCAAGGAGGGGGATCAATGCGCACGGGAGAAGCGCCGGTGGCCAGATCGGGTGTTGCCGCCGTGACGGGGGTGTTCGCGCTGGTGTTGGGCGTGAGCGCATGCGGCGCGCATCAGGGTTCGGGAACCCCGGACCAGACCGCGCGTACGAAGGCGTCGGCCAAGGCCGCTCGTACGCTGAGCACGGCAGATCTCAAGGCGCTCACCTTCCACGACGGGGAGGTGCCGCAGGCGTGGGAGGGCGCTATCGATGTGACGGTCCGTGACGACACCGCTGATGCCGACACCTTCCCTCCCGTCTCAGATCCGGACTGCCAGCGTGTACTCGACATCAGCGACGGCGAGAATGCACCAGCTGTCGTGGACCAGATCTTCAACTGGAAAGGCGACATCTATCCCGGTGGCTCAACGCTCGCTGCCTACAAGGGTGCGGTCGCAGAGCAGGCCTTCGACCGGCTCCGCAACGAGTTGAAGTCGTGCAGATCCTTCAGCGGGACCGGTTTCGTCGGGAAGTACCACTCGAAACTGGTTCTTGGCAGCCCGCCCCACGTGGGCGACCAAGCCTTGAGCTTCCGTATCGAAAGCCCCATCGACGGCCGGATTCGCAACGATCAGTACGTCGTGATCCGGGTGGGCACCACTATTGCAACGTACACCGCGCGGAACGTGAACAAACCAGCTTCGTTCCCCTTCGAGTTGATCGAGAAGCAGGTCACACGCTTGAGGAATGCCCAACGCAGTTGAGCATTTCAGACGGCCCTGCGCGCTGGACAATCTAGTGCCGCATCAAGCAACGTTCGCCCTGGTGAGGCGGGCGATGGCACAGTGCCGGTGGGTCAGCCAGGGGCCTTGCCTCGCGACGATGCTCAGTCTGGTGTTGCTTCGCTCTGAAGGCTCTCGAAGTCGCTGGCGGAGGTGAGGCCCTCGACGAAGGATCGGAAGTCCGGGGCGAGGACCAACTCCGAATCGAAGTCGGCGTCAAACCAGGTGACCGATGGTTCTCCGTGTCGGCCGCAGGCCCGGTAGTCGAGCCCGATCCAGCAGGGTCCGTCACCCGAGACCAGCACGACCGCAGAGGGAAGCCCCCATTCTTCGACCAGGTATGGACTGTCGAGCAGGGAGACCGTTCGCTCGCGGTGGCCGATGCCCATCACACTGTTGAAGGGGACGTGGTCGGAGCTCCAAGAGGTCGGCTGGTTGGTGGGGAAGGCATCGCGGCTCTTCGCGACCGGGCCGCCGTTCTGACTGCGCAGCATGTCGAGCAGAGAGCCGGGCAGCGTGAAGTCCAGCAGCCGCTCCGCCTCCAGAATCGCCTGGTCGATCAGGGGCGGTTGCACGCCGTAGTCACTACTGGTGTCCCACAGGGAGCGCCGGAGATCGTCAAAACTTGCCATGCCCGGCATCGTAGGATCCGCGGCCCCGAAGTCCGCCGTCCGGTCCGGGGCAGACGAGCCAATGCTCACGTGGCTGGACGTTTGCGAATGCGCGACATTGACGAGGACGAGGGAAATCGGCTCGTGCGGATTGTCCGCCGGAGCACCGGTTCGGTAGTGACCTGGCGGCGGGCCCAGATGGTGTTGTTATCCGCGCAGGGCCTGCCCGCCGACAAGATCGCCTCGGTGACGTTCACCCGCCCGGACCGGGTCCGCGACGTGATCCACAACTTCAACACCGACGGCTTCGAGGCGCTCCACCCCAAGTACAAGGGCGGCCGGCCGAGGACCTTCACGCTGCCCGAGCGGCGCGAGATCAAGAAGACCGCCAAGCCCAAGCCGGCCGAGCACGGCCTGCCTTTCTCGACCTGCCTGTGTCGCCGCCGCTCGTGCCGGCCGACCGCGGCTGGCTGCACAAACGGCCCGACGGGAAGTCCACCGTCCGCCCGTGACCGGCCCGCACGGACGGAAGGGCGTAACCAAGGTGCCCCCGGAGGCTGTTGGCGACCCGGCCGCACTCACGACATCACCGCCGCACCCGTGAACGCATCTTGTCCCACCTACGTGTCGCCGGCCTCGGCGCCCTGGCCGATCTCGACTTCCTCGGCCTGTACGACGACCCGGATGACCAAGCGAACCGGGGCGCCCGCCGCCGCACGCGCCCCGGTCGAGCACGGCTTCGCCCATCTCAACTCACCAAGCCCCGCACCGATCCCGCCCGCGCGACCAGCCTGCTGCGCGCCCTGTTCGGCCTGACGAACCTCGAAGGAGCCCGCTGACCGATGAGCTACACCCGAGACATCCGCCCAACACCAGCATGACCACCCCGAACGACCCTCACGCCACCACCCTGACCAACTTCGAGAGGGCGCAGCTTCACTGAAGCTCGCAGCCACGGAGCGTCACGGAGTCCACGTAGGTTTCCGAAGCTCGATCGCCGGTTACCGGAAAGTCATATCCGGCGCGGTACGGCTCCGTCCTGCCAGCGGTAGAGGTCGCGCAGCAGGGAAATCTCGGCGCCGTGGTGGATCAGCTCCCTGTTGACGTGCAGGACCCTGTTCTCCATGGGAAACCGCTCGGGACCCACCGTGGGCGGTTTCTCCAGGTCAGCGTCCGAGAGCTCGCGGACCCCCGCGTTCCATCTCCCATACATCTCATCGAGCTGTTTCAGCGCCTCGTCAGCGGTCCCCGCGTAGGCGAATGTCTCGGAGTCGACGTCCTGGCCGCCGAAGTACCATCCGACCCGATAGCCCAGGCACGAGACGATGATGTGCGCCAGCCGCCAGGCAATCGTGGTCACCGGCGCCGGCTCCGGGCCAGGGAACACGTAGTCCATCGTCCATTCCCCCGAACCTGTCGCCATCGGTGCGGCCGACGTGCCACGTGGGCGGATACTCCAGCAGCCGCGCACCGGCTCCCAGAAGTACTCCTCATCGGTAAGACCGTCCAGCCGCGGCCGCAGGTTCTTGTGCCAGTACCAGTCCAGTTGCTCCGCGAGCCGCTCGCTTCTTGTCATTTGCGCACACTACATACAACGGAGACCGGGCTGCGACCCTCGCGGACGCCGTCGCCGGCCGTGGTCCGCGAGAGCGTCCCGCACCGGGAGATGACACTGGGGGCCGATGTGCCCTTCGGGCCGCGCCGCCGCGAGCGGCTTGCCATGAACAACCCGGCCGACCGGGCGGGGTTCAATGACCCAAATGTGACAGCCTCGACCGATGACATGACGGATGATCAAGACCGCAGCCTCCCGCCCGAGATCAGCATGAGCATCCCGAGCGAGCGCCACGCCAGAGCCTCCTACCTGCATGTTCGAAGATGGCGAAGACTCAATGGATTCATCAGCATCGAAGGCAATCAGGGGCAGTTCCCGCTCGGTCGCGAGCCCGCAGGGCATGCCGCCAATGCCTGGACATGGGAAGACCTGGCCTGAAAGCTTCGCCGCTCTCCTACGCTGTCACGTTGCGTCGTGCCACGGTTTGTTCGCCGCCCAGTGCCGGACCCAGCCGGTGAAGCCGGGCTCGGCGGTGGTGCACCCGAACGGATCTCCGAAAGGAGAGGCGCCGACGTCGCCGACCTGCCAAATGTGCCCCCGGTGAGGGCCAGTGACGATGAGATGCCAGTACAACCCACATCCGTCCGTGCCGAGCACGATCGAACCGTGGTTGTACACCCGCTCCACGCGCTCATCGCCGTCCTCGACGACGTCCTCGTCGTCCTCCCAGATCCACGCTTCCGTCAGCGGGAACGGCTTGCTCAGGTCACGTTCCTCTCCGTCGTCCAGATCGGCCGGCATCTCCGCAAGCGATATCAGCCCGTACTCCGGCGGCCCGGACGACGACCCGTCGGTTATCTCGGCGACGAACGTACGGTACGGCTCGGGCAGCACGATCTTGTGGTCGGCTTCGAAGGCATGGACTGCTTCCCAGCCAAGGGCTGACTCGCCGCTGTCCTCGACGCCGAACGCTTCACGCAGTGCGGCCAGTTCAGCAGGGTCAGCTTGATCAATGTTCATGGGGCATACATAGCACCCAGCTCGGACACCGCCTCGCGCCGGGAGTGCCGCCGCCTGCCCGGACGTGCCTCGCCCACCGTCGCACCGCGCTCGACGGTTTCCTCGTGCCCGGGTGCGCCCGGTGCTGTGCGCGCCCCGTCGAAGCCTGCAGTACAGAACAGCGCGATTCTGGCACCAATCGGTATGAGACTGGCCGCGACGAGCTGCTCGGCGTCTGGGACAGACCAGCCGCACTGCAACCTCTCCCGCACCTCCCCGGACAAGGGCGCACCGTTTGAATGCCACCGTGGAGAACATCTGGACACCGGCCCATCAAGCGGTGGAGAACGAGGACGCGGAAGCCCTGGCTCAGCTGCTGGCTGAGGGAGTCGACCCCGATGGGGTGTGCGGGACCATGACGCTTCTGACACACGCCATCGACGCGGAAAGCGACGGCGCCCTGCAGAGCGGCGACCCGCTGACCGTACACACCACCGCAGTCCTCCTGGCCTTCGGCGCCGACCCCCAACTCCCAGCACCTCATGGGCGAACACCGTTGGACGTCGCCACCGACCACGGCCACTACCTGGCGGTCAGGCTGCTGCAGCAGCACATCAGCCAGGGAGACGGAGCAGGCGGATGAGGGTGCAGGGCTCGAAGGCTACCCGTATCGAAACTGCGCGCCCTCGGCCAAGGATGGGCCGAATGCCTCGACGGAACTCGCCCGCGCCCACGGCGTCGACATCGAACGGCGCGCCAGCGAGGCCCGACAGGGCTGCAACTGCACGCCATTGGCTCCTGCACCCTTCGATTTCGCCGACGGATTCCACCGGAGGAACGGAGACGGGCCGACGAGAGCCCTGCCTCAACAGCACCCCCGGTTATGAGCGGCGCCGCCGGTGCGAAGCAGCGCTCTTGTGGGCAGGGTGTCGTCGTCAAGATCGCCGGATTGAGATGGAGGAAAGCTCGAGCAGTGCAGGGTGCCGGGGTGCGGGTGGGTGCTGGTGGTCTCCCGCGGCACTCGCGAGGGGCGATCAGCCCCGGCGCATTCATCCGACCCTGACCCGGAGAGGGGATCGCCGCGGTCGTGGACGTACTCTGCCCCTCACATCGTGATCTAGGCCCGGGGTTCTCCAGCAGCAAGATCGGCGAGGGTACGGACGGCGTCGGCGACGGCGTCCTCAAGGCCATCTCCGACACCTACACACAGCCGGCAACCTGCGCACCGGTCGGCGATGCCGTCGAGGGCGGCAGCCGTTACACGCCAGTCGGCAGCGTGGTGCGCATCGCGGGGAACAAAGACGGTATAGCCACGCTCTCCATGGCGTCCTATCGCGAACAGGATGCCGTACGCGTAGTCGAAGAACTCCGCACAGCACCGCGGACCTGCAAGGCCTTCACTTACGGATGACCGTGAACACGATGGTGGTGCCGTCACTCATCGTGATGGAGTACTCGGAGGTGAAGGCGCCGGTGCGGCCGGTGGCAAGGCGCCCCGCGTCCTGCTTCGAGCCGGGCTCGACGGTGATGAATCCGGTTTCACCGCCGGTGGTGCAGCCTTCGGCGCTGCAGCTGAGGCTATCGAGGTCGTACGGCTTCGCGGTGTTGTTGCTGACCTGGAATTTCACACGGAAGGCGGTCTTGCCCGCCTCGGGCCTGTCTCCGTACTCCCCGAACTGCGTGATCTTGTTGATGCCGGTGACCTTGGCCCTGAGGCCGTCCTCGTAGGCGAAGGTGTCGCCGACGGCCAGCTCGGTGTCCGGCCGTTTGTCCTGTGAATAACGCGGACTCGCTGCTGCACTGGTCCGCCTCCTGCATCGTGGACGCCGCTGTGACGCAGGCCCACGGCGACCTGGTCGTCGGCTGCTGGACCTCACCAAGTCGTCGCCGCCCGGTTGGCGGGATGGGCCGACCGGTCCCCCGCAGGGACCTGCGGCCCATCCCGCCGGCCAGACCATCAGGGAACGCTGAGAGCAGAGGCGCTCCACGGGTCTCGCCCCGACTCCCGCAAGGAGGTCATCGCATGGTGTCCTGTGTCGTCGCCGGGGTGGACGGTGCCCCCGCGGACTTGGCGGCCGCCGACTGGGCGGCCGGTCTGCGTAGCCTGTCCTTGCGGTTGCTGCACGCCCGGGAACGGCAGGCCTGTGCCAACGCCCCCCTGGCCGGGCCCGTGAGCATGCGAGCCTGGACGGCACGTGTTCCCCGGGATCCGGTCGTCGCCCTGTGTGAGCGGTACCCGCAACCGGAGTCACCTCGGAAGAGGTCGCCGGGCAGCCCGTGGACGGTCCTCGCGGCCGCCGTCGGCGCGGCCGAGGTGTTGGCGCTCGGGTCCCGCGGCCTGAATGGCATCACCGGCTTCCTCGTCGGCTCCGCGGCGCTGGCGGTCATCGCCGCCGTGCACCGCCCGGTCGTCCTGGTCAGGGCCGGGAAGACCACCCAGAACGAGCACCTGCCGGACGCCGACGGGCTGGCATCGGCCACCAACGGATACCGGGACGTCATCTTCGGCCTCGACTTGGACCGGCCCCGCGCGGACCTGTTCGCCTTCGACGCCGCCGCAGACCGGGCCGCCGGCCTGCGGGTCATCCACCGCTGGACCCTGCCGCCGAACGTGCACGGCTCCGGCATGGCCCTGCCGGATCTGATCAAGACGGCGCCGGCGGAACGCGATACGGCGGCGCTCACCAGGGCCCTGCGCCCGTGGCAGCTGAAGCACCCCGATGCGCACGTCCACGCCCACCAGACCATCGGCCGCGCGGCGGACCACTCGGTGGAGGCCTCCGCCGACGCCTGCCTCGCCGTGGTCGGCCGCCGCATCCGCCGCTCGGCGGTCAGCAGCCACATCGGTCCGGTCACGCACGCGGTCCTGCATCACAGCGCCGCGCCCGTGGCCGTCGTCGCCCACCCCTGACCCGACCCGTTCACCGCCCAAGCCAGCCAGGAGTGGAGGCTGAAATTGACGCAGTACGCCACGCAATACAAGTCGTGCCGCTGTGATGACCATCGATCTGGCCGGCCGGGTGATAGTCGCCGCTTGCGCCGCTTGGAACGGGGTCACGGATGAGCAGCATCGTGGGACAGAACACTGAGGGCAGCGCTCGCTCAGCACATCCCTCGGCGAACGCCGAGGCCTTGGACAAGTTGCTGGTCTCTGCCATCCGCCAGGCGGTGGTCGAGTTCGACGCGGTGGCCGGGATCGCCTACCTGCTCGAGGACGACGGCAAATGGCTGAGCGCGGCAGTGATCGGGGGTACACCTCCGGCCGTCTTCAATATGCCAGAGCGCATGTCACTGCATGGGCCGCGGGCTTCAGCTCTGGCCTGCCGGACCGAAAGGACGGCCATCATCGGAGAACCGGGCGTTCGTCCGGACGACGTGGGTCCCGTCCGAGCCCCGTACTCAGTGGTGGCCGTCCCCCTGGCCGACCCCGACCACCGGTACGGGGCGCTGGCTGTCAGCCGGATCCCTTGGAGGGACGGCGTTCTCGGCGAGGAGCAGCGCAAGAGGCTCCGGGAAATGGGCGCGGACTTGACGCGCGAACTGGCGGCTCTGGCTGCAGGCGGAACGCCGATACGACCGGGGAGGCAACCGCTGATCTTCCCTGTGTTCAAGCCACGCAGCCCGCTGACCGAACCTGCGACCCGGTGGGGACTGCCCGATGTTCCCGGCTCGGCCGGCCTGAGCTGGGTCTACCAAGTCCTCAAGCTGGCCGATGAACTGAACTCGGTCGTGACCCCACACGGGGTCGTAGAAGCCGCCCGGTCGCGAATGATGGGCTCTCTCGGTGCGCAGAGCCTCATCGTGACGGTCGTCGCCGACGGCAGACTGTGGGTTGTCGGACACTCCGGCCCGGCATCGAAAGTGGTCAGGCAGCTCCATGGATCCAGCGCTGTCAAGAACAGGGCTACTCCTGTGGCCGACGTCATGCGCGGCTCCGACCCGTACTTCTTCCCGCAGCGCAGCGACCTGCACAGGGCCTACCCCGACGCAGAGGACGACGGCAATCAGGCGTGGGCACACCTGCCTATGCGGGCGAGCGGGCACCCGGTCGGTGTCTGCTCCCTCGGGTGGGCAGAGCACCGGCTTTTCGGTGCGGAAGCACAGGCAGTCATGATGATGATGGCTGATTCGCTTGGCCAGGCACTGGAGCGGACTCTTCTGAGCGAAGGCGAACACGCTCTCGCCGAGAGCCTGCAAAGGCGGCTGCTGCCCCGCGCCCTGTCCGACCTGCCGGAGGTGGTCACCACCGCTCGTTACCTGCCCGCTCCGTCCGGAAACAGCGGCGGCGACTGGTACGACGTGGTCGCCCTGCCGACGGGAGGTATCGGGCTGATCATCGGTGACGTCGAGGGCCACTCCATCGAAAGCTGCGTGGTCATGGGGCAGATGCGTAGCGCAGTACTCGCCTACGTCAGCGAGGGCCACAGACCGGAGGCGGTGCTGACACGCGCCAGCACCATGCTCAGTCAGTTGGAAAGCGAACTGATGGCCACGTGTTGTGTCGTCTACTTGAATCCGGCCGACGGGACGGCCGAGGTGGCCCTGGCCGGTCACCCGGCGCCCCTGATCCGCGGTCCCGACGGCTGTATCGAAACACTCGACTCGCTCATCGGCGTTCCCCTGGGCGTGCCATCACCCGTGCCCTATCAGGCCTTTGAGGAGACCCTCTCAGCAGGCACGGTGCTGTTTCTGTACACCGACGGCCTCAGCAAAGCACACGGGCCCGACGTGGTCACCAGCGCAGGCAGGATGCTCGCCTCCGCCAGCCAAAACGCTGCCGACCACTGCCTGGAGGACCTTGCGGACCGTCTCACATCCATGGTGCCCTCTCCCCCTGAACGCAGAGATGACGTCGCCCTCCTCTTCGCCCTCTGCACCGACACAGGCCCACAGCACCGTGCCAACCGGATGGAGATCCAGCGGCACGATCTGCACGGAGTCAAAGCCGCCCGCGAGTTCGTCAGAGACTGCCTGAAGAGCTGGAATTTGGAGGCGCTGACGGACGACCTGCAACTCATGGCCTCGGAAGTCGTGACGAACGCCCTGACTCATGCCGACAGTTACGTAGAGCTGCGGCTGCGTCTGTTTCCGGACCGGATCCGTCTCGAGGTCCGTGATACCGACGTGACGCCACCGCTACCCTCCTCCCTCTCAGCTTGCGAGGAGGAGAATGCTCAGGCAGAACACGGCCGCGGCCTGATCATCGTGGACGCTCTCGGCGAGTGGGGAAGTTCACCCAGCGGCCGCGGCAAGGTGGTCTGGTGTGAACTCGCCGTTCCTCGCTGAATCCTCTGCTCGCAACGGCTGGCGAGGCGCCGGCTTGCGCGGCAGGTCCGACAAGAGTCCGAGCGCGAACGCCCGTGCCCGGCGCCGAGGTTCCACCCGGCTGAACCGTCCCGCGATACGGCCCGTCAGGATCGAACGCTTTCTGCCAGCGGGCAGGATCTATGCTGTGACCTGCGGCCACCACCTGATCTTCTGTCTTCACACACCGATGATCACCGGTGGCCTCACCCGTTCCCGGACCGGCCCCGACCACCAAGATCAGGATCTGGGCCCGAGCATCAACCCTGGAGTTGAATCGGCTGATGGACATGTCCTCCCGAGAGATCCGCATGCCCCTCAGCGAGGTCGTCGCAGTACTGCAGGACCTGAACGAGTTCGTCGTTTCCCTCGACCGACTCGGATCCCGCCAGGCATCCGGAACCGCCGACGAGTACACAGTCGGCACATTCATCGCCGACTGGGATGTCGCTCGCCGAGTGGCCCGCGCCCGAGGCATCATCAGCGTCGCGCTGGATGCGCAACTGAGCGACGAAGAAAACGCCGAGATCGACGCCCTGTGCGACCAAGGCCGCTTCTACGGCACGGCCAACGCCAACAGTTCCTCCTGACCAGTCCAGCAGCAAGCGCATCGGACCGCACCAATCGAGGCGGGGATCAGACCGGCCCGGCACCTGGTACTCGACCAGCAAGATCGCGATCTACAGCTGGAAAGCCCCGATTGGAACTTTCATCGACACTCGAACCCGCTTCAGCTGCACCGTAGCTCCCGGCGGCGCCGGCAACCCTCTCCTGCGACTGATCAACCGGGCCCGGGCAGCGCAGCACGCGCGCCTTGCCTGTTCGAAGCCCGGGAGTGCTGCCGCGGACAAGAGTGCAGCACAACGCCGGGCGGCTATGACCCGAACTTCGTCCATTGTCCTTCGGAGACCACCTCGACTGAGCCGTCGACGACCTTGATCGCCGTCTGTTCGTCGATGGCGTAGGCCGGCCCGCCGATGTCTGCGGCCCACCGCTCCGCGTCGGCCAGGGTGTTCTGCGGGAAAGCGTCCAGGTGCGGGAAGATCGAGAAGTCGACGACTCCCAGTGTGCGGTCGTCCGACGCGGACGGCCACTCGACGAAGTACCTTCCGATCCGGGGCGTCATCACCATGCTTCCGGCGCTCACTCCCACCCAGACCGTGTCGGGTAGCGAAGGCAGCAGATCGGCGAGCCCGGACTCTCGCATCCAGTGGTACAGATACGTCGCGTCGCCACCGTCGACCAGGAGCACGTCGGCCTCCCGGATCCAGGGGACGTATCGCTCCTCGCCGATGGTGGGCAGTGCGGTGAGCTCGAGGACACCGAGCGATGCCCAGCCCAGGCCGGACAGGTGCTGCCACCTGGACTCGGCGGCCACGAAGCCCCGCACCGATGTCGGACCGCACATCGGGTGACCCCACTGTGCTGTCGGGACGCAGAGAGCGTGGCACTCGGCGATGGGCTTGCCGAGAAGCTGCACGAGCGCCGAGTGGATGCTTGTGTTTGTGACGCCGCCTGACGTAAGCAAGAGCTTCAAGGTGTCTCCAAATTCGCACGCGGAAGGTGGGTGTATCTGAAGACCGGAAACCGTGCTGGAACTCATCGTGGTTCGGGCACCTCTGCCGAGGCCCTCGGGTCACCGGGCGTGATTCTCCCCCAATCTCTCCACCCGGTCCTGTCCCGTACAGCACGTGCAACCGACCGACGCACCCAGGATGCGCAGGCACGGCGTCCGCTCATCCGCATGAACGGACGCCGAGGTGTTGCTTTGGCGTAGCGCGGCAAGCGGCTGTGGCCGGCAGATCGTTCGACTTCGGTCTGGACACCTTCACGTTGAAGGACACGCAGTGCGTCATCGGTTCGGCTGACCGATTGGACGGCCCGCCGCAGCGCGTTGGACGCGCGGTGCGGCGCCGTGACAGCCGGGAGCGGACGGACGCCGGCGCTTACGGGCGAGACGGAATGGGCGGACACGCTTCGTGCCGTTTTCGGATGCCCATACGGTGCGGCCGACCGCTGCGCACGGCCTGTTGGTCTTCCCACCCTCCAGCACTGCGCCCAAGGACTCCGAATCCGAGGGGAACGTTGCCTCTTCGTCCCCTGATCTCTTCCCCATCGGGCAATGCAGGCTGGCAATCGCGCAGGTCAGCCGTCGCCACGGTGCACAGTGATCAAGAGTTCGGCCTCGGCCGGGGATCCGTTCCGGGTGGGGGCAGCGTCGCCACCATGCCCGGCTCGGTTTGAGCGCTCGTCCGAGATGCCTTGATCTCCCTGGCGGTCGCCGAACGGCTTCGTAGCCCGCGCGCAGGACATCGGCATCGTCCGGAGCCCTGAGCGCAGTGGCTGCTTCTGTGCTCACGGAACACCGCGCGATCCGATCGTGCAGGAGCCACTCGACACTCAACACCCACCGGAAGGACACTCATGCACAAACGGCTGACATCCCTGCTTGCCGCGGCCTCCCTGGCCCTCGGCGGGCTCTTGGTTGCGGCACCTTCGGCCAATGCCTGGAGCGAGTCGTACTCATACTGGTACGAGGGCACCTACTACAGCGGGTCCCAGCACTCGTTCTACGTGGGGGATCCGGAGTGGTACAAGTACTACCCGCCGATCAACTCCGTGATCAATCACACCGGGAGTAGGTTCTGCGGGTTCTACGCAGGCGACCAGTCCTATAACTACACCTTTTGGTCCGGCGGTTCCTGGGCCTACGTAGGCAGTCCGTTCAACAGCTCCCACCCGCTGACCTACGTCGTCAAGTGCTAGCACGGGTCCCAAGCCTCGCATGACCTCCAACACGGGGCCGACGAGACTGGCGCCGTCCTGATCGTGGGCGCCGAGGAGGCCGCTGTGGGCCGGCCCCGGTCCTGGCTTACAGCGGCCGGGGTCGTCTCCCCTATTCGCCCGGCATGGGCACGTCCCGTCATTCGACCGGCCAGCACAGCCTGGTGTGCGCACACTAGAACGGCAGAGAAGGTTGTCCGAACGTAAAGCACAGGTGCCGGCCACGGTCGGCACTGGTACGTCCCAGTGGCTTGGCAACTTGAGTAAGAAGCGCTCGAGACGACAACTACTGAGCAGGCCCCTTGTCGTCGCCACCGCCATTGTGGTGTCGCTGGCAGCGGCCTACGCCGCGCGTGGAGCGGCCGAGGAGTCCCGCCGACCGATACCCGGCACCCGTATGGTGCAACTGCTCAGCCAGCTGCTCCCACCCGGTGAGATCAGTCAGACGTCCGGTCGGGGAAGCGAGGCGAGCGGCCGGCCGTCCGCTGGCCTGACTTACGACGATGGGCGGGGCGCGGTCAGGATTTCGGTCACCGTGGGGCGTGTGTCCCTGCCCGTACCGCCGAATACAAGGGACTGTCTGGATCGGGCCCGCTACCCGTATGACCGCTGCACCCGCTCCGAACTGCCGCACGGTGCGACCCTTCTGGCGAATCGGGGCTACGTGAACGCGGTCGACCCGAAGGGTGCGCGGCGCTGGCTGGCGGTCTTGACCACCCGCGATGGCGGCCAGATCGGCGTGACCGAGTCGAGTGCCGCAACCGGCTCTCCTGTACGACCGAACCTTGCGCTGCCCATGAGCCGTCTTGTCTCCATAGTCACGTCGAAACTGTGGTCACCGGTGCTCGATGCCGTACCGATCCCGCCGAAGTCGTCTCCTCCTGTAACCGCGGTGCTGTCGGGATCTGAGATCTTGTCCGCGATGCAGCAGCTTCTGCCCAGAGGCTGGCAGGCTGCCGATGAATACGGTGCCGAGAAGGGATACGCCTCCATGACCGTGAACGACGGGCAGGGCAAGTGTCTGCTCACGGTCACCGTCCAGCGCTGGAGTCCCGGCTCCCCGGAGATCGCCCAGCTGTTCGCCGGAGCAGCGGTCCGTCCCGATGGCACCCGCGTCCTGACCCGCAGACTCCCTGTCGCCGGTGGCGCCGGCGGCACCTTCCAGTGGGATGCGGACGTCCTCGTCACCGACGGGCTGCGCATCGTGGTGAGCGAGGTCAACGCCCCGGCGTTCGGCCTCCCGGCGACTCGCGCCGTGCCTCTGCTGTCCATTCCCCAACTGAGGGCGATCGCGCTCAGCAGCCGCTGGAAGGCCCGGTACTGACTACCTCCGCTCCGGTGGCCGCGCGTCGCGTGAAGGTCGTCGGCTTGTCTTGAGCGGTCCCACTCAGAGGGTGTCAATAAAGCGTGTCCGGGGGATCATGCTGCGGCCGGAACGGTGAAGCGGGCCATTTCACTACGATCGTGGGATGTTTGAGTACCACGGGTGGATCACGCTCAGGGAGACCCGGCCAATGACGACGATGAGCCTAGGCTGCGACAGATCGTCGATGAGCCCGCCTTTTCATTGGCCAAATGGACAGCCCGTACTTGATTGACCTCAGGTGGATGAACGGCGAGCCGTTCATCCACCCCGGCGGCTCTACCAATCACCGCTCGTCGCCTGACGTGGTCGAACTGTTCGAGCATGTCGCCGTGGTAGCCCCAGGTTCCTACGGGCTCCTCCACTTTCGCGATGACGAGGAACCGGGTCACGAGAACAACGTGCGCGTGCTGAAGCTCGTTCGAGGCATGGTCACGCAGCACACGGAGGCGCTGCTGTCCCCGTACATCCCGACGGTGGAAGATCCCATTACGGACTGAGGCATCAGTCCGTGGCGATCAGCAGGCCGCCCTCGCCGTCTCGCCAGCCGATGCTCACCGCGCCGTCGGCGATATCGACGACGGCGAGCTTCACGAAGTAGTCATAGTCGTCCGGCGTGGTCATGGACGGCAGCCGCAGGGTGTGGAGCAGGCGCCCTGTGTCCGCGTCGAGGACGAGCAGGTCGCCGTGTATCCGACGGCCTGTGTCCCCCTCGGTGAGGAAGGGCTGGCGTACGACGTACACCCGGCCGTCGGCGATCTTCGGGAACCCGTACTCCTGGCCGGTCGGCGCCCGCAACTGCCAGGAGGACTGTCCGTCACGGATGTCGTAGGCCCGCAGGACCGTGTCGTGGTCCCCAGAACCGTCTTTCGGGTCGGTGCCGGCCAGTACGGTGCCGCTGCCCGCAGCGACCACGTCTCACCCGTCACGCCGGAGAGTGCGCGTGAAGAGATCTTCTGACGATTCATGTCGAGCGACTGCACGGTCTGCGTGCGGTCCGGGCCCGCAGCGACGAGAGTGTGCCCGCCCCAGGCCGTCTGCTCGGGGTCCACGGTGCGCTGCCGCCACAGAACCTTGCCCGTGCGGTTGTCGACCCCGAGCAGCAGTCCGAACTCGTCCCGGTCGCCGCGACACGATGCATTGCACATCACGTGGACGGCGCTCAGGTGGCCTGCTAGGGCGTGCACGGAATGGAGGAATACCTCGGGACACGAGTCAGGCGTATGCGCCGTCCACAGACTTCGGCCGACCCGCTCGTCGAAGGCGCGTACGGCGCCGGGATCCTCGGTGACTGCCTGGCCGTCGACGAGCTCCACGGACCTGTGGCGGTCGCCAGCCCTGATCTCCGCCTGCCACAGCAGCCTGCTCGTACGCAGATCGATGGCGACGAGCTTCCCGTCCGTGAAGCGAGCCGCCACGGTGCGCTCCGACACGCCGAACGACCACACAGCAGGGTCGTTCGAGTCCCGTCGCTCGTAGCGCCGGTACTCCTTGCCGGTCCGCAGGTTCATCGCCGCCATACCGGAATCCGTCCACCGCAGGGACAGCCCGTGCACCAAGGTCTGCTCACCCCCCGGCCGCCGTATGACCTGTCCAGGCGTGACCGGGGCACCGGCGGCGAGCGCGGCCGGGAAGGGGCCGCGGGCTCCGGTGAACACGTACCGCGACTCCAGTCCACCAGCCCACCGATCACGAGGAGGACCAGCACAAGGAACACACCCCACACCCGGCCGCGGGCCCTCTGCACATCCTCACGACTCGGCACTGGCCTGCCCGGTCCACCCGACAAGCCCACCCCCGGCTCACCCAACAGATTCATCCGTCGCACCATCACTGCCCCCCAAGCCCTGCCACCTGCCACGGTGACCCGGCGGCCCACGGATCTTCGCCCCGCGCAGGAGCCAGGCAAGTCGGGCCGCTGTGCAAACGGTGTATGCCGAGCGAGGTGGACGGCTCCCGAACGCTGAGCAGGTGTGGGAGCCGACCTATGCCGGAGGGGCCCTGCGGGCCGCCGGGCCGCGCTCGAGTCCGTCTTCGCGGGCCGGCGGCCGGCCGCATCATGGGCGCTGTGCCAGTCGATCACCCACCAACCGATCGTGACCGAGTGGATCGCCTGGGGAACGACGGAGTGCCCTCGTGAGGGCTTACCGGCAGCCGACGAAAGCCGTCTCCCGGAACGAACTCGATCGTCTCCGGCCGCCCAGGTGGGCCGCCGCGAACTGATCACTTCCGCCGCTTACAAGCGTCGCTGATGGCGCGAGGACCCGTCGCCGGCTCTGAGCGCCAGTGACGTGGCCGAGCCGGACGTCCCAGTGGCTACCTCGCCAGGTGAGAGAGACCGGGGACAGCGGCGGCACAGCCAGATGCCAGAAGGCTCTCGACGGTACGGCCAGAGCATGAATGAGGGCGGCCCGGACCACGGCTGCTTCGGTGATGGCCACTACGTGGCCCATGTCGGGCGTCACGCTGTTCAGCCAGTCGGCTGTGCGGCGGCACAGCCGGCGCACCGACTCGCCTTCGTGTGGCGTGGCATCCGGGTCCGTGAGCCAGGCGCTGAACCCGTCGGGGTCGGCTGCGGCGACTTCATCGACGGTGCGACCGCACCATGTGCCGAGGTCGAGATCGCGCAGCGCGGGTTCGACCGCTGCCACCAGGCCGAGGGCGTCCGCGGTCTGCGAGCAACGGATCGAGGGCGCGCGGACGGCCAGCTCGTGGAGAGGGAGCACTGCTCCCCCGGCGCCGGCCATACGCGCACTGCGCTCACCCAGAGGAGCGTCACCGAGGAGTGGATCCACGGCGGCGTCGCCACCGGGCGCACTCACCAACGTCAGGCGGATCGTCATAAGACCAACCTCCTCCTGGCCCGGCGCCACGCCGTGACTCATGCGCACCAGGATCGGTGAAAGCCTCCCGCTGCAACATCCGTCAGGCGGCCGGAACCATACCCGCCGACCGGCCGACGGGACCCGCCACCCAGCCGCCCTCGGCAAGTGGCATCGCTGCGCCACCACGTGTTACTCCGAGTAGCGGTGGTCGATGACGCGGCTTGAGGCGCTGCTACCATCGATGTCGATAGATGATTACGTTGGCGCAATAGTTTGCCGACAGACAAGGTAAGTGGGGTGACGATGACTGCGGACCTGACCGGCACCGTCGAGGCCGAACCCCTCGACCGCCTCGGCTTCCTGCTCGCCCGGCACGGCGCCATCGCCTATGCCCGCACCGAGCACGCCTTCAAGCAGTGCGGACTGACACCCCGCCAAGGCGCGACGCTGGTGCTGCTGGGCGAGTCGGGGCACATGAGCCAGAAGGGCATGGCGGAGGTCCTGGAGGTGGATCCCAGCATCCTGTGCGGGATCCTGAACGATCTCGAGGACACGCACTTCGTCGAGCGCCGGCGCGATCCGGCCGACCGGCGCCGCCACATCGTGGCACTCACCGACGAAGGCAGCCGCGTCCTGGCGCAGACCCAGGAGGCCATCACCGCCGTGGAGAAGGAACTCTTCGCCGACTTCACGCCCGAAGAGCTCACGACCCTCCGCAACCTCCTCTCCCGGGTCAGGACACCCAAGAGCGTCAGGACGTCGGGGAGCGAGATCGTCTGCACCTGACCGACCGCCACCAGGCAATCAGGGGCCACGGGCATTCCCGTGGCCCCTTTGCCATGCCCCCTTCCGCAGATCCGCGGCATCCCGGGCAGTTTTGGTTTCGGTGAGTCGACAGTCACACCCGCTCATTCATTGACGTGCCTCAACGATCTGCTAGCGTCAATGCATGACGTTGCTCAGCCGTACCGGCCACGAGCCCCGCGGCCTCGCACGTCGATCGTTCACCGCCCGCACCACACACCGGGCGAAGCAAGGAGACACCACCATGAAGAAGCTGACGACCCGCCTCGCCCTCGCCGCCGCCACCGTGACCATGACCGGCAGCACCCTCGTCGCCGTCACCGGCCCCGCCTCGGCAGCCACCCTGCCCGCGGCCCAGCACAACGCTCGCCCCACCACCGCCGTCGTCACCGTCCCCGCCGCGACCCCCGCCCAGGCCGCGGCCCAGGATCACGCGGCCAGCGTGGCCCAGCACGGCGGCCTCTCCCGCATCGGCAAGGGATGGTCCCTCTCGGACGGGCAGCGTGAATGGCACGGCGTGCGGGACGCTTCGGGCTACGCGTACTGGCGCTCCGACGACAACGGCCACCAGCTCCGCTACGACGGCCACCGCGTCTACCACCGCCACCACGGACAGTGGACCGCC
>NZ_AUKV01000052.1:0-34415 GCF_000424945.1 Streptomyces sp. 142MFCol3.1
CGGAGTCACTGCCCGGTGGGTGCAGCCGCCACCAGTGGTGCGGCATTCAGCAGGGCGGTTGCCGCGGCTCGGGCGGTCGTTGCCGCGGAGGGGTCGCGGTCCAAGCGTGCGGACTGTTCCGCCCCGTCGTACAACTGGAGGAGTTGGCGGCCCAGCGTCTCGGGGTCGGTGTACCCGGACGCGGCGGCCAGTTCGGTGAGCAGGTCGCGCAGCCATGCGCGGTAGTCGTCGGCCACCTTGCGGATGGCGCTGTCCTGGTTCGCTTCGGCGGACGCCCGCGCGAAGGCGCAGCCGTTGAACTGAGGATCTGTGAATACCTCGCCCAGCGCGTCAAAGACGCCGAGCAGCTGCTCGCGCGGAGTGCGGAAACGAGTCAGGGTGCGGGCGATCTGCTCCTTCCTGCGCTCGAAGCGGCGTTCGAGGTAGGCGCAGACAAGGCCTTCCTTGTTCCCGAATGCTTTGTACAGCGACGCCTTGGCCACCCCAGCATGTTCGATCACGCGATCGATGCCGACGGTCTGCACGCCTTCACCGTAGAAGAGCTCATTGGCCGCATCGAGCAGCCGCTCGCGCGTCAACGCCCTGGCTTCGATCTTGGTCACCATGACCATCCCCCTATCTTAGACAGACCTGTTCACCCTAACACGAAAATAGATCCGATAGACAGACTTGTTCACCATACCGGGAAGGGAAGTCATCCCTTTGAGGCCTGCGCTGCTGGCACCGCCTCGGCGCGGGGAGCTGCTTGCTGAATGGCCAGCCCCCGGTGCGAGCGACGGCTGCTGCGCACGAGTCCCGCCAGGGCTGCGAGGGCCAGCACGATGACAGTGATGCCGTATTCCAGGGAGGTCCGCACCAAGCCGCCGCCGTGCACGACCAGCACGCCGGCGATCACGGCCGGGACACCCAGGCCGACGTAGCACACCACGTACAAGAAGGAAAGGATGCCGGCGCGCTCATGCGGCTCCACCTGCGGCACAACCAGCCTTATGCCGCCCTGGAACCCGCTGCCGAAACCGAATCCGGATATCGCAGAGCCTGCGAAAAACCCGACCGCGGACGAGCTGCCGCCACTGCCCGAAGCGATGGACAGCAAGGTGATCACAACGCCGACGATCAGTGTGCCGATACTGATCAGCATCATGGTCCGCGTTCCGGCGCTGCGCAGCGTCACCACGGCCAGACCAGCGAAGCCCGCGACGATGAACAGGGGCATGCCTCCCCACACCGCGGAGGAGGAGTGCACCAGGGTCCGCGTAATGGCCGGCCCCAGCGCCCCGTACAGGCCATTGAGCGCCCACACCGCGAACATGACGGGCGCGGCAATCGCCACCGAGGCCCGCGCCGACCTGGGCAGCTTGAACTCCGGAACCATGCTGGCCAGCGCGCCCGGCTTGCGGCTCACCGTCTCCTTCACGGCGAGAACGGCCAGCACCTGCAGAACGAAGACACCGAGCAGCACCGCATAGATGAGACGGGTGGGCGCTGGCAGGTACTGCACGACCAGGCTGGCAGTCAGGACACCTCCCATCGTTCCCACCAACGGCGTGAAGGAGTTCAGGAATCCGCCCTTGCGCACGTCGATGTCGAGCATTCCGGCACCAAGCGCACCGACCCCGGCACCCGTACTTAGCCCTTGCAGGACACGGGCAGCGAGCAAAGCACCTACATCGCCGGCCGTGATGAACACGATCATGGCCAGCGCCTGCACGATCAGGGCCGTTACGAGGATCGGGCGCCGTCCGACATGGTCGGAGACTTTCCCGAAGAAGAGGAGTGAGGAGAGTACGGCTATCGCATACACGCCGAAGACGACAGTGATGGTGATGGGTGAGAAACCCCAGTGCTGCTGGTAAATGGCGTAGAGAGGGGTCGGTGCGCTGGAGGAGGCCAGAAGTGAAGTAGTGATGGAGGCCAGCACGCCCAGCGAGGCTTTAGGCCCCAGACCCAGGACTCGGCGTCCTGGAGCCGCGTGCATGGGGGGCCGCTTGATCGAAACGTCTCGGGAGGCGGGGCCGGGCATAAATGATCACTTTCCCTGAAACAAAACGGACCTCGGCATCGTAGACAGACCTGTCTGTAAAGTGCAACGCCGCTGGTCTAGGGAGAGGGAACTACGTCACTCGTGACATCCAAACCACAACGCAGCATGATGTCGCGCGGCGCCGCTCAGGGCGGCGGGGGGCGAGGACGTCATCCAGGGCCCGGGCGATGGTGCCGAGATCGTCGAAGCCGCGCGGACCCCGGTCACAAGATTGCAGAAGGGGCCGCTACTCATGAGCTGATCTTCCGGTGGTCGTCGGGCGGGGGGCGACGTGGTCAGCGCGGTCCGTCGCGGCCGGGAGGGCAAGACCAATGCGGCCTGCGCCGGTCGGGCTGAGGGGACGAAGCGGCGAGGTCGGCGGCGGCCGGTTTCTGCGCGTCGTCATGGTCGACGCCGCTGGACGGGCAAGCCCCGCCGAGGGAGTTCCGGCCGCTGTGCCACATCAGACCGCCTTCACGCCAGCACCCGATCCGGGCCTGGCGCTGTCTCACCGGAGCACACCGCCCCACCCAGCACCCACGGGTCGAAGACTCCCGGGCCGGTGCAGCCATAGAGCGAACACGGCTTACGCAGTTCAATGCGACGGAACAATGTGTACAGGGGGTGCGTCGTGAGGTCGTCGAGCCGTACATGGACAGCAGCATCTCCAGGGCGCTGCGCGCCTCGTCCAGCGCCCGCAGGGCGGCACCCACCTTCTTGTGCGGTACACCCTCAGGCCCGCTGCTCGGGTACAGGTCGAAGTGGGAAGCGCCTCGGTGAGGCCAGGGGGTGATGGGCGTGGTTGACGCCAGCAGCGGCCCATCGGGAGCTCACACAGTCTCACCACGAGAGGCTGCACCGCGGGTCCATTCGGGCAGGGCACCAGTAGATTCTGCGGCCGGACCGGGCTCCGGAGCCGGGGCTGGTGTGGTCTGGTTCGCGCCACGTCGCGCAGGAGATCAAATAGCCTGTTTTCATTGGTAGTTACGGGAAGACGGACCCATTGCGAAGAGCCGTCGCCGGAGGGAGTGGGCGAATGACCTGAGCCTCGGTCCGAGGTGGTCGATGATCCGGTCCGCCGCCCATTTAGACACCCCGAACTGCGGGGCGAGCTGACGCATGGCCACGTTCGTGCGCCAGTACGCGGCCACCAGCAGGGCCCGGCCCTCTAGCGGGAGGCTCCACGGCCGGCCCTTGCGGTCCACATTCGCACCTTCACGTCGCAGCACGGTCACCAGCTTCCCGAAGGCGCGAGGGCTCGGCCCGGAGAACGGGGCTATCCAGGAAGATTCCGACGCCGTGATCACACCAGCCATACCAAGGTCGTTTCATGGGGTGACCGGTGGCTCGGCCCACCTCTCAGCTGCCGCTCAGCGGAGACGTCCACGCGGGGTCGTGCCAGGGTCTCCTTGCGAGGTGAGCCAGCAGATGCTCCGCCGCGGTGGACGCAGTGTCTTGAGGCGCGCCAATTGTGGTCAGGGCGGCGATAAGCCTTGCCGATGCTGTTTCCGGCACGTCCAGGTCTGTGAGGAGGGGAAGCAGTAGTAGGAAGCGGGTGGCTGTGCCCTGGACGCCTTCGTCCGCAAGCGACGGGCTGTCAGCGATCCGGATCAGTTCGTGCCATGTCAGCCCAGCGCCCGAGAAGTCTCCGTCCCAGCTGGCGATCTGCTCGGCGTAGCTTCTGCCTAGATGGGTGAGGAGGTAGTCGGTGCCGTAATCGCCATCCAGGTTGCGGTAGATCACCACGGCTCCAGGGCCGCCTTCTGCCGGCACCCTGAACACCGGCCAGTGCTCAGGATCGAAGAGGACCTCGGACAGGGCATCGACGTCGGCGCCGTCCTCACCGAACCACTCCGGAACCGGGCGCTCGACACACCCCCCGTCGCTGCACATCGCCAGGAGGTAGTTCGACCAGAAGCCCGGGTGGCCCAGCAGTGACTCGCCCGGCACCAACGGGCCGACGTCGTATCCCTTAATCAGCACCCCTCGATCCTGTCACCAGCCACTGACACGATCCGATCCAGGATCGGCAACGGGGCGCCGTCCAGTTACGGGACAGCTCTTAGCATGGTTAAAGGGGCGGCCGTTGGTCTCTTCTCGCGTGAGTTGAAATGGGTTTCGGAGCTCAGGCCACCTGTCGCATTCCTGTCATATTGGTCATGCTGAGCACTTAGAGACTACATGCCCTTGAAAAGCGCGCCGCCGCTTGGTTATTCTGGAAAATTTCTACCACAGGCGGCCAGGGCTTCGAATGGTGACTCAAGAGCAGCGCCGGCCAGAGTTACGCGATACGAGACGCGCAATGGAGGACCTTCACTTACCAGGCGTACGACAAGTCCAGCGTCAACAAGTTCAGCGAGCCGGTTGGCAAGCATGCGCTCACTAATGCCCGGGATGGCGCGCCGAACGTCAGAGAAGTTCTTCTCCTGATAAAAAAGCGCTGCCAAGATCAATCCGGTCCAGCGCTTTCCCAGTATCTGAAATACGCGAATTAGACCCTTGTCGACGTGGGGGCTCATCTCCGCCGGATCTTCGCCTATTTTTCTCAGAGTCGGACCTTGCGGAGGCCCGACCATGTCGGAAATCGACTGCAATTTTGGGTCCTGTCGGAAGGTTCGCATGGAAGGAAATTGACTGTCTTGTGATGGACCAACTTTAGGTATCTTCTTGGTGCATTGAAGCAACCCGGCTGAAGAAGCCCTGCTGAGGAATCTGCTGCTGTACCGCCTGAGCTGCCCAGGTCGGTGCAGCAGCAGATTGAGTGCCTGATGCGCCCCGGTTCCGATACCGGGTCGCACTCAGCTAGCTCGCGAGACCCGCAGCGAGTTCCTGCAATCGTTCGGCGGTGCCGTTGCGGCGGGCTCGCCATAGGCCGTACTTGGCCATCAGGCCATTCGAGACCGTCAGCAGCGTCTTGTACGGCGGTGCGGCCAGGCCCTTGGCGGTGTGGGGTGCGTAGAGCGCGCCTTCATCGGTTACCGTCAGCCAGCCGGTGAGGGTGCGCATGCCCAGTCCGATGCACTGCGGCTGGAAAGCGTGGGCAAGGAACCCTGCTCTGCGCCCTCCGAGTGGCAGCAGTCCCGGAGGGACATCTAGATGCAGCCCTGAGCTGTCATGTCCGATGACCTTGACCGGGAGAATGACGGGGAATCCGTCAGCGCCACGGTAGGCGAGCATCCGGTGCGGCAGTGCTGCAATCCTCCGTGCGACGTCGGCCACGTCGACGCGCGGATCAGTTCCGTTTCTCGGCGGTCTCTGCTCGGCAGGCATCTCTGGCCACGCGGTACCGGTGATCGATGTTTCGCCGCGGGCCGCCAGGTCGGGCCAGACGGCAACGCGCTCGATGTCGACGTCGACGAAGACGCGTTCTTGGTGGTACTCGCGCAGCAACCAGTCCCATACCGGTCCTCGCTTGGTCTTCCCAAGGAACGGCTCGGAAGCCTTCATCATCTGGGTGAGGCGATCCGGCGAGGGGCGCAGGTCAACCGAGGCAATGCCCTGCGCAAGTACGTAGGAGTCGGTGGCGGCGTATCCGTGTTCACGCGTGTGATAAGCGAGTGACACATGCGGATCTCGCAGGATGCGTTCCAGCTTCTTCGGGAAGCCGAGCGAGGTGGTGAAACCGACGCGGCCCGCTTCCCGGTCTCCGAGGCCTACTGGCGATACGGTCGCGATCACTGCGCCGCCGGCCGGGGTGACGTAGGAGACCGCGATGGTCAAGTCGCCCCTGATCACCGTCTCTGCCGCGTCAGGCCACCTGACGACGGCGGAGTTCACGACACGCCACCCCGAAGGACCCTCAGGTCTTCCGCTGCCTGCCGACGCATTGCCGGGATGAGGGGCAGGACTTGCTCGGGCAGGGCCGAAAGCATCAGCTCAACCTCGGCAGGTGTACCGACCTCGTCGAGGAAGCCGATCATGAGGTGGCCGGCCACGGGCGGCGTGGTGGCGATTACACGCTGGGAGAAGTCCTGCCACTCCTGCGGGCTGATGTGGTCCAGGAGCGCCGGGAAGAGGATGGGCTCTTCGTGGGTCAGGTGGCTGTGCACCGTGTCCCTCACCGCGCGGGCCGCCTCGTGAAGTATGACTCGCACTTCATCGCTTGCGGTGCCGTCGCTGACCAAAACGGCAGACAGGCGGTCGAGGGCCTCGTCCAGTTGCTCGTGTTCCCCACTGAGCTCATCGAGTTCGTGTGATATGGCCGGTGCCGCCGCGATGATCCGCGGCCACAGGTCATGGTCCTCGGTCTCGTGGTGATGGCGCAGGTTTGCGACGAGGAAGTCGCGCAGCTGCTCAAGGGCGTCCAGAGGCACCGAAGGGCGAACGGCCGCCTCTGTCAGCAGGTTAGAGGCCACGCGGTGGACGCCGTGGGCCAGCCGGGTCTCGATGACCGCCGTGGGCTCATGGAGGTTGTTCGTCGTCATGAAATGAACCATATTCATTAGATGCATCTATTGTCAATAAAGTTACTTAACGTGAATGAGATACACTGTGTCGGTGAAGAGCCGGAAATACCACTCCCCCCGCCGCAGCCACTCCGCAGCCGCCACGCGTGAGGCCATCCTGAGCAGCGCGTACGCCCTTTTCATGGCCCGCGGGTACGCCGGGGTGACCATCGGGGAGATCGCAGAAGCAGGGAAGGTCGCCGTGCCGACCGTGTACAGCAGCGTGGGAAACAAGCCGAGCATCCTGACAGCGTTGCTCGAGCCAGCTCTCACAGACCCCACTGCGGCCAACACCCTGGCCGCAGTCGAGGCCAGCGACGACCCGATCGCTGTGATCGAGCTGACCGCCGAGGGAACCCGACTCACTCACGAACGACACTGGGAACTCGTATACGGGCTCTTCTATCGGGATCCGCCCGGTGAACCCGCCGTCAAGGCGGTTCTGGAGAGGGGGGCGGGCGATTACGTCCAACGCCTCACGGGTGTAGCCGACCGACTTGTGACGCTCCGTGCGCTCCGCGCCGATGTCAGCCGTGCGGACGCAATCGACCTGCTGTGGTTCTACCTCGGCCCGCATGCCTGGATGACGCTGGTCGGCGAACGTGGCTGGTCATTCGACCGCGCGCAGGCTTGGATCTCACGCTCAGCTTGTCAGGCTCTGCTCAGGGATACCTGAGCCTTTCCGCGGATGTCTGGTCATCCTGCAGCGCCAAGGACAACGACGCGTTTGCGGATTCCCAGAGCATATGCGGCGGCAGCGTATACGGCCCCATGCGGCCGGCACCGTCGGGAGAGCTTCTGTCAGGGGCCGTGCAGCGGCCTTCTGTCTGGGTCTTGAGGGGATGACGACATGGTCGTCATCCCCTATTGAAACGGCTGACCTCCCGCTCCCGCCTCGCGCCGCCTCCTGCTCCCCAGTCGGCAACAAGGGAGGTGCGTCACTGAGTAAGAGCTGCCAGCTCGCGCCATTCAGACAGCGGCGTGGGAGAACCCCCGCCGAGGACGTGCAAACACACGTGGTCGGCTCCGGCATCGTGGTGGGCCCGGACACGATTGCCGATGGCTTCGACGTCGCCCCAGGCTACAACGCTGTCGATGAGCCGGTCGCTGCCGCCGTCGGCCGCTTGCGGTTGTTGATCAGCTTGCCGCCGTCGAAGCCCCGGCTGTCGGATCCGACCACGGCGTCCGCCTCGACCGACTGGGAGTCGATCACGCCGGCGCTCGGTTCCGGATTCCGCCTGGCCTGCTCACGGACCTGGCGGCGGAGGCGGTCGTGTAACTCGCGGACCAGGCCGTGGTCGCGCCAACGTCGGAAGAACGCGTAGACCCGGTCCCACGGCGGGAAGTCGACCGGCATGGCCCGCTACTTCGTGCCGTTGTCGACCAGGTGGCGGATCGCGTCCAGGAGCGCTCGGTGACAGTACGCCTCCGGCTGGCCGTCTCGGCCCTGAAGCCAGCGCGGCACCGGCAGCAACGGCCGGACTGCCACCCACTCGGCGTCGGTCACGTCGGCGGCGACGGTGGGGATCCGAGCGAGAGTCCTCGGGCAAGTCAACGTCCAGCCATGCCTCGAGGTCCGCCACCTCGGCGGCGGTCAGAGCCGCATCGAGGGCAAAGCCGTGCGCCCTCGCCCCGCGGCGCCGGGTGCTAAACACCTTGTCGCCGCCTGGCGCTGCGGCCAGAGCCAGAACCCGATCGCGCACCCCGGTCCAGTCAGTCACGGCGTCCGACCCTACCGGCGCCCCAGGCGCTCAGCCTGCCTGGGTCGGCGACACCGACGACGAACGGAAGCGCCGCCGTCGAACTGCCGCGTCGGCTGCCGCGATTGGCCCGTCACGGGTCTAGCTCTCGGCCGACAACCGCAGTAAGCCGCAGCCAAGATCGATCACGGGCTCCCGCCATGACCCTGTACACGTGCATGCACCATCCGTACAGGGAGCTCACATACGGATGGTGCACAGCGACTTGAGTTGATCGCCTGCTGCAGGCCGCCTGTCCAACAATGGTCATCTCAGCCGAGACACGTCGGCCGGGGCGCCATGTCACCAGCCCCGGCCGCCGAGCCTGTGACCACACACCGAAGGCCGTCCCGACACTCGCCTCTTGACGCGAAGCCAGGTGGATTCTTCAGGTCGGCCACGAGGTGAAACGCCTCCTTGCTCCACGTGGCATTTCACCTCGGAGCCAAGAGACCGGGAGCGAACCAGATGAACCCTCCGGCCTGCTCGCAGGGCCGGCCTCCCATCCCTTGACGCCTTCGGGCGTGCGCTTTCAGGAACGTGCACTTTACGCAGCTCCGGGGTCAGGGCTTGGCTGAATAGACGACGCCGGCGAGGTTATGGGCTGCGGAACCCCACACCTGGTCGTACACCGAGGTGTCACCGCCGAGTGTGTAGAGGAAGAAGGATGTGGTGATTCCCTGAGTGAGTTTCTGCTGCGCCGCCCGGGTGATGGTGCCGCTGTCGCAGCCGAATCCGGAGCTGTCCTCGAAGCCGCAGTGGAACCCGCCGGTGATGACACGGAGCTGTGTGGGGGCCGGTTTGGCGTTGTACATCTTCTGCTGGTTGTCGGCCACACCGGCGATGGTGTCGGCGCTGCCGCCCACGTACTGAGCCGGAACGCTCAGTGTCCCGGAGGCCGTCACTGCTGAAGGGTTGGTCTCCGCTGCAGCCAGCGTCGAGACGCTTCTGACGGCAGGATTGCGGCTGGCGGCGATGAGAGCGGCGCCGCCGCCCATCGAGTGGCCGGACACTCCGAGCCGACCGGTGTTGACAGCGCCCGCGAACCGAGAGCCGTTGGTGGTGTTCTGCGCGGTGAGCCAGGTCAGTGCGGCGTTGAGGTCGTCGGCGAATGTCGAATGGCTGGGGAACAGGCCGCCCTGCGACTTGGGCGCAACCGTAATGAAGCCCCAGGAAGCGTAGTGCTTGAGCAGGCTCTCGTACTGGTTGATGCCTTGGAAGAAACCGTGGCCGAAGGCGAGAGCCGGGTGAGCGCCCGGCGCGACGGGTGCATTGGCTCCGGCCGAGGTGCCCGGGTACCAGACACGTGCGCTGAAGGAGCGCCCGGATGCGGAGACGGTCAGATCGGAGTAGGCCACGGCGAAGGACCCTGTGGTGGAAGGGTCCGTGGCTGCCGCTGTGGCTGCTGCCGAATGCGCACCGGCAGCCGGCGCCATCGTGAATGCCGCTACCGCTGTCAGTAGCAGCGCGGTCAATGCCCTCAGGACATGACGTAACACCAGATCACCTTCTCTTGGTCGAGGAACGGTGACTGTCGAGTCAGAGCAGTTCGACTCCAGCACCGTTGCCAGAATGTCGAGTTGCACCTGCGTGACGCCGTGGTTCCAGGCTCCGTGTGCCGTCAAACCCAAGTCCTTGTGGTGAGAGCGGCACGAGGCCCGGCTTGCCAGGCGACGGCTTCGGTTCATCGCGTACTGCGCATGCATTTCACGTGGGCGGAGTTTCGCGGCTGTTGCGCGTCGGCGCTCTCGTCGGATGGTGATCAGGCGCCAAAGCTCAGACTGAAGTCCCGGAGGGCTAGGCTGAGCAGTGGCGGACGGCGCGCTAGCTGATTCAGGGGGCTGTCCGCAGGGGCCGTCCATCGAGCCCGTGCAAGCGTCAGAGCCGTCTTGCTGGACACCTGACTGGTCTTGAGTCGCCCGTCGAGAGTCTGCGTCACCTTATAGCTGAGGGGCCAGCGGCCGGGCAGGCTCCGGCTCTGGCTGAACTTGCTCATGGCCAGCGCGCGTCCTCCGGCTTCGGCAGTAAGGCAGAGGTCGCGAGTCCGCTCGACGTCGAAGACGGCCAATTCCTTGGGTATGCCCCACAGGGCGCGGCCGCCGGCCATGGAGGCCTCGTTGTCGACCCAGATGTCAGTGATGCAGGCACGAAGTCGCGCGCGGTCCCGCACGAGGACGGCACGCAAGAGCTCGTTGTAGTGCAGGACACTGTCGTGTTCGTAAACAACCCAGGCCGCGCCCACCACGCCGCGGCCGAAGACGGTCACGGGCCGGGTGCCGGCGGCTACTGAGGGCAGTCTGTGGCGCGGCTCGAGCCACAGCGACAGGTACATCTGCCCGGCGAGGTGCCAGGGCTGCTCCGGGTAGGGAGTCATTCAGAGACCTTCTTTGGGGGGTGGCAGGCGCAGGGCGCCAGGAGCGGTGTCCGGGACCACGGGATGGTGTGGTGGGACGGGCGGAACACTGCGGTATGGCCGCCCGGGCTGGGGTCGGGGGTCGGTTTCGTCCTTGTTGGGCCACAGGGCGGTCGCACGCTCGGCAAGGGCGGTGATGGTGAGGGACGGATTGACTCCGAGATTGGCGGAGATCGTGGAGCCGTCGATGACGTGCAGATCGGGATAGTTGTGCAGACGGTGATAGGGGTCGACGACGCCGGTTCGAGAACTGTCGCCTATGGTGCAGCCGCCGATCAGGTGACCGGTGGTGGGGATGTTGAAGAGATCGCCCCATGTGCCGCAGGGCTGGCCTCCGATGCGGGCGGCAGCAGCGCGGGCGGCGCGGTGTCCAGTCGGTATCCAAGCAGGATTCGGGGCGCCTTCACCGGGCCGACTGGTGAGCCGACGCCGTCCGGTCCAAGTCCGGCGCAGGTAGGTTGTCACCGAGTTGTCGAGGCTTTGCATGACGAGCAGTACAACCGATTGCTGCGACCAGCGGCGTGGGGTGTGCAGGGCGGGCAGGTGTCGTACGTTGCGTGCCATGGCGGCGAGCCCGAGGAGCAGCCGCGAGCGTCCGGGTACGGGGTCGACGAGAAGGGCGGCAAGTAGTGCCAGCAGGTTGCTGCCGCGCCCGTAGCGCACGGGTTCGACGTGGGTAGTGGAGTCGAGGTGAATGGAAGAAGTGATAGCAACACCGTGCGTGTAGTCGGCGTCACGGCTTTTGGCACGAACGCCGAGGACGGCTTCCGAGTTGGTGCGCGTCAGTCGGCCCAGGCGGGTCGACAGATTGGGGAGCGAGCCGTCATGGCGGAGTTTGTGGAGCAGCTTTTGGGTGCCCAGTGCTCCCGCCGCGAAGACGACGTGTCGTGCACGCAGGGTCTGTCGGCGTCGGCGCAGGGCGGTGCCAGTGCGCACTGAGGTGACGTTCCAGCCTTCACCGCTTCTGGCGACGCCGGTCACTGTGCGGCGTTCGAGCACGGTGGCGCCGGCCCGCTCGGCTAAGCCGAGGTAGTTCTTGGGCAGGGTGTTTTTCGCGTTGTGGCGGCAGCCGGTCATGCAGGCGCCGCAGTTGATGCAGGCGTTGCGGGTCGGGCCGGCGCCACCGAAGTACGGGTCGGGGAAGGTGTCGTCGGACTTGGTGTCGGCGGGGCCGAAGTGGACACCGACCGGGGCGGCTCGGAAAGTGTCTTCGCACCCCAGGTCGCGGGCAGTTTCCTTCAACAGATGGTCGGCCGCGGTGAAGATCGGGTTGGGGGTGACGCCGAGCATGCGGCGGGCCTGTGCGTAGTAGGGGGCGAGTTCGCGTCGCCAGTCTGTCAGCACGGCCCAGGCCGATTTCTCGTAGAAGGCAGCGGGAGGCTCATAGAGAGTGTTGGCATAGCCAAGTGACCCTCCGCCGACGCCGGCGCCGCTGAGGACAAGGACGTTGCCTAGGAGCGAGAGGCGCAGTATCCCGGTGCATCCCAAGCGCGGGGCGAAGAGATAGTTCTTGATGTGCCAGGAAGTCTGAGGGAAGTCCCGGTCGGCGAACCGGCGTCCGGATTCGAGTACACCGACGCGGTACCCCTTCTCGGTGAGCCGCAACGCGGTGACGCTTCCGCCGAAACCCGAGCCGATCACGAGAACGTCGTAGTCGAAGGCGGTCACGGCTCCTCTTTCGGAACGAAGTCGGCTAGCAGAGGTGTGACGATTCGCTCGAGGTTCTCCCGGCGGACCTGCGGATGCTTGCCTGAAAGGGGTATGGGACCGTCCAGTCCTGGTGCGTGCGGAAGCAGCGCGAGGTGCGGCAGCAGCACGAGCAGGAGAGACAGCAGAGCTTCCAGGTCTGCGTCTTTTCGCAGGTCACCTGCTTCGACGGCGCGTTGCAGCAGGGGGCGCAATCCGGCGAGGTAGATCTCGTTCACGGGCACACGGACCGCGTCGCGGACGGCCGGATCCATTTCCATGTTGGTGGCTGCGGTGACCCCACGCTCCAGGGGGTGCGTGGCGAAGTAGGCAAGCCAGGCTTCCAGCGCCTCTACCAAGTGGACGCGGAAGGCGCTGGTGCCGTCGTATCCGTCCAGCCAGGGCTGCATGTGCGCATAGATGCGAAACGAGGTCTGTTCCGCAACGTAGGTGAAGAGATCGAGTTTTCCGGAGAAGTACTGAAACAGCGAGCCTTTCGCTACCCCGGCCTCGCGGGCGATCACGTTCAGGCTTCCGGTGGAATACCCATGCGTTCCGAACTCGTCCATGGCGGCGACCAGGACGCGTTCGCGTCGGTCCGGCGGTAGCCGGTTCCAGGTGGTGGTAGGCATGCGCGCTCCTGAGCGTGACCGGACGGTCATGTGACCGCCCGGTCATCGTGGAGCCGGAACAGTCGCGTGTCAACGGTGCTTGCAGAAAGGGCTGTTGATACTTCCGGCCCGGCCCAGGAGGCCGAGCGCCGCCCCATTGACACCGCAGGACATGCGCACCACTCTGTGACCACCCGGTCACATGACCATCTGGTCACAGGCAGAGGAGTCGCCATGCAAAAGGTGTGCGTGATCGGAGCGGGCTCCTCGGGGATCGCCGCCTGCCAGGTTCTCGCCGAGCGAGGCATCCCCTACGACTGCTTCGAGCTCGGATCCCAGGTCGGCGGCAACTGGCGGTACATGAATGACAACGGCCGCTCATCCGCCTACCGTTCGCTGCACATCAACACCTCGCGCCAGATGATGGAGTACGCGTGCTACCCCATGAGGAAGGATTATCCGGACTATCCCGGCCACGCTCAGATTGCCCAGTACTTCGATGCCTTCGTGGACCACTTCGCATTACGCGATGCCATCCGCTTCCGCACCGAAGTCATCGACGTCTCCCCCACTCCCATTGGACAGTGGACGGTGACTGCCCGACACTGCGACTCGCGGCTGGAAACGGAACAGGTCTACCACGCCGTGCTCGTCGCCAACGGGCACCACTGGAAACCCCGTTGGCCGCATCCACACATCGAGGGAGCGGCCGATTTCGCGGGCACGCAGATCCATTCACACGACTACCGGGTCCCTGAGCCCTTCACCGGCCTGCGCGTCTTGGTCGTTGGGATCGGAAACTCCGCCTGCGACATCGCCGTGGAAACCTCACGTGTGACCCAGCGAACCATTCTGTCCATGCGCCGCGGAGCACACATCCTGCCCAAATACCTGTTCGGCACTCCCACGGACCATCTCACCAACTCCTGGCTGGCCAGAGCCCCCCTCTCCCTTCAGGACCGCGGCCTGCAACTACTGCTGCGGCTGAGCCGCGGCCGGCTCTCCGATTTCGGGCTTCCCAGACCCACCCACCGCGTCCTCGCCGCTCACCCCACCATCTCGGACGACCTGCTGTCCCGGCTCGGACACGGGGACATCGCCGTCAAGCCCGCCCCTCAGCGCCTCGAAGCCGACGGCGTGGTGTTCGAAGACGGCAGCACGGAGCAGATCGACGCGATCATCTACGGCACCGGGTACGACATCGCCTTCCCGTTCTTGAAACCCGAGCTGATCGACGTCACGGAGAACAACCTCAGCCTCTATCGCCGCGTCGCGGCACCCGATCATCCCGGCCTGTACTTCATCGGACTCGTCCAGCCTCTCGGTGCGATCATGCCGCTGGCGGAAGCGCAGGCGCACTGGGTAGCCGACCTGCTCCAGCACAAGTGCACCCTGCCCACCCGGTCGCGGATGCTGGACGAGATCCGCTCGTACCGCGCCCGCCAGACCCGCCGCTACGTCGCCTCAGCCAGGCACACCATTCAGGTGGACGCCCGGACATACGCGAGAGAACTGGCCAAGGAGCGCAGGCATGGTGGGAAGCGGGCACGCGAGCGCACCCCATGCTGACGCCTCAAGAACCCGCTCACCTTGCGAGGCTCGCCAGTCACACCCGCTCACGTAGCGGGCGCTTCTACG
Organism: Streptomyces sp. 142MFCol3.1; assembly: GCF_000424945.1. Lineage (NCBI taxonomy): Bacteria > Bacillati > Actinomycetota > Actinomycetes > Kitasatosporales > Streptomycetaceae > Streptomyces > Streptomyces sp. 142MFCol3.1. The sequence goes on from NZ_AUKV01000052.1 coordinate 14,556, forward strand.
CACGATGAATCTGCCTTCCGGGCGGGATTTTATCCATTTCCGCCATCGCGGCGCCGTATCTGCCGCTTATGTGCGACGGGGCAGTCTGTTGCAGAGATTTCCGCACACCTGCATCTGCCTCTTGGGGTGACTCGGATACTGGTCGCAGATCTTGCAGAAGCAGGGCTGGTCAGCGTGCACGATCCTCAGACCACCGCTTTCGACGGCGGGCCGGATTTCGAGCTCCTCAACAGAGTCCTCAGTGGCCTGCGCGCACTCTGAAGGAGACCGCTCGCCAGGAGCGCACGCAGGATCACCAGTCGAAGAGGGAACGTTCTCGCCCGACGCACGCAGCTCCAGGGGGCACCGCGGCGTACAAACAGACGCGGTTTTCGGCAGCTCGGCCTCCAACGTGCGGCGGGCACGCGAGCCGCACTGCTCCACCGCGAGAAGTCAGCCGTCGCCATCGGATTCATCACCCGCCGGCCTGGTCAGACGAGCCATACCGTCGCCTTGCCGACGGGTCGTTCGGTTGGCTACACCCGGCGCAGTCGTATCAGTGCGCTTGCATAGTCCCCGCCCGGTAGTTCAGGAACCGGGAGCCCGAATCCGGCCAGGGTTGCCCCGGACCACTCTGCGCCGCTGTCCTCGTCGCGGTACCGGGCGTCGTGGACTAGACCGCGCAGCCGCAATGGAGGGTGAATGCACCCGAAAGCCGTACTGGGCCGCGAGACAAGCACCGCGGTGCGTTCCGCGTCTGCTCCGACGTACTGAACCGCTGTCACCGGCGATTGGTTTGGATCCGACAAGCGGTACTGCCGGCCGTGCTGGATGACCGGGCGGATGTCCTTGTACAGCGCGATCAGTCGGGTCGCCTCTTCCATTTCCTGCGGTGTCCAGTGAGCCAGATCACCTCCGATTCCCAGTACGCCGGCCATGGCTGAATGGAAGCGGAAGGCGAGCGGGACGCGCCTGCCCGTCAGAGGGTTGGGACTGTCGGTCACCCAGGCCGACATGACGGTGGACGGGTAGACCTGGCTGAAGCCGTGCTGAATCGTCAGACGGTCCACCGCATCGGTGTTGTCCGAGGTCCACGCCTGATCGGTGTGTCTGAGGATCCCCAGGTCAACTCGTCCTCCCCCACCCGCACAGGTCTCGATGCGCAGGTCAGGAAAATCGGTCCGCAGCCGGTCGAGCAGCAGGTAGAGGCCCCGGGCGTGCTCAACGTACACCTTCCGTGCGCTGCTGCCGCCGGCGTGCACGCCTGCCTCGGTAAAGGACCGGTTGAAGTCCCATTTGAGGAAGTCCACCGTATTGTCGACGACCAGCTCACGGAGCCACTCGTAGGCCCAGTCGGTCACATCCGGCCGGGAGAAGTCCAGGACGAGTTGGTGGCGTAGCTCGGTGGCGGTGCGATCGGGCAGGTGCAGAACCCAGTCGGGATGCTTGCGGTACAGGTCGCTGTCGGGGTTGACCATCTCCGGCTCCACCCACACACCGAACCCCATGCCGAGCTGATGCACCTGGTCGGCCAGCGGACGCAGCCCCCGCGGGAAGCGCTGGGAGTGCGGAGTCCAGTCGCCCAGGCCTGCGCGGTCATCATCACGGGCGCCGAACCACCCGTCGTCAACGACGAAAAGCTCCACTCCCAAAGCCGCGGCGCGACGCGCCAGCTCCAGCTGGTTCTCCTCGTCGACTGCGAACGAGGTTGCTTCCCAGGAGTTGTACAGCACAGGCCGCAGCTCATCGCCGTGCGACAGAACGTGATGACGGACATGGGCATGGAAGGCCCGGCTGACACCGCCAAAGCCGTCAGCGCTGTAGGCCGCCACGCTGATCGGTGTGACATAGCGCTGCCCGGGCGCCAGAGTGATCTCGACTCCTTCGTGCCCCTCGGAAGCCACGACACCCGCACGTCCGGCGGCGGTGCGCTGAACCGTCAGACGCCAGCTGCCGCTGGTCGCCAGTGTCGCAGCCCAGACCTCGCCGTGCTCTTCGTCGGCCTGGCCTCCGTCGAGCATCACCCATGGATTGGTGTGATGGCCGGTGTGTCCGCGTCGGCTGCTCAAGGTGGTTTCCCCGACCGGCAGTTCGGATCGCTCCAGGCGGTGCTCTGCAGACCATCCTCCGTTGACCGAGGACATGCGCCAGCGCGGTCTGAGCGGCATGGGCCAGTGGGCAGAGGCGTACCGGAGGAGGAGGACTGGTTCCTGCCGGTTCTCACCGGTGTGGACGAGCTCCGTCCAGCGCTCGAGGACGTCGCCATGAGCGGGAACGCGGTAGTGCAACTCCCAGGCGAGAGGACGGTTCCTGTCACGCAGTGAGACGACCACGTGTCCTTCTCCAGCGACTCGGATACCCGCCGTCTGCGGTTCGAGAGGACTGCTGCCGTCATCGAACCTGATGTCCAGCGCCGGGACTGCGAACCGCGCACCGCCGTCGACTGGATACTCCTCCACTCCGTCGTAGCGTCCGGCGAAACTGTTGTCGTGGTCGGCCCACACCGGCAGCGCTGCCGCATCGGTCAGCGGCAGCGGAGCACCCCAGTACACGTGATGGACGGAGCCCGCCGCAGTGTCCAGGCGCAGGACGTAGCACGAGGCGGCGGTCCGCAACAGCACAGTTCCGCTGGTCTCGTCGATCTCCACGGCCTCAGGGCGCGGTGAAGACATGTGGGCAGGCATGAGGACACTCCTCAAATGAACAGGTGCGAATCAAAGAGGCAGGAGGCATAGAGGTGCACAGTCACCGCTGCTGGTCGGGCTGTGGCTCGCGGATGACGGCTACGCCTCCGGCGGGGATCTCTGTGGTGGAGCCGTACCCGGTGGCGTCGAGGAGGTCGACGCCTTCGACCGGGACCTTGACGCTGTCGTCGGTGTGGTTGACGAGGAAGAGGTAGGAGGCGTCCGGGCCGCTACGGCGTACCGCCTCGATACCCTCCGGCACCTCTGCTGCAGCCCGAAGGCCGGCTTCGAGACTGATGTGCCGCACCAGGTCCCGCAGGGTAGTGACCGACGGACGGGTGGCCACATACCAGCTCGTCCCTTCCCCGAATGCATGTCGGGTAACGACGGGCCCGCCACAGGCAGGCCCTCCGTCCGGTGTGTCGGCGAAGTGCAGGATCGGGGTACATCCGCGCGGCTCGACGCGTTCGGCCCACAGTGCGGCGGTCGAGCCGTCGCTGAGCTGGATCGTGTCGCCGTCGCGCAGTGGCAGATACTCGTCGATGTGGAGACCGAGGACCTCGCGCAGCACACCGGGGTAACCCCCCAGGTGTACGCGGTCGTGAGCATCGACGACGCCGCTGAAGCAACCGACCGCGAGGTGTCCGCCGCCGCTCACGTATCGGGTCAGAGCGTCCGCGTGTTCCTCGGAGAGCAGATAGAGGTTGGGGGCAAGGACGGCTTTATAGCGTGTCAGGTCGCTTCCGGGCGCGACAACGTCGCACGTGATGTTCAGGGTCCAGAGCGCCTCGTACCAGTCGCGGACCATGTCCAGGTAGCGCATCTGAACGGAGGGCCGGGCTTCCAGTTCCAGCGCCCACCAGCTGTGCCAGTCGAAGATGAGAGCGACATCGGCTTCGACACGTGTGCCAGTCACCTCGCCGAGGATTGTCAGGTCGGCGCCCAGTTTGCACACCTCGTCCCAGACCCGGCTGTTGGTACCGGCGTGTGGAAGCATCGCCGAATGCCACTTTTCGGCACCGGCCCTGGACTGTCGCCACTGGAAGAACATGATGCCGTCCGCGCCCCTGGCCAGGTGCGCGAGACTGTTGCGGCGCATTTCTCCGGGCCGCTTGGCCACGTTGATGGGCTGCCAGTTGACCGCGGAGGTTGAGTGCTCCATGAGCAGCCAGGGTCGGCCGGCCGCCATACCCCGGGCGAGGTCGGCGTTCAGAGCGAGGTCGATATGCCCGTCAGGGTCGGCGGCTGGAAGGTAGTGGTCCAGGGAGACGAGGTCGCACTCGGCGGCAAAGGCGTGGGCATCGACCTTCTTCTCCAGTGTTCCCAGGTGGTTGGTGGTCAGCGGGATGCCGGGGGCGATGCGACGCAGCAGCGCTGCCTCGGCCCGGTAGCGGGCCAGCAGTGCGTCCGACGAGAAGCGCCGGTAGTCCAGGTCCTGCCCGGGGTTGCGGAAGGCGGTGGTGTCGCGGGGCGGATCGATCTCCTGCCAGTCACCGTATCGCTGGCCCCAAAAGTCAGTGCCCCAGGCATCATTGAGGGCGTCCAGGCTGATGTATCGGCCACGGAGCCAGGTGCGGAAGGCCGCGGCACTGATGTCGCAGTAGCACAGGGCGTTGTGGTTGCCGAACTCGTTGTGGACGTGCAGCAGGACCACGGCAGGGTGGTCCGCGTACCGGGTCGCCAGTTCGGTGACGATGGCGTCGGCGGCTTCGGCGTAGGCGGGGTTGCTGGGGCAGAAGACCTGACGGCTGCCGTGGGCCAGCCGGTTTCCGGAGACGGTGACCGGGCGGGCGTCCGGGTGCAGGCGTGTGAACCACGGCGGCGGGGCTGCGGTGGGCGTGGCAAGGTCGACGGATATGCCGTGGTCGTGCAGCAGGTCGAGCACCTCGTCGAGCAGGCTCCAATCGAAGACGCCGGGCTGGGGCTGAAGCCGTGACCAGGAGAACACGCCGACGGTGACGAGGTTGACCCCCGCCTGCTGCATGAGACGGACGTCCTCGCGCCACACCTCCTTCGGCCACTGTTCGGGGTTGTAGTCGCCGCCATAGGCGATGGAGCCCAGGTGGCGGGTGATGGCGGTCAGGGGGTGGGTCATGACTTGACGGCTCCGGCGGCGAGTCCGGCGCGCCAGTAGCGCTGCAGGAGAAGGAAGGTGAGAACGATGGGTATGACGGAGACCAGGGCTCCCACGATGGTGAGCGTCTGCAGCTGGGGCAGGCGGCTGGTCTGCGACTGCCAGGTGAACAGGCCCAGTGTGACGGGGTACAGGTCGTCGTCCTGCAGCATGATCAGGGGCAGCAGGAAGTTGTTCCAGATGACGACGAACTGGAAGAGGAAGACGGTCACCAGGGCCGGGGCCATCAGGCGCAGGGCGATCGTGCGGAAGATGCGGAACTCTCCGGCGCCGTCCATGCGGGCGGCTTCGATGACCTCGTCCGGCACGGAGGCGGTGGCGAAGATCCGGGAGAGGTAGACACCGAAGGGGCTGACGATGCTCGGCAGGAACACCGACCAGAAGGTGTTGGTCGCGTTCACCTTGGCGAAAAGCAGGAACAGGGGCAGTGCAAGGGCAGTGGCGGGGACAAGGACGCCGCCGAGGACTACGGAGAAGACTGCCTCACGTCCCTTGAAGCTGTACTTCGCCAGGGCATAGCCGGCCGCGGCCGCCAGTGCAGTGGCAATGGCCGCGCCCGCGCCGGCATAGAGCAGGCTGTTGAGCAGCCACCGCGCGAAGACGCCGTCCTGTTGCTCGAACAGGGCGCTCAGGTTGTCGCCGAGATGCCAGTGGGAAGGCAGTAGCCCGGGGGTCGAGATGAGGTCGCCCTGGCTCTTGGTCGAGGAGATGAGCAGCCAGTAGACAGGCAGCAGCATGTAACAGGCAGCCAGGACCATGAAGGCGACTGCGGCGATGACAGGTATCCGGCCGGGCGCGCCTCGGCGTCGCTGAGCCGGGGCGTGGGCCCCGTCGGTACGGGTGAGGATGCTCATCCCTGCCTCCTGGAGGTGAAGCGCAAAAAGGCGAACGACAGCAGGAACGTCACCACGGCGAGCAGCACTGACAGAGCTGCTGCCTCGCTGTAGTTGTCGCCGGATGCGAGTGAGTAGGCCGCCAGGTTGGGCGTGTAGGTACTGGTCACGCTGGTGGAGATGGAACGGAAGACCTGCGGTTCGGTGAACAGCTGGAAGGTGCCGATGATGGAGAACACCCCGGTGAGCACCAGTGCGGGCCGGATCAACGGAATCTTGATCCGGGTGGCGATGGTCCAGCCGGTGGCGCCGTCGACGCGCGCCGCTTCCTCGATATCGGCGGGCAGAGCCTGAAGTGCCGAGTACAGGATGAGCATGTTGTAGCCGGTGTACGTCCAGGTGACGACATTGCCGATGGAGAACAGGATGAGGTGCGAGCCGAGCAGGTCGACCTGCGTCCCTGCCGACTTCATGAGGTCCACGACCGGTGAGAGGCGGGGATCGTAGAGGAAGGCCCACATCAGGGCCGCCACGACGCCCGGGATGCCATAGGGGACGAAGTAGACGAGCCGGAAGAAGCGCTTGAGCCGGGCCACGGTGGAATCCAGCAGGAGCGCAAGGACCAGTGCGAGCAGCAGCATCACGGGGATCTGCACCACCGCGAAGAGGCCGACGCGCAGGACGCTGTCACTGAAGAAGGGTTCGCGTACGACGGCGGCGTACTGCTCGAATCCCGCGAACACCGAGTGGGTCTGCCCGAAGGTGCCTCCTGTGCGTTCGGTCTTGTGCAGGCTCTGCCAGAAGGCATATCCGACGGGGACCAAGGTGAACAGCACGAACGGGATGAGGAAGGGGACGAGGAACGCGTAGGGGGCCAGGGCCTGGCGCGCCGGCTTGCGGCGTGTCCTGGGCGGGGCGGTGATGGTTGTCACGGAAGGGCCTTCGGCAGTGATGCCGTCCCCGCCGCGCGGGCGGCGGGGACGCTTGGGGTGGGAGGGCGACCGGCTAGTTCGTCACGTCGAGCGACTGCTTGCGCAGCGAGCTCACGCTCTGCGACTGGGTCTGCTTCAGCACATCGGCGAGCGTGCCCTTGCCGCCGACGGCGCCGGCCGTACCGTCACTGATGTATCGGTAGGTGTCCGTCATCGTCGGCCCCCAAGTGAAGCCGTTGTCGACGTTGTTCGAGGCCTGGGCGAAGACATCGAAGATCTTCTGCTTGCCGTAGAAGTCGACCGGCTTCTTGAGCACCGGCAGGTCCAGGCCGGCCTTGGCCGCCGGGTACAGGCCGCCCTCGCGGTTTAGGATCTCCAGCGCCTTCGGGTCGGTGTTGAGCCACAGCGCGAACTGGGCCGCTTCGGCGGGGTGCTTACTGCCGGAGAGCACCGCGGTGGTCGAGCCGCCCCAGTTGCCCGCCTGCTGGTCACCCGCGTTCCACTGCGGCATGGGTGCCACGGCCCACTTGCCCGCCGTCGACTTGGCGTTGTCCCGGATGGTGCTGTAGCCCCAGGCGGCGCTGATCCACGTGACGACCTCGCCGTCGTTCCACGACTTGTAGAGCGCGGGCGAGAAGCCCTGCAGGTCGGTGGCGACGAGCTTGTCGTCGATCAGCTTCTGCCAGTACTCAGCAACCTGGCGGCTCTCGGGTCGGTCGACCGTGACCTTCCAGGAGTCACCGTTGCGCTGGAACATGGTGGCCTTGTTCTGCCACAGCAGACCGGTGAACCAGTTGGGGTCTGTCTGCGAGTAGTGCGTGATGTAGTGGCCCGCCTTCTTGAGCTTGGCGGCATCCGCCGCGTACTCGTCCCACGTGGTGGGGGCCTTCAGGCCGAGCTTGTCGAAGATGTCCTTGCGGTAGAACAGCGCCATAGGTCCGGTGTCCTGGGGAACTGCCCAGATGCCGTCCTTGCCGCCCGCTCCGAATCCGACCTGGGACCACGTCCAGTCGACGAACTTGTCCTGGGCCGCGTCCACTCCGGAACACTTGGAGATGTCGCGCAGGCCGTTCTTGAGCCGGAAGCTTGCAAGCGAGTCGTACTCGATCTGGCCCAGGTCAGGGGCCTTGCCTGCCTTCAAAGCGTTCGACATGTTCTGGTAGGTGCCCGTGTTGCCCGACGGCGTGTTCTTGAGCTTCACCTGAACCTTGGGGTGCTGACTGTTCCACAGATCCACCGCCTTCTGCATACCGGGAACCCAGGACCAGTACTGCAGCGTCACCTTGCCGGAAGACGGCTTGCAGGACGTGCCGGCAGCGCCGTCGTCCTTACCGCCGTCACTGCTGCTGCAGCCCGTCACCGCCGTGAGGGCCAAGACCGCCGCGCCGATTGTGCAGCTCCGGACCAGGTATGAGGTGCGATCACGCATCGCCATGAGGTTGCTCCTTGCAACGATGTCCGCTCCGACGAAGCGGTGGGCGCAACCTTCACAACAAGAATCCACAGAAGTCAACAGCTTCGACAAGAGAATCGTGATTTGAGCCCGCTTCGTGACCAGCTAAACGGGCTCCCGAGGGACTACCTCCATCTACTTGACCTGCATCTTTAGCCATCCGTCGCGCCGCCTGCCGGGGTCAGTCTCGCCAGACGGAATCGATTACGCTACGGTGGTGCGGCACCATGTGAGCAAGACGACAGATGGTGCAAACGGTGAGTCTCGAGCCTTCATGTGGCCTCTGCCGCAGCGGATACCTTTGGCGCTGCGGTTACGGGAGCACATCTCACACTGAGCTGCTCGGGGGTCAGGGGACGGCTTGGCGCCGCAGCATCGCTGACAGCGGCGCGGAATCTGGGGGATCTGGTGTGTTCCAAGCAGGGAGTGCCGAGGGCTGGGATCGGCTCGGTACAGCCACCCTGGAGGCGCGGCACCGACACCACGACCTTGCGCTCCGGCCCAGTGGCAGTTGCGGAGTTCGTGTGCGTCGACACGTTGCCGGGAGAGTTCCTCCCCCAACCTGTGTGGGCCACGTCCTTAGCGACACACCTCGTCGGAGGACTTGGCCGGAACGGCCGCTCACCTGAACCTGCCCGGCGGATCATTGAAACGGAATGACCGAGGTGGCCGCGCGTTTCGTAACGGCGGGCCCGGGCGCCGCGCTGCACCGTATGCCGACCAGGCGCTGCGACATGATGGGACCATGAAGTTTCTCGCGGAGGCGGCCTCCGGATCGTAGACGGGCGGGCCGAGCGCGCGTCAGGGCCGTACCGGACCTGTCTGAACCGTAGCCGCACAAGAAGGCCGAAACCGGCTGGTGCCGACTGCCGGTCGAAGGAGGGCTGTTCACCGAGATCGGTTCTCGCAGATTCCTACTCTCGCTCGCAGTCGAAGGAAACACCCCCGACGAATGGGCAGCAAGCTTGGGACCACGGCACCAGTACCTGCCGACAGAACCTGCATCGTTCGCAGGTCCGAATGAGGGGCGAGCGGAGCGATAGACGAGCTCGGCCCGGCGGTATGCCGGGAACGCGAGGCGACCAGGAAGCAGTCTGACTGATCGCCTTCGCAGCCGGACAACAAGCGATGTCGCTGTGCCGGTGCCGGGAAAGAGACCCTTGCCGGCCGGGGGAAAAGGGTCAGACGGAGGCCCTCGCAACGAATTCCGCCCTCACCTGGACAGTCCGGTGCACGCTCCGTCCGTCGAGCCGCTCCTTGAGCAGCTGAGCGGCCGCTCGTCCCACTTGCTCGGCGGGATAGCGAATGGTGGTCAACTGTGGCCGCACGAGCGAGGCGAAAGCGGCGTCGTCGTGCCCCACCAGCGCCACGTCTCCAGGTATGTCGATGCCCAGCTCACGGGCCTTGTCCATGGCACCAACAGCAATCACGTCATTGGCGCAGAAGACAGCGTCGGGCCGATAGCGCCGACCCATCAGCTCTGCGAATCCGGCAGCTCCTGCTTCCCGCGTGTGCTCACCTCGCACCACGAGCTCGCGCGGCAAGGCAGTGCCGAACTGGCGAGCGAGAGTTCGCAACAGCTCCAGACGCGGATCACCACCGGTCGCATCGCGAGGGCCGGCGATCATCGCGATGCGACGCCGCCGGGCCGCTGTCACGCGCTCCAATGCCTGCCGGGTGGCTGCCCGCGCTTCAGGCGTCACCAGATCGACCGGCCCAAAAGACACATCGGCACTGACGACGACGGGGATACCGGAATTCATCACCGGTTCCATGTCTCTGGCCAAGAGGCGGAACGGAGTGATCACGACACCCGCGAAACGCTGCTGTACGGCCTCAGCCAGCAGGGCCCGCTCCTCGTCGCGGCGCGCTCCTGTGTTGCAGACCACGACATGCATGCCCAGGCCGCGCAGCTCCTCTTGGAGTGTCGCTGCCAGCTGCGCGAAGAAGGGGTTGGCGATGTCGGGCACAATCAGCGCGACCAGGCTCGAGCGCCCCGTCCGCAAACTGCGCGCGGCCGAGTTGACGGTGAACCCCAGCTCGGCGACAGCTGCTTCTACCGCGGCGCGCGTTGCCGGAGCGACGGACCGCTTGCCGGACAACACGTAGGAGACCGTGGCGGAAGAAACACCAGCAGCGCGTGCGACGTCTGCCATAGTGACCCGCTCTTGCACCGCCCACACTCCCTTCGAGCCGTCACCCTACTCCACGAGCTGATCTTCGCTGGAAGCGCTCCCATCCAGCGGACGGGCGCGCTCGCATGCCCCTGAGGTCGGCATTCAATCACTGGTACGTTTCAAAAGCACTTCCCGCGATGGGCCAGGCAGGGCCCACGCCACCACGCCCGCAGGCAGGACGGCCGGGCAACACGCATCTTCAGCACCGCTTGGCAGCAGCAAGACCGCTACCGATGGCCGCAGCCAGGGACGCAGTGATCGCCGCGCTCACGCTTCCGTACAGCAACGGCCCCACCGAGGGCGTCACCACCAAAAACAAGCGGATCGCGCGCCAGATACACGGACAAGCAGGCTTCACCCGACTTCGCCACCGCATCGCATCCTCCTCGGGTGGCGGCGCACTCCGTCACCACCGAATGTGAGCCAGGGCCGTTAAATTGGTATACCCGGAACAAAGCGGACCGCTCTACCATCACCCGGGCCATCGGTGAGGTACGAACCTTGCGCGCCGAGCGAGGCTGCACCGTCAGCCGCGACGTGCGGCCGCGTGCTCAGGCCGAGGCCATCGACCATCCCGGCGCAAGCGGGAAGACCGGAAACATCGACGACACCGCGATCCGGGTCCGCCGGGGCGCCGCCGGACGCAAGGTGCGCGACCTGTTCATCTTCAGCACGAACACAGAACCGTCACGTCGATGGCGGTCGCCGACGGCGACGGCCGGTTGCTGTGGTGCAGCCCGGCTCACACAAGGCCGATGCGGTGGGCCGTGGTCTCCGTCTCTCTGAGGTGATCGTGAGCCTGCGGGCCGAGTGCCGCGATGCAGAGCGCCACGACGGTCTCGATCACTGCGAGTGTGGGGACGAGGCTGTCGTAGGGGGAGGGTGCGTCTACGCGGCTGGGGAGGACGTAATCGGCGTGGGCAGCTACGGGCGAGAGCCAGGTGTCGGTGAAGACGATGACTTTGCCGCCCTTTTCCGCGGTGAGCTGAGCGATGGAGACCTTGTCTTCCTCGTAGCGCCGGTAGTCGAAGATCACGACGACGTCTCGCCGGCTCAGTTGGGCCAAGACGTTGGTCCGTTCGACGTCGCGGTCGGGCAGGATGGAGATGCTGTCGCGCATCTGCATCAGGTGCAACGCCAGGTACTGGGCGAGCAGGTGCGTGAAGCGTCCTCCGGTGAGGATGATGCGGCGTTTGGGGTCGCACAGCAGGGCGACGGCGCTCTCCAGGTCATGCAGTGGGGTTTCCGCAAGAGATTGCCCCACGGCCGAGGTCAGCACGTTGCTGCTGCGCGCCAGGAGTTCGGATGTGCTGCCCGCGGTCACCGTGCTGTCCCCTGCCTCGTAAAGGGACAGGGGTGAGGCGTTGCGCGCGTTGAGCTCTGTACGCAGGGCTGCCTGGAACTCGGGGAATGAGTGATAGCCCAGCCTGCTGGCGAAGCGCAGGACAGTAGGAGCGCTGACGCCCGCCCGCGCTGCGATGGCGGCGACGGTTTCCAGCCCGGCGGCCGGATAGTTGGCCAAGAGCACACGCGCGACCTTGCGTTCCGCGGGACTGAGGTTCCCCAGATTGTGTCGGATGTCGTCGGCGAGTGTGCCTTGGGCCACAACGTCTTCCTTTGCTGATGCGGGTCGGGCGGGCGGGCGGGCGGGTCGTCCTCCCGCTTCGGTGGAGCGAGGTGTGTCAGCGGGGGGCGATGGTGAGTTGCATGTCTATCAGGCTAGGCGGAGTTGCAGTGTCTGCTGCCCACATCGTGAAGGCCTTGTTCTTGGCGAGTTGCACGGTGAAGCGGGGGGCCTGCTCGTAGGTGCTGGCGGTGGCCGTCCGCTGGTTCGTGGTGGCGGCCAGGGCGCGGGCGGTGCCGCGCAGCGAGTAGGGCACGCCGTCAGGGTTGGAAGCGGAGTAGAAGACGTCGTTGTTCGCTGGCACCGGGGCGGTGGTGTCGGGGCTTGTGCGGTGCTTGGTCGGGCCCGGCTGAGCCTTCCAGTTGAGGGAGTTGTAGTGATCGCTGTCGGTGAGGTAGCTGTAACGCGCGCCGTGCAGGGTCCAGGGGGTTGTCTGGGGCGTTCTGGCGTGGCGCAGGTCGAGAATGGCGACGCCGTTGGGTCCGCTCACCGTCATGGTTTCGTGGCGTGTTCCGGGGTTGTCCACGATGAGGGCGGTGTTCTCTTCGAGGGCGTAGACGCGATTGTGGCCGGTGTCGGCGGCCAGTCGCAGGGAGCGTCCTTCGCGTCCGTAGACGCCGGTGTGGGTGTCGACGAGGCCGGATGTGAGGAAACCGAAGCCGCCGGCCGGCAGGTAACCGAGGCGGGTGGGGTCCTCGAAGTAACCGGGTGTGCTGCCGTCACGCAGGGCCTGGTAGCTCTCTCCCCCCGTGACCATGTCGGCGCCGGCCATGATCTGGGCGCCGGCGGAAGAGCCGGAGACGACAGCACCGTGAGCGAGTTTGGTCCGGATGGCGGCCAGCGCTTTGGTGTCGGTGTGAGCGTCGCCGTGAAGCAGGGTGGTGATGTAGCGGTACTGGTCGCCTCCTCCGAAGAAGAAGCCGGTCATGCGGTTGATCTGGTCGACGACGCGATCGTCGTCGGCTGCGCTGATGTGGTCGAGGTCGATGGGAATCCACTCGGCGTCGTCGGCGCCGTGCTGGGTGAACAGCTGTGAGTAGTAGACGCCGTTGCAGGCAGAGTTGCTGCACCGGTCTGGGTCGGAGGCGTGAGGGTCCTGGCTCTCGGGTACGGACGCGGCGGTCAGGATGCCGATGCGTGCCTTGGCTCCGCCGGCCCGTTCGATGATCTCGTTGTAGACCTTGTTGTTGTCTGACGCCAGGGCTCCGCCGACGAGGACGAGCGATCCGTGGGGGGTGGGCCGGGGGCCGGCCGCTTGGGCTGGCTGGGTGTTCAGCGCGAGGATGCAGGCGATGCCTGCGGTGAGGGCGGTGCGGCGGCTGAGCAGCGGGCGTCTGGTCATCGTGGCTCCAGGAGTGTGGGACCTCGTGCGGCGTGATCGATTTCGCTCTTAGCTACGGCTTGTGCCGAGGGTGGCGATCAGGGTGGCGAGGAGGGCGACGCGGGAGACGACCGTGCTGACGTCGAGCCATTCCTCGGGGGTGTGATCGGCTCCGCCGACGGGTCCGAGTCCGTCGAGGACCGGGACGCCGGTGCCGGCGATGATGTTGGCGTCTCCCACGCCGCCGGTCGCTGCGGCGCCGATGCGTATGCCCAGGCTCTGGGCCGCGTTCTGGGCGCGTGCGAGGAGGTCGCGCGCAGGAGGGGTGTGCTCCATGGGAGGGCACAGATCGAGCTGCTCGACGTGGATGGTGGTGCCTGGCAGGTGAGGTTGAGAGGCCAGTTCGTGCAGTGCGGTGGTGATGCGGTTGAGGTTGGCTGTGGTGGCGGCCCGGACCTCCGCCAGCAGTTCGGCTCGGTCAGGGACGATGTTGGTGCGGCTGCCGGCTCGCAGGACACCGATGTTCACGGTGGTGTTCGTCCAGCGCTTGTTGAGATCGTGCAGCCTCAGGGCGAGGTGCGCTGCGGTGAGTGCGGCATTGGCTCCGCGTTCCGGTTCGATGCCGGCGTGCGCGGCCTTCCCCGTGATGGTGAAGCGGAAGTCGGCCACGCCTTTACGGGCGATGACCAGGTCGCCGTTTTCGCGGGCACACTCGAGGGCGAGGGCGGCGTGGGTGGTCCGGGCGGCGGTCTCGGTGATGTGCCGGCTGCCGGGCGAGCCGATCTCCTCGTCGGGGGTGGCGAGGAAGACGAGTTCCGCGTAGTCGTTCGTGCCGTGTGCGGCGAGGACCTCGAGTGCGGTCAGACCGGCCAGGAGTCCGCCCTTGTCATCGCTGACTCCGGGGCCGTACGCGAGGTTTCCCTCGAGGGTGAAGGGGCGTTCGTGTGCGGTGCCCTCGTCGAAAACGGTGTCCATGTGCCCGGCCAGGAGGATGGTGCGGCCTCCTCGGGCTTCGGGCAGAGAGCCGCGTTTGCGGGCGATGAGGACATCGCCCACCGGGGTGCCGTCCGGTGGCGCGGGGGTGATGCGTTCGACAGTGAAGCCGAGCGCGTCGAGGCGCTGCTGGAACCAGTCGGCGACGCGGTTGACGCCGTGGGGGGTGTAGGAGCCGGAGTCGATGGCGACGAGTTCGGCGAGGTCGCGGAGATAGCCCGTGAGCCGTGCCTGGGCGAGGGAGAACATCTCGTGGGGCAGGGTGTCGGGCCGTACGGGCGCGGTCACAGGACCTTGGACAGGAAGGCCTGGGTGCGTTCCTGTTCCGGGTTGGTCAATACGGTGCGGGGGTCGCCCGCTTCCACGACGACGCCCTGGTCCATGAAGACGGCTGTGTCGGCCACTTCGCGGGCGAAGCCGATCTCGTGGGTGACGACCACCATAGTCATGCCGCCGGAGGCAAGTTGCCGCATCACGTCCAGGACGTCGCCCACGAGTTCGGGGTCGAGCGCGGAGGTGGGCTCGGCGAAGAGCATGAGCTTGGGGCGCATGGCCAGGGCTCGGGCGATGGCGACGCGCTGCTGCTGACCGCCGGACAGCTCGGCTGGGTAATGATGCGCGCGGTCTGCGAGCCCGACCTGCTTGAGCAGGGCGTGGGCGTCCTCGCGGGCCTCGCTTTTGCTGATGCCGCCAACCTTCACGGGTGCTTCGGCGATGTTGTCGATGGCGGTCATGTGGGGGAAGAGGTTGAATCTCTGGAACACCATGCCGATGTCGCGGCGCCGCTCGGCGACTTCTTTCTCACGCAGTTCATGCAGCACCGTGCCGTGGCGGCGGTAGCCCACGAGTTCGCCGTCGACCATCAGCAGACCGCCGTCGACCTTTTCCAGATGGTTGATGCAGCGCAAGAAGGTGGACTTGCCGGAGCCGGATGGGCCAAGGAGACAGCACACCTGTCCGGGCTGGACGGTGAGGTCGATGCCCTTGAGGACTTCCAGTTTGCCGAAGTGCTTGCGCACGCCTTCCGCTTGGACCATGGGGTGGTTCTTCACGATGCGTCCTTGCTGCTGGTCTTGCTGAACAGGCCTGCCGTGGCTCCGAGCATTCGCTGCAGGGGGGAGGCGTGCGCGGCGCGGGCGGTGCCGCGGCCGTAGCGGCGCTCGAGCCAGGCCTGGGGGATGCTCAGCAGGGTGACGAGGGCCAAATACCACAGGCTGGCGACGACCAGCATCGGGATGACCTGGTAGTTCTGGGCGTACACGTCCTGGATGTTGGACATCAGGTCGTGTGCGGAGATCACCGAGACCAGTGCCGTCATCTTCAGCATGTTGATCGTCTCGTTGCCCATCGGGGGGATGATCACGCGCATGGCCTGCGGCAGCACGATGCGGCGCATGGTCAGTGCGGATCGCATGCCCAGAGAGTGGGCGGCCTCGCTCTGACCGGGGTCCACGGACTGGATGCCCGCCCGCACGATCTCCGAGGCGTATGCGGCCTCGTTGAGGCCGAGCGCGAGCAGCGCGGCGATGGCCGGGGTGAGCAGCGTGTTGGTCTCGGCCTGCAGGAAGGTGATGTCCGTGAAGGGAATGCCGATCTTGATGTACTCGTACAGGGCAGCCGCGTAGCCCCAGAAGATGATCTGGACGAGCAACGGGGTGCCGCGGAAGATCCAGACGAAGAAGGTGGCCAGGCCGTAGAGCACGGGGCTCGCAGACAGCCTCATCACAGCGATGAGGGTGCCCAGCACCAGTCCGAGTGCCATGGCGGCTGCGGTCAGCCACAGCGTAGTCGTCAGGCCGTTGAAGATGAGGTCGGCGAAGAGGTACTTGCCTACGACATCCCAGTGGAGATTGTCGTTCTTGGCCAGGGAGCCAATCAGGCCGGCGAGGGACAGCAAGGCCACCACAGTGGCGGCCCAGGTGCCCCAGTGCCGGACCGGAACGACCCGCAGGTCGTCGGAAGGACGGTGCGGCTCAACGGTGTCCTGCACGGTTGACGTGTCGATCATGACTAGTCGACCGCCGCGTTCTTCGTGGCCTGCTTGACGGCGATGGAAGCGACACCGTACTTGCTGTAGATCTTCTTCAGGGTGCCCTCGTCGATGAGCTGCTGCAGGGCCTTTTGAATGGCGGTGGTCAGCCCGGGGAGCTTCTTGCTCACGGCGATGCCGTTCGGTGAAGCGTTGTAGCCGCCGGGCGCCGCCGGGTCGTCGACGAGGTCGAAGACTGCTCCGTTCTCGGCGGTCTTGGCCACCCAGCCGGCTGCGGGCTTGGTCAGGACCTGGGCGACCACCTTGCCCGAGCGCAGGGCAAGCTGGGCGTCCGAATCCTTGGGGTAGGTCTGGATGTCAATCTTGCCGGAGCTGCAGGAGGACTGGTGGCTCTGCAGCAGCTTCAGCTGATTGGTGGCGGCCTGGACGGCGACCTTCTTGCCGCACAGGTCGTCCAGAGTAGTGATCTTGTCGGGATTGCCGTCGGCCACGAGGACACCGGACCCGGACTGGGAGTAGTCGACAAAGTCCACGACCTGCTGCCGCTCGCGGTTGTCGGTCATGGCAGACATCGCAGCGTCGAACTTGCCGGCCTGGATGGCCGGGACGATGCCGTCGAACTTCTGCGGGCTGAAGGTGACCTTCACGCCGAGCTTCGCCCCGACGGCCTGGCCGAGGTCATAGTCAAGGCCCGTGATCTGGCTGCTGCCTTCCTTGACATACATCTCGAAGGGCGGGTAAGGCACGTCGGACGCCACACGCACCGTGCCGGAATCCTTGATCTCCTTCGGCAGGGCGTCGTGGAGGCTCTTGTCCTGCTTGATCTGTACGCCGGCCACCTTGACCGGTCCGGCGGGTGCGGCGTCTGCGCTGTCTTCGTCGCAGGCGGCCAGAGCGGACACAGTCGCGGCGGCAACGACACATGTGACGGCGGATCGAGTCAGGCGTGAGTTCATGGCGCTCGGACCTCTCAGGATGGGTACCGGCGCGTGTGTGACATCGCCGGCCGACACTCCAGGAAGTTACAGATCACCACGACAGTTGGCTAGATGTACCAGCTATTACATTCCAGTAACACGCCTTCGCGAAGCCGACACCCGCCTGAAATGCCGGCCCAAAAGCCTCCCAAACGGACCAAAAGCCCTGCGATTCCGGGAAGTTCGCCTTACATCTATCCGTCGGCGAGCCCAATCTGTACCTTCCATTCGCGCACGGCACGGCTGCGGAGCAACCCCGTCCATTCCCCCGCTACCGCAGCTCCCACCGATTGGAGAAGCATGTCCTCGCATCCGCTCCGGCACCTCGCCCGATGGTCACTCGCCCTCGCCCTCGCGGTCTGCGCGACTACCTCGATCGCACAACCAGCCGACGCTTCAGCGAACCGGATACGCCTGGGCAGCGCCTCCGACGTGACCCGCACGGCCTGGAACGGTCCCGCGTACACCATGAACGGATCGGGCGGCGTCGTCACCGCCTCCATGAGCGCCGCACTCGACGACATCCGCGGTGGATCCGGTTCACTCGACGTGGTCGTCCTCGCCGCATCGGCACCGACATCAGGCAGCGAAACGCCCGAGTGCGACACCATCGTGCCGCTCACCGGTGTCAATTCCTGCACCACCTGGACCCTGACCTCCGCCGATGACGGCAACAACACCCAGGTCAATACCGACGTTCGCAACGCAGAGTTCGTCTACTTCGCAGGCGGCGACCAGTGCCGCTACGCCGCGTGGAAGGGCACTGCGCTCGAAGCGTCCGTGGAGTCGGTCGTAGCCAAAGGCGGCGGCTCCGGCGGCGGCAGCGCCGGCCTGCACATCAACAGCCCGATCGTGTATGACGCCTGCAACGGCAGCATCACCAGCTCCGAAGCACTGGCCAACCCCTACGACCGCTACATCTCCTTCACGACCGACATGTTCGCCTGGCCGAACTACCAGAACACAATCAACGACTCCCATTTCGTCACACGCGATCGAATGGGCCGCACCATGGCATTCGTCGCACGAGCCATCAAAGACGGGTTGAGCAGCGGCGGAGCAGCTTGGGGCTTCGGCATCGAAGAGGGCGGATCCCTCCTCATCGACGCCAGCGGCCACGGCACGCTCTACGGCAAGGACGCCTACGTCGTTCTCGGCGACCATCAGCCCGAACAAGCCAGGGCCAACACTCCTCTGACCTTCCGCGACTACAAGATCTGGCACATCGCCCCTGGTCAGAGTTACGACTTCGCCGACCGCCCAACGTGCGATTACTACCTGCGCAGCGTCGTCGACGGCACACCCGATAGCAATCTCTACAACGGCACGCCGCAGACATCGTGCGGCACTCACTCAGGCAGTTCGTTCACCGAGGCCGAGCCCAACGACTCGGTCAGCACGGCCAACGACACAACCGCCCTCGGCGCACCCCTTGCCATCACCGGCAGCATGAAGTCCACATCCGACCGCGACTACTACAAGGTGGCGCTGGCATCTGGGCAGACACTCAGCCTTGCATGCTCCATCCCCAGCGCCTACGACGCCGACCTCTACCTCATGGACTCCGCCGGCAGCGCTCTCGAGCGCTCCACCAGCGACGGCGCGGGAGCTGACGAGTCGCTGGCCTTCACTCGCACAGCGGCCGGAGGCGGCAGCTATCTCATCGACCTGGAGGCCTACAGCGGATCCGGAACGCAGCCCTACGACTGCACCGTGACCAAGAGCTAACGCCCCGAGCGCCCGGACAGCTCCGCAAGCGGGGGCGCACCGCAGGCTCCCGCCCCAGCTGGTCCATGCTGGCCGTCTCCAACGCCAGCAGCAAGGGCATCCGCACGCCGTCGCATCCGTGAACAGCAGTCGAGGCATCGGCTTGCGAGCGGGCACATCCGCGCACAGTGGAAGCCCTGATGAGGATCTGTGAAATTGGCCAGTGCTGCTCTTCGTTCCCCACTCGGTTGCTGTCAGCAACGATTGTCGGGGCCGCCCGTCTGGCTGTGGAATTGCGGACCAGCAGTGGTTCGCGCTGGAATCCGAGAGCTCTTGTTGATCTCGGAGTGCAGGAACATCGACCAGAATCAGCACCACCTGCCAGGGCGGCGCCTTCAGAGACATGTCCCGCCTTCCCTCTCGCTGGACTGCCCGGCCCCTGGTCATTGCCGCTCGGCAGACTCGTATCGTCTGCTGGTGATCAAGCGGCAACGGGGGAGGACATGGGCAGGCAGGAGATGCATCGGAAAGTGCACGCCCCGCTGAAGCGGGCGGGCCTGGAGGTGCTCGAAGGCGGCGTGCCAGGCACTGCCTTGCCAGTGTCCGTAATGAGCGCGATGGCCAGTTGCACCCACGAGGAGACGGGCCGGCGGGATGCTTTCGTCGGCTTCGACGACCCGCAGCTCATCGAGCACGCCAATCGAGGCTGGTACGCGTTGGCGACCTCCTTCGGCCTGTTCGACGCCAGCCGCGAGTTCCTGCTCGCCCTCCCTGCCCATCGCTACAACTCGCGGGTAGACCTGTACCAGCCTCGTATATGGCGCCGGGTTCGTCTGCTCGACGCCTGGGACGTCATGGGCGCGGCGTGCGCGATCCGCCGGGGAAGATCCGTACTCGGATATGACGAGTGTCTGCTCGGCTCGCGATCCGGACGTCCGGAATTTGCGATGCTCTCGCTCGACAGCACTGTCGCCGTGGTCGGAACAACCTGGCAGGACGGCATCGGCTCCCTGGCCGTGCCCAACCCGGGAGACACGGAGCCCGTACGCCGCCTGA
>NZ_AUKV01000053.1:0-32664 GCF_000424945.1 Streptomyces sp. 142MFCol3.1
TGACTGGTACTAATAGGCCGAGGGCTTGTCCTCAGTTGCTCGCGTCCACTGTGTTGGTTCTGAAACCACGAACAACCCCGTAGTCGGGCCACGGCTATGGTGCGGTTGACAGTTTCATAGTGTTTCGGTGGTCATAGCGTGAGGGAAACGCCCGGTTACATTCCGAACCCGGAAGCTAAGCCTTACAGCGCCGATGGTACTGCAGGGGGGACCCTGTGGGAGAGTAGGACGCCGCCGAACAAATATTGAAGAAGACCCCTGTACCGGGATACCGGTACAGGGGTTTTCTGCGTTTACGGGCCGCCCGCGTGCCATCGCGCGGGTCGATTAGGGTCGACCCATGCGCTACGACCTGGTGATCTTCGACAATGACGGTGTCCTGGTGGACAGTGAACGGATCTCCAACACGATCCTGGCCGCCCATCTCACCGAGCTGGGGCATCCGACCTCGTACGAGGACTCCATCAGGGACTACATGGGCTCGGCGATGCACCGCATCCACGACCTCGTGCTCGAGCGCAGTGGCCGGCGGCTTCCCGACGACTTCGACGACGTCTTCCACGCGCGCGTCTTCGCCGCCTTCGAGCGGGAGTTGGAGCCCGTTCCCGGTGCCGTGCAGGTGCTGGAGAAGCTGGCCGCGGACGGCGTGCCGTACTGCGTGGCCTCCTCCGGGAGCCATGAGCGGATCCGGGTGGGGCACCGCAGGACGGGGCTCGACCAGTGGTTCGACGAAGAGCGAGTCTTCAGCTCGCAGGACGTGGGGCGGGGCAAACCCGCCCCCGACCTGTTCCTGCACGCCGCCGAGCGCATGGGCGTACCGCCGCAGCGGTGTGTCGTCGTGGAGGACAGTCCGCTGGGCGTGCAGGCGGCGCATGCGGCAGGCATGGACGTGTACGGGTTCACCGCCATGACACCCGCCGCCAAGCTCGCCGGCGCAACCCAACTGTTCACCGACATGGGCGAGTTGGCTGACCTGCTGGTATGACGTCGCCCGTGACGGCGTCCATGTGTGGCGACTGACATTTGTCATGCGGAGCTCCGGACGATCGATTCTGTCGGCGGACGGGGTCCGACCGCGAAGCTGAGTACATCGAAACGGGACGTACACAGCGACGACGGAGGGACCCGATCATGAGCGCCACGACCATCGAGACCAGCACCGAAGCGACCGCCGTCGCGGCGACCGGACCGGCCGCCGCCAAGCCCGGCTTCCTGCCGCTGATCATGGACGTGGCGGTGCCCCTGGCGTCGTACTACCTCCTGAAGAACGGGTTCGGGATGAGCACCGTGGCGGCTCTGGCCTGGAGCAGTGTGGTGCCGGCGGTGCGGACGCTGTGGAGCCTGGTGAGGGAGCGCACGTTCAACGGGCTGGCCGGACTGATCCTCCTCGTCAACGTCGTCGGACTTCTCCTCAGCCTGGTCGCCGGTGACCCGCGGCTGATGCTGGCGAAGGACAGCGGTGTCAGCAGCGTGGTCGGTATCGGCATCCTGGTGTCGGTACGGCTCGGCCGGCCGATGATGACGCAGGGGATGAAGCCGTTCCTCATCAAGGGCGACCCGGCCAAGAACGCCGCCTGGGAGCGGCTGCTCGCCGGCTCCGAGCGGTTCCGGCAGGCGGAGCGCACCTTCTCCCTCATCTGGGGAGCGGCGCTGCTCGGTGAGTGCGTCCTGCGGGTGGTGGGCGCGTACACGCTGCCGGTCGACACCATGGTCTGGCTTGGCACGGTCGTCATGGTCGCCACGATCGGCCTGGCCATCCTCCTCAGCGGGCGCTTCGCGGTCGTCCCGATGGAGAAGCTGCTGGAGCAGGAGCTGGCCGGCCGGACCCGCTGAACGGCGGGGCCGCCCCGGTTCGCCCGAGGGCCGCCGACCGGCCCGGCCCGGTACACACCGAGTGCCGCTCCACCGCTTCACCCGAAGAGATGAGCAGAATTCATCTTCGGCTTGATCTACCCACCGGTAAGCCGGGGCCCTACGCTCGCCGCCATGACAGATGTGCTGCGGCGCGGCAGGGCCTCTTTGGCGTTCAGCTTCTTCGCTCAGGGCGCCACCTTCGCGCTCCTCGTGACGCGCATCCCGGCCATCCAGGACCGGTACGGGATATCCGACGCGCTGCTGCCCGTCTTCCTGGCCGCCGTGCCCATTCTCGCCGGGGTCGGCAGCGTGACGACCGAGCACCTGGTCAAGCGGATACCGGCCAGCCGTCTGCTGCGTTGGTCCCAGCCGGTCGTGCTGCTCGCCCTGCTCGGCGTCGGCGCCGGTGACCACCTCGTCGAGGTCGCGATCGCCCTGGGCGCCTTCGGTCTCGCGGTCGGCGCGCTCGACGCCTCGATGAACATGCTCGGCGTGAGCCTCCAACGGACGTACGGGCGCAGCATCATGCTCGGCTTCCACGCTGCGTACAGCCTGGGCGGGATCGTGGGTGCGTCGCTCGCGTGGGCGGGGGCGCACTGGCACCTCTCGCTGCTCGTGTCCTACCTGCCGGTGGCGCTGGTGCTGCTTCCGGCCACGTTCGTGGGGAGCCGCTGGTACGTCGACGGCGGCGCGCCCGAGCAGCGGGAGGCGGCCGAGGGCGGGCCTGTCGTCTTCAAGCTGCTGCTGCCGCTGTGTCTGGTGATGACGTTCGCGTACATCGGGGATTCGACGGTCTCCAACTGGAGCGCCAAATACCTTCAGGACGTGCTGGGCAGCTCCGAGCAGCTGGCGACCGTTCCGTACAACGTGTACATGGTGACTACGCTGCTGGGCCGGGCGATCGGCGACTTCGGGGTGCGGCGCTTCGGGGCCGTGGCCGTGGTGCGGCTCGGGGCGGTGGTGGCGGCGCTCGGGTTCGCGGTCGTGGCGGTCGCTCCCGGTGCCTGGGTGGGCATGCTCGGGTTCACGCTGTTGGGCCTGGGGCTGTGCGTGATCGTGCCGCAGACCTTCGCGGCGGCGGGGCGGCTCTTCCCGGGTGCCTCGGACACGGCGATCGCGCGCCTGAACATCTTCAACTACGTGGGCTTCCTGATCGGTTCGCCGTTGGTGGGGGCACTGGGGGACGCCTGGAACTACCGGGGCGCCATGCTCGTGCCGATGGTGCTGGTCCTGGTGACCCTGGGGTACGCCCGGTCGTTCGCACCTGAACCAAGCCGATACGGTGACGGTCATGAGCGGCCGCGCACAGCTGATGTGGGACGAGGCAGTAACGGGCTATGACTTCGGTCCCGAGCACCCGATGGACCCGGTCAGGCTCGCGCTGACCCGGAGCCTGGTCGGCGCTTTCGGGCTCGACCGTGACGTCGATGTCGTCGCGGCGAAGTCCGCCGGGGACTCCACGCTGCGGCTCGTGCACCGAGAGGACTACGTGGAGGCGGTCAAGGCCGCGTCCGCCGACCCGGGGTCCGCGGACGCGTCGTACGGGCTGGGGACCGTGGACGACCCCGCGTTCGCCGGGATGCACGAGGTGTCGGCGCTCATCGCCGGGCAGTCCGTGGGGGCCGCCGAGGCGGTGTGGCGCGGAGACGCGCTGCACGCCGTGAACTTCGCGGGCGGCCTGCACCATGCGATGCCCGGTGCCGCGTCCGGGTTCTGCATCTACAACGACGCCGCGCTCGCCGTCGCCCGGCTGCTCGAACTGGGAGCCGAGCGCGTCGCGTACGTCGACGTCGACGTGCACCACGGCGACGGGGTGCAGTCGGCCTTCTGGGAGGATCCGAGGGTTCTCACGATCTCGCTGCACGAGCATCCGCGGACGCTGTTCCCGCAGACGGGATGGCCGGAGGAGACCGGCGCCGACAAGGCGGCGGGCTCCGCGGTCAACGTCGCCCTGCCCGCCGGCACCGGGGACGCCGGATGGCTGCGCGCCTTCGACTCGGTGGTGCCCGAGCTGATCGCGGACTTCCGGCCCCAGGTCCTGGTCACCCAGCACGGCGCCGACACCCACTTCGAGGACCCGCTCGCGCACCTCGCCGTCTCGCTCGACGCCCAGCGCGCCGTGCAGATGGCCTGCCACGACCTGGCGCACGAGTACGCGGACGGGCGCTGGGTCGCGCTCGGTGGCGGCGGGTACGCCGTGGTGGAGGTCGTGCCGCGGTCCTGGACGCACCTGGTCGCGATCGCCGCGGGCCGGCCGCTGGCGCCCGAGACGGTGATCCCCGAGAGCTGGCGGCTGGAAGTCTTCGCCCGTGCCCGGCAGTTGGCGCCGGCGCGGATGACGGACGGCCGCTGGCCCGTGTCCTGGAAGGACTGGGAGGCGGGGTACGACCCCGCGGACCGTCTGGACCAGGCGATCGTCGCCACCCGCAGGGCCGTGTTCCCGCTGCGCGGCCTTCTGGCCTAGGGCGACTCCCCGGCCCCCGGCCGTAAGCTGTGCCGACCCTGTGGACCCATTAGGCCAACTGTGGGGCATTTTCTGCGTTTTGGGCTTGCGGCGACGACGGATGCGCCAGCATCGCTGACGTGTTGAGCACCGGAGCAATGCGTGCACACCTGCTGGCCGCCCGGTTGGCCGGGCCCGTGGCCACCTCGCGCGAGGAGAGCCTGCGCAGCTATCGGCTCTTCGCCGCCCGCGATCCCCGGATGCTGCTCGGCCTCGATCCCGAATGGACCTGGCGGCAGCAGGACTTGATCGATCTGATGGCCGACAAGTGCGGGGTTTCGGCCGATCCCGCGCACACTTCAGGGCATGATGTGATCGATCCCGAGCGCACCCTGGTGGCGCTCGACGCCTTCGCGCAGCGGCTCGGCGAGGCGGCCCGCAGCCGTACTCCGGTGCTCCTCGGCACCGGTCATCCGCACCGGCTGATCGGTTTCTACGCCGCTCTCGCGGACGCCCTGTCGGCGGCGGGGTGTACGGTCCTCACTCCCGCGCAGGGTAGCTGTGTCGACATAACGACCCGGTTCGGCCTACGCACGTACAACCTTGACTACGTACAAGGTGTCGCGCTGGTGCGCGAACCAGGCGTGCAGGCCACCGGGCGTACGACCGGCGCGCACACCCACTCGCCGCTCCCGGTTCGGACCGCTCTGGCGGCCGCCGCGGAGGCCGGCGGCCCCCTCCCGGGGCTGGTCATCGGGGACCACGGATGGGTCTGCGGGGCAGGTCAGCTGGGGTTCGAGGCGATGGGGCTGGCCGATACGGACGATCCTGCGCTCTTCGTCGGAGAGGCAGAGGGGCAGGTGTCCGTCGTCGTTCCGCTTGATGACGCTGTGCGGTCTGATTACTACCGACCGCTTACTCGCTATGTACTCAATCGAGCGTGTCTGTCACAGTAGGCGCCCGATGGCATCCCCTCTTCCCCACTCGCATCACCCGCCCCTAGTCTGGGGAGTGAGCACGCAACGACGAAGAGTCACCGGAAGGGGAAGCCGGTGGCCGTCGAGTGCGGAAGGTTCAGGTGTGTCATGGCTGCAGCTGGCGAGAGGCCTCTGAACGAGGTTCAGTTCCTTACCGTGGCGGAGGTCGCCTCGGTGATGCGAGTGTCGAAGATGACCGTGTACCGGCTGGTGCACAGCGGTCATCTGCCGGCCATCCGGGTGGGGAGGTCCTTCCGGGTGCCGGAGCAAGCGGTTCACGAGTACCTCCGTGAGAGCTATGTGGGGGTGGAGACGGCCTGACGGCGTTTCCGGGGGATCGATGGAGATCTCCCGGAACCCCTCGATTACGACCTCGGCGCTCGGACGGGTAGGCTGGCCCCTCATAGGTCGTGTGGGCCCATGCAGCCCAGCACCGAGTAAAGAGAAGTGAGCGAGGGTAGTCGTGGGCTCTGTTATCAAGAAGCGGCGCAAGCGGATGGCGAAGAAGAAGCACCGCAAGCTGCTCAAGCGCACTCGCGTTCAGCGTCGCAACAAGAAGTAAGCGGCGCCGCACAAGCGCATGACGTGGCCCCCCACCGGCTGGTGGGGGGCCACGTTCGTGTCCGGGCGGCCGTGCGGGCGGGTGCTCGCGCTCTGCGGGCGCCGGTCCGGTGCGGGTGCGGCACCGGTCCGCCCGGGTTCGGGGCCGGTCAGGTGCGGGGCGCGGAGGTGTGTGAGCCTTAGGCCGAATGGCTGGGTCTGGTCGTACGTCTGTGGCTGTCGTCACTTCATGCATCGGGCGGTCATCACAGCGCAACGTCCAACCGCTAAGTTGGCGGCACACGGGGAACCCGGCAGGGTACGCGCAGAGCTACGTCCAGTTCTGGAAGGAAGGCGCTGATCTTGGGGAAGGTCGTGCTCGTGACCGGAGTGGCCCGCCAGCTGGGGGGCCGGTTCGTGCGACGGATCCAGCGTGACCCGCAGGTCGACCGGGTGGTGGCCGTGGACGCGGTCCCGCCCGAGCATCATCTCGGCGGCGCCGATTTCGTGCAGGCGGACATCCGCCAGCCGGCCATCGCGCGGGTGCTCGCCGAGCACACCGTCGACACGGTGGTGCACTTGGACGTGACCGGTACGGCGCTGAGCGGCGGCAGCCGGACCACGGTCAAGGAGACCAACGTCATCGGCACCATGCAGCTCCTGGGTGCCTGCCAGAAGTCCCCGACGGTCAAACGGCTCGTCGTGAAGTCCAGTACGAACGTGTACGGCTCCGCCCCCCGCGACCCCGCGGTCTTCACCGAGACCACCCCGCCCAAGTCGCTTCCCAGCGGCGGCTTCGCGAAGGACACCGTGGAGGTCGAGGGCTACGTACGCGGGTTCGCGCGCCGCAGGCCCGATGTGGCCGTGTGTGTGCTGCGGTTCGCGAACATCCTCGGGCCGAGCGCGGACTCGCCGCTCGCCTCGTACTTCTCGCTGCCCGTGCTGCCGACCGTCTTCGGCTACGACCCGCGCCTGCAGTTCGTGCACGAGGACGACGTGATCGAGGTGCTGCGACTGGCCTCGCACGAGCCGGAACGCGGCACCCTCAACAGCGGCACGTTCAACATCGCGGGCGACGGCGTTCTGCTGCTCTCCCAGTGCGCGCGACGTCTCGGCCGGCCCACGGTGCCGCTGCTGCTGCCCGCGCTCAGCTGGGCGGGCACGGCCGTGCGTACCCTGGGTGTAACGGACTTCTCGCCGGAGCAACTGCGGCTGCTCACGCACGGCCGGGTCGTGTCGACGATCCAGATGCGCGAGACGCTGGGCTACAAGCCGAAGTACACGACCGCGGAGACCTTCGCCGACTTCGCCCGCAGCCGGGGGCCCGGCCTCCTGCCCCCCGAGGCCCTTGCGGGGGCCGTCGACCGGATCGCCGCGCTGCCCGTCCTGGGCGGCGGCCACCCTCCGACGCAGAGCGCCAACTGAGGAGCGCATCAACGATGGCGGACGCCAAAGTCATTCCGTTCGATGACGACCGGTCGCGCGGGGCTGCGATGCAGCGCCCGCAGCGGCGCCGGGCCGCGGGGAGCCGGCGCAAGGCGGAGCCCGTGGTGGTTCGTGAGGTCCAGCCCCTGCCGGGCCCGGCCGTCCCACAGGATGATGTTCCTGTGACGCGTGAGGAACAGCCACCCCAGCAGCAACAGGACGGCGGCGGCCTGGAGCGGCGTATCGCCGGGGGCCTGGCCTTCCTGCGCCGCCGGCTGACCGGTGACTACGAGGTCGACGACTTCGGCTACGACGCCGAACTCACCGACCAGGCCCTGATGTCGCTGATCCGGCCGTTGTACGACAAGTACTTCCGCGTCGACGTGAAGGGCATCGAGAACATCCCGTCCGAGGGCGGGGCGCTGATCGTCGCCAACCACTCGGGGACCCTGCCGCTGGACGGCCTGATGATGCAGGTCGCCGTGCACGACAACCACCCTGCCGGCCGGCACCTCCGGCTCCTCGCCGCCGACCTGGTCTTCATGCTGCCGGTCGTCAACGAACTGGCCCGCAAGGCCGGTCACACCCTGGCCTGCGCGGAGGATGCCGAACGGCTCCTGGAACGGGGTGAAGTGGTCGGTGTGATGCCGGAGGGCTTCAAGGGCATCGGCAAGCCGTTCAGCGAGCGCTACAAGCTCCAGCGCTTCGGCCGCGGCGGGTTCGTCTCCACCGCCCTGCGAAAGGGCACCCCGATCATCCCGTGCTCGATCGTGGGCGCGGAGGAGATCTACCCGATGATCGGCAACGCGAAGACCCTCGCGAGGCTGCTGGGCTTCCCGTACTTCCCGATCACGCCGACCTTCCCGTGGCTGGGGCCGCTCGGTGCGATTCCGCTGCCCACGAAGTGGACGATCCAGTTCGGTGAGCCGATCCGCACGGACGGCTATCCGCCGGAGGCGGCCGAGGACCCGATGCTGATGTTCAACCTGACGGACCAGGTCAGGGAGCAGATCCAGCACACGCTGTACAAGCTGCTGGTGCAGCGGCGGTCCGTGTTCTTCTGAGTGTTTCGGGTCCTGCTGAGTTCTTCGGCTGGACCGGTTCGTACACGCGCCGGTACGCGGCTGGGGGCGCCCTTCCGGAGAAGAGCGCCCCCAGCCGCGTAGTGCGTCAGTTGTCGTCGCTGTCGATGCCCAGGCCCGGGAGGAGGCCCGGGAGGAGCGGGGGCAGGGTGACGTCCGGCTCGCTCGTCGGGGTGCTCCTGCTGCCGGACGGCGAGGAACTGGCGGTGTCCTTGGGCGGGTCCAGAAGTCCGCCCGTGCTGCCGCCGATGAGGCCGTCGCTGCTGCTGTCCGAGCTGGACGGCTTCGGCTTGCCGCTGCTGTGACCGCCGGCCGAGGAGCCGCTGGTGGCAGTGCTGGGCGCCGAAGCGTCCGTCCCGGACGAGGCGGTGGCCTCCTCGCTCCTGCCGCGGTGGCGGCCGGTGCCCTCCGGAGAGGGCGTCGGGGGCAGCAACGAGCGCAGTGGGCCGACCTCTTCGTCTATGGCGTCGAAGACCGACGAGACCTGGTCACTGACGTCGCCGAGCTGCACGGGCAGCCGGTCGCGCAGCGCGCCCCAGGCTTGACGATGCGACTGGGAGAAGGCGGACAGGGCCTGGATGGGGCCCAGTGAGCCGTCCCTCGCGTACGCCTCGTGCAGCAGACGGTGGCCTTCCGAGGCGTCGTGCTGCATGCCCGACAGGGCACGGCGGACCTCGCCCAGGGACTCGTGGTCGAGTTGGCCCGAGCGGTCCCGCTCCATCAGCCGCCGCGCCTCGCTCAGCCGGGTCGAGGCCTGGTCGAGGTAGAGCTCGCCGCGGTCGCTGTCGCCGTGGGCCAGGCCCAGCTTGATGTCCTCCATGCCTCGCTTGAGCCCGTAGAGCGAATCTCCGGGGAGGGCGTCGGAGCTGGCGGCGGCCACACCGCCGAAGGCTCCGGCGGCCACACCGACGGTGAGCCCGCCCGCGGCCAAGCCCTTCGACAGCCGGGACCGCGGTCGCAATTTGCCCAGCCCGCTCGCCCGGTGCGCGCCCTTGGCCCGGTGGGTCCGCTGCTCGGGCACCGCGGGATCGCGGTCCTCGCCCCCGGCAGCGCCCTCCAGCAGCATGGCCTCCATCGCGGCGACGAGCTGGGCTCGCTGCACGACTTTGACCTCGGGGTCCAGCTCCGGCTTGGGCAGTTCGCCGAGACCGGTGGCGAGGGCCAGGAGCGGGCCCTCCTCGGTCCGTTCCGCAGTAGCCGGGGACGGCGCCCATCCATCGGGCTGCTCGGCCGCCGGGTCCTGTTCGGACTGCTCCTCCAGAGCCTGGGCGAAGGCGTTCGCCCGCCGGTGTGCCGATACGTTCGCGATCACTGGCGGCACCTCCTCTCGTCATGACGGTCGACTCCCCAGGGGGTCCTGAGGGTGCACTCCCTGACCACATTCACACGATCGAGTGATCAGTGCTGGCCAAGGGGTGACCACAGGGAGCCTGTATCCCGCACAACGAGCGTCGCGGCACTTGGGTTACGGACGACGGATGATCGGACCGCGAAGTCAACAGTCTTTTACATAGGGTGAGTTGATCGTCGCTGAACGTGCGGGATCGCTATGGGTGGTACAGGCTTCAGCGCGCGTCGTCCGGGAGCAGCCGGGCCAGCGTGCGGACGGCCCGGTACTGCAGGGTCTTGATGGCGCCCTCGTTCTTGCCCATCACCCGGGCGGTCTCGGCGACCGAGAGCCCCTGGAGGAAGCGGAGTGTCACGCACTCCTGCTGCTGCGGGTTGAGGCGCCGGACGGCGTCGAGCAACGCCGCGTTCGACAGGGACTCCAGGACGGAGTCCTCGGGGGAGCGTTCGACCTCGTTCGCGTCGAGCATCTCGCCGGTGGTCACCTCCAGCCGGAATCGGCTGGACTTGAAGTGGTCGGCGACCAGGTTGCGGGCGATCGTGACGAGCCAGGCGCCGAAGTCGCGGCCCTGCCAGGTGAAGGTGCCGATGCGCCTGAGGGCCCGCAGAAAGGTCTCGCTCGTCAGGTCCTCGGCGGTCGCCTTGCCGCCCACCCGGTAGTAGATGTAGCGGTACACGGTGTCGCTGTACTGGTCGTAGAGCCGTCCGAACGCGTCGGCCTCGCCGGCCTGCGCGCGCTCCACGAGGTCCATCATCCTGGCGCTGTCACTGTCCGCGGCCGGGCGGCGTGCGGTGGTGGCCGAGCTCGAGCGGCCGCGCCTGCCGACCGCCGCGTTGCCGTCGGCCAGCGCGTAGCAGGGGCCGACGGGCGCGGGGGCGGCGAGGGCGGGTACGGCGTACGCGGTGGGGACGAAGCCGCGAAGACGGTCCAGGACCGTTGCGCGCAGCGTAGCCAGGCCCGAGGCGTCAACCCCGACGTGTGAGTACACGGGACTCCCAGAGGCAGAGCTTCCATCACGTGCAGCGCGGGACCGTTCACCCGTCGTAGCGACGGAGGGGTACCGGTTTGCGTCTGAGGAGAATAACGCTTCGTACAGGCAGCGCTACACCCAGTTGCTAAAATCATCGATTACGTCGCTTCTGTTATCGATCGACGACTTTTCAAGTGCCAGATGGTGAACAGTTGTTGATCGGATTAGTTCGTGTTCCGCCTGAGTGCGGGGCGTGTTGTGGCCGTCTCGCGGCAAGGGGACTGGCGGCGGGGCTGTGGGGGTAGGACCCGCTGAATTGGGCGCGGCCCGGTGGCCGGCCCGGGCGGTTCGCCCGGCGTCGGGCGGGCCGGGATCTCTCGGGCGTCGGCCGGAAGTGCCCGCAGTTCGCGGCGGCGTACGGGTAACGCGGCCGGCCCCGGCCTGGAGGGCCGGGGCCGTGGCGTCGGGGTGGGTCAGCGGCGGCGGCGGTGGAGGGCGATGGCGGCCGCGGTGCCGCCGGCCACCGCGCCGACTCCGGCCGCGGCGGGGATGCCGACCTTGGCGGCCTTGCGGGCGGTGCGGTAGTCGCGCAGGCGCCAGTCGGAGTCCCGGGCGTGCCGACGCAGCTTGGTGTCGGGGTTGATGGCGTAGGGGTGCCCGACCAGCGACAGCATGGGAATGTCGTTGTGGGAGTCGCTGTACGCGGCGCAGCGCGAGAGGTCCAGGCCCTCCGCCGAGGCCAGGGCGCGGACCGCCTCCGCCTTCGCCGGGCCGTGCAGCGGCTCGCCGACCAGCTTGCCGGTGTAGACGCCGTCGACGGATTCCGCGACCGTGCCGAGGGCGCCGGTCAGGCCGAGGCGGCGGGCGATCACGGTGGCGATCTCCACCGGCGCGGCCGTCACCAGCCACACCTTCTGGCCCGCGTCGAGGTGGGCCTGGGCGAGGGCGCGGGTGCCGGGCCAGATCCGCTCGGCCATGTACTCGTCGTAGATCTCCTCGCCGATCGACATCAGTTCGGAGACGCGGTGTCCCTTGACGATCGACAGCGCGGAGTCGCGCGCGTCCTGCATGTGCTCGGGGTCCTCGACGCCGGCGAGCCTGAACCACGCCTGCTGCCACGCGAATCGGACGAGGTCACGCGTCTCGAAGAACCGCCGCTTGTACAGGCCCCGGCCGAAGTGGAAGAGGGCCGCGCCCTGCATCACGGTGTTGTCGAGGTCGAAGAACGCGGCGGCCCTGTCGTCGCCGAGGACCGGGAACTCCGGTTCCTCCGCGGCGGTGTCGGGTGCCGGTTCTTCCAGTTCCTGCGAGGACAGTTCCTGCGAGGACTTGCGCGCTGCCTCCGCAGAGGCCTCGCCTGCCAACACGCTCCGCGCCGTGGCGGAGCGCCTACGGGGAGTGAGCCATCCGAGAGCGGCCATGGCGTGAGCATAGCCAGTCTGTTCGGTGGTTCCGGAGCCGAGAGGATTCGGCGCTGTGAACTCTCCGCGACCGAGTCGTGGAAGAAGTGCTCCCATTGGCGCGCCGGAGCGGCTCCGCGGGTGTTCAGGGGAGGTTCGACGGATGTGCTCGCCCGAGGAGCCGTGTCGCCGAGCGCGGGGCGAGAATGGCCGACATGAGTCCCATGTTTCGGCGCAAGGCCCCCCAGGACCGGCTCGTCACATTGATCCGGAAGCCCGGCTGTCATCTGTGTGATGACGCACAGCAGGTCATCGAGAAGGTCTGCGGTGATCTCGGCGTCCCCTGGGAGCAGAAGGACATCACCCAGGACGAGGCGCTGCACCGCGAGTACTGGGAACAGGTCCCGGTGGTGCTGGTGGACGGCGCGCAGCACACGTTCTGGCGGGTGGACGAGGAGCGTCTGCGCAAGGCCCTCACACGGTGAACTCACCCGGGGGACGCCGTGCGGGAACGCCGGTGCGGCCACCTCGCGGGCGCGCCGTGACCTCGATGTGACCTGACTGGGCAGTCCAAGTGGTCCGGAAAGTCGCCTAGGATCGACGGCGACTGGTCTCGGGGGCGGGATGCGTTGAGGAGAGTGTGCGGTTTTGCCCCCTTCAGGTGCCGAACGAAGATGCGTGTGCGCCGGTTCCATACGTGCGCGCCGGGCGCGCGTGACCCCGGTCACGTTGGCCGGGCAAATCGGACACCATCTTTGTGCACGCGTTCACAAAGACATAGCCTGCATTCGACGGGGCGGTCTAGGTACGTGTGACCGCCTGCAGCCCCGCTCTACCCGCAGGAGCACCGTGGCAACTGGCCGAACTCACCGACCGGCGACCCGCAGCCGAGGCATTCCCGAGGCCACCGTCGCCAGGCTTCCGCTGTACCTCCGAGCTCTCACCGCACTGTCGGAGCGCTCGGTCCCCACGGTCTCCTCCGAGGAGCTCGCGGCCGCGGCGGGGGTCAACTCCGCGAAGCTGCGCAAGGACTTCTCGTACCTCGGCTCCTACGGGACCCGTGGCGTGGGGTACGACGTCGAGTATCTCGTCTACCAGATCTCCCGTGAACTGGGCCTGACCCAGGACTGGCCGGTTGTGATCGTCGGTATCGGTAACCTCGGCGCGGCGCTGGCCAATTACGGAGGGTTCGCGTCCCGTGGCTTCCGGGTCGCCGCGCTGATCGACGCCGATCCCGAGATGGCCGGGAAGCAGGTCGCCGGGATCACCGTGCAGCACAGCGACGACCTCGAGAAGATCATCTCCGACAACGGCGTCTCCATCGGCGTGATCACCACCCCGCCGGGCGTCGCCCAGCAGGTCTGTGAGCGCCTGGTCGCCGCCGGGGTCACCTCCATCCTGAACTTCGCACCGACCGTCCTGTCCGTCCCGGACGGCGTCGACGTGCGCAAGGTCGACCTCTCCATCGAGCTGCAGATCCTGGCGTTCCACGAGCAGCGCAAGGCCGGCGAGGAAGCCGAGTCGCAGGCCGGGGCCGTGGCCGCGGCCCACCAGGGCGACGACGAGAAGGGACCCGACGGGGACGTCCCCGCCGTGATGCCGGCATGAGTCTCCTCGTCGTCGGGCTGAGCCACCGCAGCGCTGCGGTCAGCGTCCTCGAACGCGCCGCGCTGTCCGCGGACGCGCAGGTCAAGCTGCTCCAGGACACCCTCGCCGCCGAACCGGCCGCCGAGGCCGCCGTGCTCGCCACCTGCAACCGCATCGAGCTGTACGCCGACGTGGACAAGTTCCACGCGGGCGTCGCCGAGCTGTCCCTGCTGCTCGCCCAGCACAGCGGGGTCGGCCTCGAGGAGCTCACCCCGTACCTGTACGTGCACTACGAGGACCGGGCGGTCCACCACCTCTTCTCCGTGGCGTGCGGCCTGGATTCGATGGTCGTGGGCGAGGGCCAGATCCTCGGCCAGATCAAGGACGCGCTGGCCACCGCGCAGGAGCTGCACACCGCCGGCCGTCTCCTGAACGACCTGTTCCAGCAGGCACTGCGGGTCGGCAAGCGCGCACACTCCGAGACCGGCATCGACCGTGCGGGCCAGTCCCTGGTCACCTTCGGCCTGGAGCAGCTGTCCGCCGGTGCGGCGGTCGAGGCCTGGGCCAAGGGCAGGAAGGCCCTGGTCATCGGCGCGGGCTCGATGTCCTCGCTGGCCGCGGCCACCCTCGCGCGCGCCGGGGTCGGCGAGATCGTGATCGCCAACCGCACCTTCGACCGTGCCGAGCGCCTGGCCCGGATCCTCACCGACAGCGAGGACACGGACGTGTCGGCCCGCGCGGTACCGATGGAGTCGGTACCGGTCGAGCTGACACGTGCCGACATCGCGGTCTCCTGCACCGGCGCCACCGGGCTCGTCCTGACGGCCGAGGCCGTCGCGGCGGCCGTGGAGGGCCGCACGGGAGTGTCCGTGTCCGGTGCCGGGTCCGCCCGTACGCCGTCACCCGCGGCCCGCACCGCGCAGCCGGGCACCACGCTCGCGCCGACCGGCGTCGGCGCCGAGGAGGGCTGCCCCCTCGACCTGCCCGGAGTGCAGAGCACGGCCGGATTCTCGGTGCTCGGCGAGGCGGCGGTGGCCGGCATGGCCGCGGCCGAGCTGGAGCAGCACGCGGCATGGGTGGACAAGGGCGACGCGGCGGGCCGCGCGCAGCGTCCGGCCGCCGCACGCACCGCCACGGTCCACGACGCGGGCGTGTCCACGCTGCTTGACCCGGAGAGCGACGCCGACGCCATCGCCGCGCTGGTCTCCGCCGTCGCCACCGCGGGCCGCATCCCCGAGCGCCGCAGGCCCGAGCCCGTCGCCGGGGCCCCCCGGCCCGCGCCCGTGCTCGCGCTGCTGGACCTCGCGATGCCCCGCGACATCGACGCCGCCGTGCACCGGCTGCTCGGCGTGCGTCTCGTCGACATCGAGTCGCTGGCCGAGGCCTCCGCGGACGCGCCGATGGCCGCGGACGTCGACCAGGTGCGCAGGATCGTCTCCGACGAGGTGGCCGCCTTCGGCGCCGCCCAGCGGGCGGCGCACATCACGCCCACCGTGGTGGCTCTGCGCGCCATGGCCGCCGACGTCGTCGCGAACGAGATCGCGCGGCTCGACGGCCGGCTGCCCGGCCTCGACGACAAGCAGCGCGGTGAGATCACACAGGCCGTGCGGCGTGTCGTCGACAAGCTGCTGCACGCGCCGACCGTGCGGGTCAAGCAGCTCGCGGCCGAGCCGGGCGGCGCCGGGTACGCGGACGCACTGCGGACCCTGTTCGATCTGGACCCCGAGACGGTCGCCTCCGTTTCGCGGGCCGACGACGAACCCGAGAACGAGAACGCCAGGAACCGAGGGCGAGCATGAGTGAGCCGCGAACCTACCGAGAAGGTGCGCTGAGGCTGGGGACCAGGCGCAGCAAACTCGCCATGGCCCAGTCCGGGCAGGTGGCGGACGCCGTCAGCCGGGTGACCGGGCGCCCCGTCGAGCTGGTCGAGATCACGACGTACGGCGACACCTCGCGCGAGCACCTCGCGCAGATCGGCGGCACCGGGGTCTTCGTGACCGCGCTGCGCGAGGCACTGGTGCGCGGTGACGTCGACTTCGCCGTGCACTCCCTCAAGGACCTGCCGACCGCGCAGCCCGACGACCTGGCGCTGGCCGCCGTGCCGCTGCGCGAGGACCCGCGCGACGTGCTGGTCGCCCGTGACGGTCTCACCTTCACCGAACTTCCCGAGGGCGCGCGCATCGGCACCGGTTCGCCGCGCCGCATGGCCCAGCTGAACGCGTACGCGCGCAATCACGGGATGACGATCGAGACGGTCGCCATCCGCGGGAACGTCGACACCCGTATCGGGTACGTGCGCAGCGGGGAACTCGACGCCGTCGTGCTCGCCGCCGCCGGACTCAACCGGATCGGCCGTATCGACGAGGTCACCGACTTCCTGTCGGTCGACACTGTTTTGCCCGCCCCCGGCCAGGGGGCACTGGCGATCGAGTGCGCCGCGGACAACGCGGACCTCGTCGCAGCGCTCGGAGAGCTCGACGACCCGTTCACCCGGGCCGCCGTGACCGCCGAGCGGTCCCTGCTTGCCGCCTTGGAGGCCGGTTGCAGCGCGCCCGTGGGCGCGCTCGCCGACCTGCTGGCCGACGGGCAGATTGTCAAGGAGATGCGCCTGCGCGGCGTCGTCGGCACGACCGACGGCTCGACGCTGGTGCAGCTGTCCACCACCGGTCCCGTGCCCGAGACACATGACCAAGCGATTGCGCTCGGCCGTGAACTCGCCGCCGAGATGCTTGCCAAGGGCGCGGCCGGTCTGATGGGGGAGCGAGCACTTTGAGCCCCACCAACCTTCCCGCCGGTCCGGAACACGGGCACGTCACCTTCCTGGGTGCCGGACCCGGGGATCCAGGACTCCTGACACTGCGCGCCGTGGAGGCGCTGGCGAACGCGGACGTTCTCGTCGCCGAGCACGAGGTGCTCGACGTGGTGCGTGTGCATGCCAGACAAAGCGTCGCCGTGCTGAGCACCGATCCGGACACTTCTCCGGACGCGTACATGGGCACGGGCGCGCCTCAGCTGACGGTTGTTGACGGCGCGTCAACAACCGTTGGTGACCCCGCGTCGAGGGACGCCGCCAATCTTGTCATGGAGGCCGCGCGGGGCGGCAAGCGGGTCGTGCGTGCGGTGTCCGGGGACCCGGGACTTGATACGTACGCCGCCGAGGAAATGCTCGCGTGCGCCGCGGCGGGCGTCCCGTTCGAGGTCGTGCCCGGCATCGCCGCCGCCGTCGGCGTGCCCGCCTACGCGGGTGTGCCGCTGCGCGACGCGCAGGGCGCGGACGTCCGGTTCGTCGACGCGCGGACGGCCTCCGACCGCTGCTGGACCGAGGTCGGCGCGTCCGACGGGACCGTCGTGGTCTCGACGACGCTCGACTCCGTGGCCGCGGCCGCCGGTGAACTCGTGGCGGCCGGGCGCAAGCCCGACACCCCGATGACGGTGACCGTCGCCGGTACCACCACGCGTCAGCGCACCTGGACCGCCACCCTCGGCACCATCGCGCAGACGCTGAAGCAGGCGAAGGTGCTGCCGTCCCCGGAAGGCGGCCGGCCGGTGATAGTCGTGGTCGGTGAGCGTTCCTCAGCCGCCCAGCGCGACCAGTTGTCGTGGTTCGAGTCCAAGCCGCTGTTCGGCTGGAAGGTCCTCGTGCCGCGTACGAAGGAGCAGGCGGCTTCGCTCTCCGACCAGCTGCGGTCCTACGGAGCGGTACCGCACGAGGTGCCGACCATCGCCGTCGAACCGCCGCGCACGCCCCAGCAGATGGAGCGCGCGGTCAAGGGCCTGGTGACCGGCCGCTACGAGTGGATCGCCTTCACCTCGGTGAACGCGGTCAAGGCCGTGCGGGAGAAGTTCGAGGAGTACGGGCTCGACGCCCGCGCCTTCGCCGGGATCAAGGTCGCGGCCGTGGGCGACCAGACCGCGAAGGCGTTGATCGCCTTCGGCGTGAAGCCGGACCTGGTGCCGAGCGGTGAGCAGTCGGCCGCCGGACTGCTGGAGGACTGGCCGCCGTACGACCCGGTGTTCGACCCGATCGACCGGGTGTTCCTGCCGCGTGCCGACATCGCCACCGAGACGCTCGTCGCCGGGCTCATCGAGCTGGGCTGGGAGGTCGACGACGTCACGGCCTACCGGACCGTGCGGGCCTCGCCGCCGCCGGCGGAGACGCGTGAGGCCATCAAGGGCGGCGGCTTCGACGCGGTGCTCTTCACCTCGTCGTCGACCGTGCGGAACCTGGTGGGCATCGCGGGCAAGCCGCACAACGTGACCGTCATCGCGTGCATCGGTCCCGCCACGGCCAAGACGGCGGAGGAGCACGGACTGCGGGTCGACGTCATGGCGCCGGAGCCGTCGGTGCACAAGCTCGCGGAGGCGCTGGCCGACTTCGGGCTGCGCCGACGGGCCGCCGCGCTGGACGCCGGTGACCCGGTGACGCGGCCGAGCGAGCGCCGGCCCGGCTCGCGCCGCCGCCGCACCACCTGACGGCAGGGGGCCGAGGGGGACGTGTTTCCCCCTCGGCCCCCACCCGTCCCGTGGGACACGGGGGCTGCCGTCCCCGGACCCCCGCCGCGGCCCGGACGGCCGTGCGCTCGGACGCCCGACGGGCCGGTCCCGGCCCGGCCCGCGGGCGCGAACGCCGACAAAGCGTCGGTATGGGTGCCCTTGGGGCAGGCGTAGCGTGGGGGCATGACGAAGTACGGATCCTTCCCCGGTACGCGGCCGCGGCGGCTGCGTACGACACCTGTCATGCGCCGCATGGTCGCGGAGACGCGCCTGCACCCCGCCGACCTCATCCTGCCCGCGTTCGTGCGGGAGGGCGTGAGCGAGCCGGTGCCGATCGCGGCGATGCCCGGTGTCGTGCAGCACACGCGGGACAGCCTGCGGAAGGCCGCCGTGGAGGCCCTGGAGGCCGGTGTCTCCGGGATCATGCTGTTCGGCGTGCCGGACGACGCCGTCAAGGACGCCCAGGGAACCGCCGGCACCGACCCCGACGGGATCCTCCAGGTCGCGCTGCGCGACGTCCGCTCCGAGGTGGGCGACGACCTGATCGTCATGTCGGACCTGTGCCTCGACGAGTTCACCGACCACGGGCACTGCGGGGTCCTGGACGCCGAGGGCCGCGTCGACAACGACGCGACGCTGGAGCGGTACGCCGAGATGGCCCAGGTGCAGGCCGACGCCGGAGCGCACGTGGTGGGACCCAGCGGGATGATGGACGGCCAGATCGGCGTCGTCCGCGACGCGCTCGACCAGATCGGCCGTGAGGACGTCTCGATCCTGGCGTACACCGTCAAGTACTCCTCGGCGTTCTACGGTCCCTTCCGCGAGGCGGTGGGCTCCTCGCTGCAGGGCGACCGGAAGACGTACCAGCAGGATCCCGCCAACGTGCGGGAGGCGATGCGAGAGTTGGCGCTCGACCTCGAGGAGGGCGCCGACATGGTGATGGTCAAGCCGGCCGGCCCGTACCTGGACGTCCTCGCACGGGTGGCGGAGGCGGTCGACGTGCCCGTCGCCGCGTACCAGATCTCCGGCGAGTACTCGATGATCGAGGCCGCCGCGGAGAAGGGCTGGATCGACCGGGACAAGGCCATCCTGGAGGCGCTGACCGGCATCAAGCGGGCCGGGGCGCAGAACATCCTCACCTACTGGGCCACCGAGGTCGCCCGGACGCTAGGCCGCCAGTAGGTCCACCAGGCGGGAGAGCCCGTCGTCGGCGTACCCCTCCGCGACCGCCCGGTCCAGCAGGTCCCGCATCGGTGTGAAGAGTTCGGTGCGCAGGCCCTGTTCCGCGAAGGTCGCGAGGAGTCCCGGGAACGCGGCCCGGCTGACCGCCAGGCTGGACACGTCGGTGAGATGCCGTCCGCTGTCGACGGCCTCCGCGGTGCCCGGGACCAGACCGCCGGCCATCGCGACCAGCCAGTCGGACAGCAGCGGCGCGAACTCCCGGGCGCCGATGCCCTGCGAACGGATCAGGGCGTACGCCTGGGCCACGCCCGCGACCATCCCGTACATGCCCGTCAGCAGCGACAGGTCGTACAGCGCGGCCAGGCCCGGGTCGGTGCCGGTCCAGCGGGTGCCGCCGAGCGCGGCGAGCGTGCCCCGGTGCGTCCGGTAGGCCTGTTCATCGCCGCTGTAGAGGACGTACGCCGCGGGCGTCCCGATCATCGGGGGGACGGCCATGATGCCGCCGTCCAGGTACGCGATGCCGTGGTCCCGCGCCCAGGAAGCCGTCCGCCGGGCCTGCGCGGGCGTTCCGTTGGTGACGTTCACCAGGGTGCGGCCCGCGAGGGCGTCGGCGTGCGGATGGAGGAGTCCGGCCACGTCGTCGTACGTGGTGAGGCAGACGAGGGTGAGCGGGCCGGCCGTGAGGGCCCCGACGGGGGTGTCGGCCGGGGCGGCGCCCCGGGCCACCAGAGGGCCGGTCTTCGACGGGGTGCGGTTCCACACCGTCGTGGGGTGCCCCGCCCTCAGGAAGGCGGAGGCCAGGGCCGTGCCCATGAGGCCGAGGCCCAGGACACAGACGGGGGCGGCGGGGGCCGTGGTGGCCGCGGACTCGGCAAGATCGTCGGAAGTCATGGGGACCATGCTGGTCGGGTCCCCAACTCGCCACAAGTACCCACTAATTGGTCGGCTCCTCACCTTTCGGTAAGTGACCCCCGGCCGCCCGCGCTCAGTACGCCAGGGCGTCGTCCAGGCTCTGCTGCCAGTACGTGAGCAGGAGCTTGTCGTCGACGTACACGCCCTTCGAGGGGAGCGCGGGGCGGGCGGAGGCGCCCTTGTCGAAGCCGACGACCAGGGTCGTGGCCGTGTAGCCGTTGCCGCCGCTGCCGTCCGCCGCGGACAGGCGCACGCCCGCGTAGCCGGACTCGCCGGGAGCGAGGGTCACGACCGCCTGCGGGTGGGTCTCCTCGGCGACCGGCGGCACCGCCTGCGCCTCACCGAATCGGGCGACGGGGTAGCCGGTCAGGTCGCAGTTCTTCGAACCGGTGTTGGTGACGGTGAGGAGCATGTGGTTGAGGGGGCGGGTGACCTCGGTGGCGGTCGTCTTCGTGTTGGAGCCGTCGCAGGCGGCGTTGCGGGTGGGCCCGCCGGCCTTGCCGTCGCCCGTCGAGCCCCCGGAGGTCTTTCCGGACGAGCCCGAGGCGCCGCCCGAACCGCCGGCCGTGGTGCCGCCGTCCGTGCCGCCGGTGCTCCTGGCCGGCTTGCCCGTGGAGCCGGGGGCGGAACCCCCGGTGGAGGACGAACCGGTCGGCTGCGCAGAGGACTTGGACGCGGCGGACGGGCCCTCGTCCCGTACGCCCTGCCCGTTGTCGCACGCCGAGAGCGCGAGTGCGGCCAGTGCGACCGTCGAGGCGGCGAGGAGGCGGGTGCGGGTGGTGCGTGCGGACATGAGTGGTCCCCCTGTGCAGGTATGGCTGGTTGGAGCGGCCGCTCGACCGGTCTAGGGGAGCGGCGTGCTTGGATGACAACAGCTTGGGCGGTGATCCGTCCCGACCGCCACGGTGGCCGGGGCATTCGGGACGCCGGAACGTTTGTACGGGGTCTGACCTGGGGGAATGGCATGCCCCTGGAACGCGGCCCCGGGACGCCGGGGATGGGGGAAGGGTGGCGCGGGACGATTTCGCGGAGCTTCTGCGGGAGTTGAAGGAGCGGTCCGGGCTCAGTTACGGGGTGCTGGGGAAGCGGCTGCACGTGAGTGCGTCGACGTT
The DNA here is from genome assembly GCF_000424945.1 of Streptomyces sp. 142MFCol3.1. Taxonomy (NCBI): domain Bacteria; kingdom Bacillati; phylum Actinomycetota; class Actinomycetes; order Kitasatosporales; family Streptomycetaceae; genus Streptomyces; species Streptomyces sp. 142MFCol3.1. Next base: position 21,327 of record NZ_AUKV01000053.1, read on the forward strand.
GCACCGGTACGTCAACGGGGAGGCCGTACCGGCGGACTACGCGCCCGTGGAACGGCTCGCCCGGCTGTGCAAGGCCACTCCCGGCGAACTGCTGGAACTGCACCGGAGGTGGGTGCGGGCGGACGCGCTGCGGGGCCGCAAGGGAGCGGCGGAGCCGGAGGCGTCGGGCGGTCCGGCGCCGTCCTCCGGGCCGGTGCCGGCCGCGGCGGGTGGGCCGAAGGCCGCGGACCGGGCAGCGGCGGCCGAAGGGGCGGTCGCGGTCGAAGGGGCAGAGACGGCCGACACGGTGGCGGTGTCCGGCACGGTGATGGCGGCCGACACGGTGGCGGCGGGCGACCGGGCGACGGCGGGGCAGGAACCTGGAGCGGCTCACGCGCCGGGGACTTCTTCCGCCCACGACACGGAGGCCGAGGCCGGGTCCCCACGGGAGGCCGCTGCCGGAGCCGGCTCATCCGGTGCCACGGCCCCTCTCCCCGTCTCACCGGGCGGGCCCGTGCCCACGCGGGCCCGGGTGCCCCGGCGCCGGCGCTCCGTCGTGCTCGCCGCGGTCGCCGTGGCCGCCGCTGCCGTCGCCGCCGCTCTCGTCGCGACCCTCGTGCCCGGCACGGACGACGACCAGGGCGGGAAACGGTCTGCCGGGGCCGTCGCCCCGTCCGCCGAGGCTACGCCCGGCAACACGGGGACGGGGACCGGCACGGCGAACGCCACCGCGACGCCCGGCACGCGGCACCCGTCGCCCTCGGCGCCGGCCTCGCGCGGCGGCAACACGTCGGCGTCCGGCACCGCGCCGGGCGGCGCCGCACCGGGCTCCGGCGCCGCCGAGGGCACCGCGCCCCTGGTCGCCACCAACCCGTACCGGTTCGAAGACCCGTGCAGCCAGCACTACTTGGTGGACCGGGAGCCCGCGCAGGTGCCCCCGCCGCCCGGCGAGCAGGACGCCCGCGGGTGGGTCGGCGCGCTCGGCGGCGTCGCCGGCAAGGACCAGATGCTCGCGCTCACGGTGCAGGGCACCGGAAAGGCGACCGTCGTGCTGGAGGCGCTGCACGTGCGTGTCGTGCACAAGGGCAGCCCGCTCCCCTGGAACGACTACGCGATGGGCGTGGGCTGCGGCGGCAACGTGTCGACGAAGTCCTTCGGTGTGGACCTCGACAACGGGCGCCCGTCCGTCGTGCCGGAGCACGGCCAGCGCGACTTCCCCTACAAGGTCAGCGAGTCCGATCCGGAGGTCTTCTACGTGCTGGCGCACGCGCGGGCGCACGACGTCGGCTGGTACCTGGAACTGGAGTGGTCGAGCGGGACCCGGCACGGGACCGTGCGGATCGACGACCGGGGGAAGGTGTTCCGCACGAGCGGGAACGCGGGACGGCCGGCGTACGACTATCCGCTGGGCGGCAGCGAGTGGCAGACGGCGGCCGTCGGTTAGGACGTGCGGGCCCGCGCCGGCCGGCTGCGCCGGCGGAACACGGCGCCGCCGTGCGCGCCGATTGTCCGGAGGTCCGCCCTTACGTGCGTAATCCGTCACCGTCGTGTCACAGACGGCCCCGCAGGTGAACCCCGCGGACCGGTCCCGCGCTCTGAAGCGACGAGTGCCGGTGAGGACCGGCGCCTGAACTTCTCTCGGGGGACCGCATGCAGTACGGGACGCAGTACAGGACGGGTGTCCGCAGGGCAGCGCTGGCGATGGTGGCCGTGTCGGCGGCCACCCTGTTCATGACCGCGTGTCAGCCGGGCGACGACGGGGCGGGGTCCGGCTCCTCGCCGTCGCGTCCACCGGCCGAGCCGGCCGCGTCCAGCGGCGCTCCGTCGGCCGGCACGTCGACGTCGCCCTCGGGGAAGGCCTCGCCCGGCGGTGAGGGCTCGCCGTCCGCGCCGTCCACGCCCGCGGCGGCCAAGGCCTGCGGTGCGTCGGACCTGGAGGTGTCCATGCGCCAGGCCGAGGACCGGCCCGACGGCACAGGAACCGGCGCGGCGGTCGTCCAGTTCACCAACACCTCCGCCGGGCCGTGCACCGTCCAGGGCCACCCGACCGTGGCGGGTGCGGGCAACGGCTCCCCTGACAAGAACCACCCGCTGGCGGTCACGCCCTCGGGCGCCGCGTCCAAGGTTCTGCTCGCGCCGGGCGGCAAGGCCTGGACGAAGCTGACGTTCGTCCAGGTCCAGGGCGAGGCCGACGGCTACTGCGAGTCCGGTTCGACGCCCGTCACGTACCCGACCCTGGTGGTCGGCCTCCCGGGTGCCGGTTCGCACCAGGCCGCCCTGGACGACGGCGTCCTCGCCGAGTGCGACGACACGGTGACCGTCACCGCGGTGTCCGCGACCGAGCCGTCCTGACGGCAGCGACCGCGGCTCTGCCGGTTCCATGCCGTCCTGACGACAGTGCCCGCGCCCGCTCCGGCACGATGGCGGCGTGCCGGAGCGGGCACGTGCTGGTGGCGATCCTGCACTTCGTCGAGGACGAGGAGGCGTACCCGATCGTGCGCCGACTGGTCGACGCCCGGCCCTCGGGGAGCCGGCCGGTGCTCACCCCCCTCACGGAGGACCTCGACCCGGAGAACATCCGGGCCGTGCAACGCACCTACGCGGAGAGCGGGTTCACGTTCGTGCCGCGGTCCCGGGCGGAGGTCGAGCGGTTCTTCACGGAGTGCGGGCCGGAGACGGACGAGCCGGGTGTCGTGTCCGCGCACCACAGGCGCCCCGACGGGGCCGCGCCCGCGCCGGAGGCCGCCGATCCCGTCCATCTCGCCGGGCTCGACGACATCGAGAAGGTCCGCTACCGCGCCATCGACGACGTCACGGACGCGGACATCAACGGGTACGCCGCCACGGGCGTCAAGGGCTGACCCCCGGTGCGGCCGGGCGGTCCCGGGCCGAGGCCAGCGGCCCGTGAGGCGTCCGGCCGTCCGGATCGCGGAATTTAAAGGTGTAGGCGGCAGGGATCTCCGTAGGGTGGGACGAAGTGCCGTCGTGGAGTCGCGGACAAGGAGCCCATCGTGACCGTCGTCGAGAACGTTCCCGCCAGGAGCGGCAGTGCACCCGTGCCCGCGCTCGCCGCACGGGCCACCGCGATCGGCGGCTCGCCGGTACGCGACATCCTCGCGGTCACCGCGCGCCCCGAGGTCGTCAACTTCGCGGGCGGCCTGCCCGCGCCGGAGCTGTTCGACGTCGAAGGCATCGCCGCCGCCTACCGCGACGTGCTCGCACAGGTCCCCGAGCGGGCGTTGCAGTACTCGACGACCGAGGGCGAGCCCGCGCTGCGGGCCGCGCTGGCCGAGCGGACCGGCGCCCGCGGACTGCCGACCACCGCGGACGACGTGCTCGTCACCACCGGTTCGCAGCAGGCGCTGTCCCTGCTCGCCACCGCCCTGCTTGAGCCGGGCGACACCGTGCTCGTCGAAAGCCCCTGCTATCTGGCGGCGCTCCAGGCGTTCTCCTTCGCGGGGGCCCGGATCGTGGCCGTGCCCGGCGACGAGCACGGCCTCGACCCGGACGCCCTGGACACACTGACGGCCCGCGAGCGACCCAAGCTGCTCTACACCGTGCCCACGTTCCAGAACCCCACGGGACGCACCCTGCCCGGCGGGCGGCGGGCCGCCGTCGCCGCGGTGGCCGCCCGGCACGGACTGTGGATCATCGAGGACGACCCGTACGGCGAACTCCGCTTCGAGGGCGAGCGGGTCCCGTGGATCGCCTCCCACGACGGAGCGGCGGACCGGACCGTACTGCTGGGCTCCTTCTCCAAGGTGATGGCGCCCGGGATGCGGCTGGGCTGGCTGCGGGCGCCCGCGGACCTGCGCCGCGCGTGTGCCGTCGCCAAGCAGGCCGCCGACCTGCACACCCCGACCGTCAACCAGCTCGCTGCCGCACGGTACTTGGCCGACCGGGACCTGGACGCCCATGTGGCCGGGGTCGCCGCCGTCTACCGGGAGCGGCGCGACGCCATGCTCGCCGGCATCGCCGACGCCCTGCCCGCCGGGTCGTCCTGGACCCGCCCCGAGGGCGGCATGTTCCTCTGGGCGCGGCTGCCCGGGTCGTACGACACCACGGCCCTGCTCCCGCGCGTGGTGGAGCAGGACGTGGCGTACGTGCCAGGAGCCCCCTTCTACGCCGCCGCACCCGATCCGGCGACGCTGCGGCTGTGCTTCGTCACGCAGACCCCCGACGAGATCGCGGAGGGGCTGCGGAGGCTCGCGACCGGGCTGCGCGGCTAGACCTCCGCCCCGGGCGCGACCACCGGCTGGAGCGCGACCACTGGCCGGCGCACGACCGCCGGTGGTCGCAAGACCACCGGCCTCACGCGCGGCTCAGTCCCACCAGAAGGACCAGACCTGTCGGCCGAGTACCTCCTGCGCCGCGTAGTCGCGCAGGACCTCGTGATGGCCCTGCGTGATGTTGTCCGGGCAGAAGGCGAAGTGCTCGGCGGCGACGGCCTCGGCCTCCGCCAGGGTGCTCGGCGGGGCGGCCACCGACAGGACCAGCTGGTCGAAGGTGAGCGCGACGACGCGTATGCCGAAGCGGTCCTCCCACGAGCGCAGGACGGCGCACAGCCGCGCCACGTCGTTCTCGTAGTTCACCGGGCCGGTCCAGCCGATCGCCGCCGGGATGTCCGCGCTGCGCCGCGCCGGTACGAGCGCGAGGCGCGGGTCCTTCAGCCCCGAGCCGCCGTCCGTGAGGGCGTCGGCGACCTCGGCGGCGCGGGCGTCGGGGTCGGCCCCCTGCCCGGTGGCGGGCGCGAGGCCCGGCCATGCGGGGCCGTAGGGCGCGATCGTCTCGTCGAACGTGTGGGGCTCGCCGAACATCTCGACGACCTTCTCCTTGCCGGGGTAGTCCTCGTCGGCGCCCGGTGCGTCGGCCGCGTACCGGTCCCAGAACTCCGCGAGCACCTCCTCGGCGTCGTGGTCCCCCGCATACGTCATCTCGTCCGGCATCAACTCCCAGTCCTGCGGGCCGCCCCGGTCGCCCCCCATGTCCAGGAGCACCGGGAGCAGGCCGGCCTTCCGCCGGGCGGCCTCCAGCGCCGCCCAGCCGCCGGGCTGCGCGGGGACGTCGGCGTGCCACAGCAGCGGCTCGTGCCAGGGGCCCTCGGCGGTCGTGTCGACCAGTGTCCCGGGCGGGAGTTCAAGCCCGAGCGAGGCACCGCTCGGGTCGGCCGCGAGCTGCGGCAGCGGGTTCGGAAGTGTCGCCATGCCGGTGACTCTAGGGTCCGCCACTGACAACGCGCCCCGCCCCCGCCCGCGGGGCGGACCGGTCTGCCCGAGGCGGGTGGACGTACGCCAACACCGTTGAACGGACAAGGTGTTGGCTGATTGGCGTCAGTGCCGTGATGGATGCCGGTGATGGTTGTTACATCGGAGGAGCGGGTGCCCAGCGGGGGCGCCCGCCCTCATGGAGGGGGATGCGTCCGTGCCCCGACGCACAGGATGGCGACGCGCTCTGACCGGCCGGCTGGCGGGTCTCACGGCGGCGATCGGTCTCACCACGGCCCTGGCCGCGCCCGCCGCGGCGGCAGACGGCGCACCCGTGGCCGTGACCAGGTACAGCCACACCAGCCAGGCCGGTGACTACATAGGCCAGGGCTCCGCCGCGGCGTACACCGCGAAGACGGCCACGATCAGTGTGGGGGGCTCCGCGGAGTACGCCCGCTTCCGCGTGTCCACCGACAGCACCTGGTGGGACGTCGAACTCGCCGCGCCGGCCGGTGAGAAGCTCCACCCGGGTGTCTACCGTGACGCGGAGAGGGCCGCGTTCCGCACCGGCCGCTCTCCTGGCCTCGACGTCTCCGGCGACGGACGCGGGTGCAACGAGGTGTACGGGCAGTTCTCGGTCGACCAGATCGAGACGGACGACTCCGGCGCGATCACCGTCCTCGACGCGACGTACACCCAGCACTGCGAGAGCGCCACGGCCCCGGCGCTCAAGGGCGCCGTCAAGTACCGGGCGCTGCCCCTGTCCTACGCCTACACCAGCGACCCCGGGGACTACATCGGGCAGGGCACGAGCGCCCGGCACACCGGTGCCACCAGTACGTTCGGCCTGCGCGCGTGGGGCGACGGCGTCCAGTACGACGTCTCGGGCAAGCGCGAGTACTACACGGCGCTGCTCACCCCGCCGACGGGACAGCGGCTGGAGGCGGGCCGCACCTACGAGACGCGGCGCAGCAGCGACGAGTCGTTCGGCGGGCTCGACGTCCACGGCAACGGCCGCGGCTGCAACACGTCCACGGGCGAGTTCACCGTGACCAGGCTGGCGCGCGGGGACGACGGCGCCGTCGAGGCGTTCGCGGCGACCTTCGTCCAGCACTGCGAGGGCGGTGCCGCGCTGCGGGGCACCATCCACTACTACGCCTGACAGGCGGACGGCCCCGGCGGGACGGTCGCTGCCGTCCCGCCGGGGCCGTCGTCGGGCTCTGTCCGCCCGGGCGCCCGCGGTGTCAGAGCCGCTCGGGCGTCCGGATGCCCAGCAGGGCCATGCCCTGGTGCAGCGTGCGGGCCGTGACGTCGCACAGGAAGAGGCGGTTCTCCACCTGCTGCGGCGTCTCGGCCTTCAGGACCGGGCACTTGTCGTAGAAGGTCGTGTACAGCGACGCCAGCTGGTAGAGGTACGCGGCCAGCTTGTGCGGGGCGTACTCGGTCGCCGCCTCGGCGACGACCTCCGCGAAGGCGTCGATGTGCAGCCCCAGCGCCCGCTCCGCCCCGGCCAGTTCGAGCTCCGGGTGCGCGGCGGGCCGGACCTCGCCGGCCTTCCGCAGGATCGACTGGATACGGGCGTACGCGTACTGGAGGTAGACGGACGTGTCGCCGTTCAGCGAGACCATCTGGTCCAGGTCGAACTTGTAGTCCCGGTTCGCCGACGTCGACAGGTCCGCGTACTTCACCGCGCCGATGCCCACCTGGGCACCCCGCTCGGTGATCTCCGCCTCGGACAGGTCCAGCGCCTTCTCCCGCACGACCGCGGAGGCCCGCTCGACCGCCTCGTCCAGCAGGTCGACCAGCCGGACCGTCTCGCCCTCACGCGTCTTGAAGGGCTTGCCGTCCTTGCCGAGGACCGTGCCGAAGGCGAGCTGGTGGGCCTTCACGTCGTCGTTCAGCCAGCCGGCCCTGCGCGCGGTCTCGAAGACCATCTTGAAGTGCAGGGACTGGCGGGCGTCCACGACGTAGATGAGCGACGTCGCCTTCAGGTTGAAGACGCGGTCCCTGATCGCGGAGAGGTCGGTCGCCGCGTAGCCGTAGCCGCCGTCGGACTTCCGCACGATCAGCGGGACCGGGTTGCCGTCCGGGCCCTTCACGTCGTCGAAGAACACGCACAGCGCGCCGTCCGAGCGGACCGCGACGCCCGACTCCTCCAGGAGGCGGCACGTCTCGTCCAGCATGTCGTTGTAGCCGGACTCGCCGACCACGTCCGCGTCGCTGATCTCCATGTCCAGCTTGTCGAAGACCGAGTAGAAGTAGATCTTCGACTCGTCCACGAACTTCTGCCACATGGCCAGCGTCTCGGGCTCGCCGGCCTGGAGGTCGACCACCCGGCGCCGCGCCCGCGTCTTGAACTCCGCGTCGGAGTCGAAGACCGTCCGGGCGGCCTTGTAGAGCCGGTTCAGGTTCGACATGGCCTCCTCGCCGGAGACCGCGCCGTCCTTGTGGTCCAGCTCGTGCGGGTGCTCGATCAGGTACTGGATGAGCATGCCGAACTGGGTGCCCCAGTCGCCGATGTGGTGGCGCCGGACGACCGTCTCGCCGGTGAACTCCAGCAGTTGGACGACCGCGTCGCCGATCACCGCGGACCGCAGGTGGCCGACGTGCATCTCCTTCGCCACGTTCGGCTGGGCGTAGTCGATGACCGTCGTGCCCGGGTGGTCCGCGACGGGCACGCCGAGGCGCGCGCCGTCCTCGTACCGCGCGGCGAGGTTCTCGGTGATCGCCCTGTCGGTGATCGTGACGTTCAGGAAGCCGGGGCCGGAGACCTCGATGTCCTTGATCACGTCACCCGACTCGACCTGCGCGACGACCTGGGTGGCCAGCTCCCGCGGGTTCGCCTTGGCCTTCTTCGCGAGCGCCAGGATGCCGTTGGCCTGGAAGTCGGCCCGGTCGCTTCGTCGCAGCAGCGGGTCCGCGGAACCGGCCTCCGGCAGTGCTGCCGAGAGGGCGTCCGCGAGGCGCTGGTGGACGGAAGCGGTGAGGGACGTGACCGAGGCCATGGAGTGAGTGCCGTTCTGCTCGGGTTCCGGGAGTTTCTCAGTACAGAAAACCCAGTATCCCATGCGGTGAAAAGCCGTTTTCGCGGTTCGGGTCCGAGCTGGGAGAATGGACGCGTCAGCCGTACTGGCGTATGAGAAAGAAGGACGTGCCGATCGTGGCTCAGAGCACCGAGACCACCGACTGGGTCTCCCGTTACGCGGATGAGGTCATCGCCGAGTCGGAGCGTCGGGCCCCGGGCAAACCGGTCGTCGTCGCGTCGGGGCTCTCGCCCTCCGGCCCCATCCACCTCGGCAACCTGCGCGAGGTCATGACCCCGCACCTCGTCGCCGACGAGATCCGCCGCCGCGGGTACACCGTGCGGCACGTGTTGTCCTGGGACGACTACGACCGCTACCGCAAGGTCCCGGCCGGCGTCCCCGGCATCGACGAGTCCTGGGCGGAGCACATCGGCAAGCCGCTGACGTCCGTACCGGCCCCGGTGGGCTCGGAGTACCCGAACTGGGCCGAGCACTTCAAGGCCGCCATGGTCGAGGCGCTGGCCGAGCTGGGTGTCGAGTACGACGGGATCAGCCAGACGGAGCAGTACACCTCGGGCGCCTACCGCGACCAGGTGCTGTTCGCGATGAAGCACCGCGGCGACATCGACGCGATCCTCGACCAGTACCGGACCAAGAAGGCCCCCGCCAAGAAGCAGGGCCAGAAGCCGGTCGACGAGGCCGAACTGGAGGCCGCCGAGGGTTCCGGCGCCGCCGCCGAGGACGACGGCAGCGGCACCTCGGGCTACTTCCCGTACAAGCCGTACTGCGGCCGGTGCGAGAAGGACCTCACCACCGTCACGGCGTACGACGACGAGACGACCGAGCTGACCTACACCTGCTCCGCCTGCGGTTTCTCCGAGACCGTCCGGCTGAGCGAGTTCGACCGCGGCAAGCTGGTCTGGAAGGTCGACTGGCCGATGCGCTGGGCGCACGAGGGCGTGATCTTCGAGCCGAGCGGCGTCGACCACTCCTCGCCCGGCTCGTCGTTCCAGGTCGGCGGGCAGATCGTCGGGATCTTCGGCGGCAAGCAGCCCATCGGCCCGATGTACGCCTTCGTCGGCATCTCCGGCATGGCGAAGATGTCCAGCAGCAAGGGCGGCGTGCCCACGGCCGCGGACGCGCTCCAGATCATGGAACCGCAGCTGCTGCGCTGGCTGTACGCCCGCCGTCGCCCCAACCAGTCGTTCAAGATCGCATTCGACCAGGAGATCCAGCGGCTGTACGACGAGTGGGACAAGCTCGCGGGCAAGGTCGCCGACGGCTCGGTCCTCCCGGCCGACGCCGCCGCGTACGCGCGCGCGGTGGGCACGGCCGCCGGGGAGCTGCCGAGGACACCCCGCCCGATGCCGTACCGCACGCTCGCCTCCGTCGCCGACATCACCGCCGGTGCCGAGGACCAGACCCTGCGCATCCTCAGCGAGCTCGACCCGCAGAACCCGCTCGGCTCGCTCGACGAGGTCCGGCCCCGGCTCGGCAAGGCCGAGACCTGGATCAACACGCAGGTTCCCGCCGAGGAGCGCACCGTCGTCCGCGACGAGCCGGACGCCGACCTGCTGGGGTCCCTCGACGAGCAGGGCCGCGCCTCGCTGCGCCTGCTTTTGGAGGGCCTGGAGGCGAACTGGTCCCTGGACGGCCTGACCCACCTCGTCTACGGCGTCCCCAAGGTCCAGGCCGGCTACAGCGCCGACGCGACCGCCAAGGAGCTCCCGCCGGAGATCAAGGTCGCCCAGCGCACCTTCTTCGCGCTGCTCTACCACCTGCTCGTCGGGCGCGACACGGGCCCGCGACTGCCCACGCTGCTGCTCGCGGTCGGGCAGGAGCGCGTGCGCAAGCTGCTCGGCGCGTAACACCCCGGACGGTACGGCGAAGGGGGCTCCCGGTGATCACCGGGAGCCCCCTTCGTCCGCTCACGTCCGCCCGGGCTCCGGGCGGCGCGGACACCCCTCAGGCGATGTGGTCCTCCTCCAGCTCCGCGTTGAAGCGGTTCTGGAACCGGTCCGTGAGGTTCTTCAGCGCGCTGGGGCTGAGCGTCGTGCCGTAGGTGGCCTCGATGTTGTCGCCGAGGACGCGCGGTGTGGGGAAGCTGCCGTCTATCGACTGACGGAACACCTGGTAGTACGCCTCCTCCTGGGCCTTCTCGTCCGACTGCGGGGATTGCTCCTCACGCGGCGAGGGGATCGGCAGCTGCTCCGGTTCCGGGGTGCCGCCGCCCTCGCCCAGCTGCCGCGTACGGCCGCCGGCGCCCGCGGGGATCGGGAAGCTGCCGGTCTCCTCCGGGCCGGGCTCGTACATCGGGGGCTGCTGCTCGTCGTGCCACTGCCACCCCTCCTGCTCGGCGGCGTACGTGGGGTCGTATGGCGGCTCGTAGGCGGGGTCGTAGCCGCCCTCGTAGACGATGTTCTGCCCGGGCTGGGCGAACCAGGGGTTGCCGTCCGGCTGCGTCTGCTGCCCGTACTCCGGCTGGTCGGCGGTGGCGGGCCGGCCGTCGTCCGGAGTGTGGCGCTGGTCCTGGGGCGACACGGCCTGCGGGACGGCCGCCTGCCCGGCGGCGTGGCCGTCCGCGGCGGGGACGGCCGTCTCCAGCTCCGGCTGCTTCGACGCCGGGGGAAGGAGCGCCGGCTCGATGCCCGCGGCGGCCAGGCCGGAGGGCGCGGTTTCGGCGAGGGGGACGCCGTAGCGGGCGAGGCGCAGGGGCATCAGGGATTCGACGGGGGCTTTGCGGCGCCAGGCGCGGCCGAAGCGGGAGCGCAGCCGGGCCTGGTAGACGAGGCGTTCCTGTTCGAGCTTGATGACCGCTTCGTAGGAGCGCAGTTCCCACAGCTTCATGCGGCGCCACAGGAGGAAGGTGGGCACCGGGGAGAGCAGCCAGCGGGTGAGGCGGACGCCTTCCATGTGCTTGTCGGCGGTGATGTCGGCGATCCGGCCGATGGCGTGCCGGGCGGCTTCGACGGAGACGACGAAGAGGATCGGGATGACGGCGTGCATGCCGACGCCGAGCGGGTCGGGCCAGGCCGCCGCGCCGTTGAACGCGATGGTGGCGGCCGTCAGCAGCCATGCCGTCTGGCGCAGCAGCGGGAAGGGGATCCTGATCCAGGTCAGCAGCAGGTCCAG
>NZ_AUKV01000054.1:0-30775 GCF_000424945.1 Streptomyces sp. 142MFCol3.1
CAACAAGCTGTGGTCCGGCTCCTACTTCGCCGCAACCGTCGGCGGCGCCCCGCTCAGCATGGTCAGGCAGTACATCGAACAGCAGAACCGGCCGGTGTGAGCACCGCCCGGCCCCGCCGGGACCAGCCCACGCGACGCTCCGCACCGCAGACGAGGAACTGCGGTGTCCGGCTCCGCCGGACCTGAATCCGCGACGCTCCGCGTCGCCACCATCAGATTCGCTTCACCACCGGCCTGAAGGCCAATGCACTGCGAATGAATTCCGGTAGCCCGGCCCCGGCAACGCTCTGGCGGGGCCGGGCTGCAACCGCTGTCGCAGGCGCCAGTGCTGACGTCGCTCTTCCGGTCATCTCGGCGCTGCACACCGCCATCGGGCAATGCTGGCCGCCTCGGACGAACCCGCCCGCCCGCTCGCCGCCCGGCGCCCCCGCCCGTGGCCACATCGACGGCACCGGCTGGGCGTTGCGTCGCGTCCGAGGCAGAAGGCCTGCGGCGCCGGAGCCCGCAAGTCTCCGGCTGCGCATGAGCTTTTTGACGATCCGGGCTCGGGGTCCTGGTCCATTGCCCGTGGTGTTGATCGTGAAGCAGGTCGAGAACCGCATCTGCATCTGCTGTTCGGGGCTGTCATCTGTCATCCTTCCGCTTCCTGCGACGGCAGCGTTGCGCGCCGTGCGACCGTGTCCGCAGCCCATAACGTGAGCTGCAAGGCTCCCCGACCTGTCGAGGTCGTGGAGACTTCCCGCTCACTCCACGACCTCGACCCGACTCGACCGCCCCGGCGCGGACTTCGTGTGGATCACCGGGCAGACCAGAAGCAGCTGCCGGCGCTGTGGAGTCCGGCCCGGTGCCTGCACCCCCACCCGGCAGGTCAGAGGCTGCGAGCGGTGATGTCGCCGTGCGTGGTGGTCGCCTTGATGGTCAGGGCCGGGGCGCCGTCGTTCTTCAGCGTGTTGTCGATACGGCCGTAGCCGGTGCTGGCGTCGAGGGAGGCGGAGACACCGTGGGCGGCGGCGACGGTGATGTCACCCATCTGCGTGGTCAGGGCGAGGGGGCCGCGCACGGCTTCGGTGACGGTCACGTCGCCCTTCTGGGTGCTGATCTCACCGGGACCGTTCAGCCGGCCGACGACGATGTCAGCGTCGAGACCGACCAGGCGGGCGCTGTCGGCCTCGTCGATCTTGACGGTGCGGTAGCCACCCTCGAAGGAGACATCACCGAGGCGTCCCACGCCGCGGTACTGCGCACTCTCCGTCTTCGCCTCCACACGGGAGCCGGCGGGCAGTTGGACGGTCACCTCGACGCTGCCGCAGGGGCCGAGGATCCGGTTGTTCGCTTCCGGGGCCTGGATGCGCAGGACACCGCTGTCGTAGGTGATCTGAATCTGTTCGGCCGCCTTCACGTCACGGCTCTTGGAAGGGTTGGCGGGTAGGACCTCGACCGTGGTGTCGGAGCGGTCGGCGGCAATCAGTTGGATGCGTCCGGCAGGGATGGCGAGAACGGCCTGGACGGGGGCGGGGGTAGCGAACTTCTGCATCACGTAACTCCTTCATGGGCCGGTGCGGGCCCCCTCGGCCCACTGTTTCCGACACCAGAAACGCTACGTTGCATTCATGGATCCGCCAACAAGCCTGTTGCGTCAAAGCGTTGTCGCTGCAGGTAGATTGAGGGAAATCATTGCAACAACTCTGAAGGGAACGCAACAGGCTTGCCGCTGATCATTGCAATGGAGTGAGGCTGAACGCTCCACGGGAAGCGGTGCCGCGCTGCACGGAGAACGAAGCGGGCGGTGGGGACGTGATCTGGGAGGTGCCCGCCTTCGACGCCGGCGTCACCGGCGCCCAATGTCCCGGGTTGGACCTCACCGACGCGTCAGGAGGAGGGACTTCGAGGAAGCAGATCTCAACCGCGCCTTCCTCGACGGCATCTGCCTCCGAGGCAGCCACAACGGGCAGCCGGAGCAGCGACCACCGCGCCCTCGTGCTCTCCCAAGGGGGGCATCGAGGCAGCCGCGCCGACTTACGATCAGTGCAAGAACCAGTCGCCCGTCACGCCGAAGGGGCTTTCATGGCTGAGCTTGTCCGGCAGCCTCGGCGATGATGGCCAGGTCGCCGGTAACGACGACTTCGTCTTCTACAACCAGCCCTCGACCACCGACGGCGCCGCACGCCTTGCCGGCAAACAGCACGAGGGACAGCACCGTTGAACGCGCCACCCTCCACCTGTCCGTCCTGGCCGAACGGGTACGACGCGTCGCCATCGCCATCAACATGGAGTCGACACCGGCCTGACCTGCGGATCCCTCTCACACGCCACCTGGGACATGAACTGCCCCACCGGCGCAGCCTGGACGTTCAGGCACCCGGCCGACCCACCATCCGGCCATGGTCATCGCCGAACTCTACCGACACAGCGTCAACGGCCAGCCCGTGTGAAAACTCCGCGCTCTCGGCCAAGGCTGGGCCGAAGACCTCGACGCACTCGCGCGCGCCCGCGGCGTCAACATCGAATGACACTCGAGCAGGGCCCAACAGCACTACAACTGCAGCCGATAAAGGAAGTTGACCGAGATACGACGGTCCCGCCCGGGAGATGCGACGGTGATCGGCTGCTCCCCCACACGCGCGGTGTTCTTCGTGTGGGCGCTGAGAGCGACCACAGCGCCGACCCGTGTCCGAACCGGCTCTAAAGGCCTCGACGACAGGGGTTTTTCTGTGGGCGGGATGACCGGCCTACCGCGTCTGGCGGGTGGACGGAGTGAGCCACGTTCCGAGCATGGGGCAGCGTCGGACATCACGGCGGCCCTGGGTGACACCCGTGCCGGTCGAGCCATGCGAGAGAGCTGTACTGCACCCGGTCCCAGTCACGGATCGGCCATGCCGGCCTACCGACACCGGAAGGTGCTGAGAAGCAAGCGAAGTCGGCAAAGTCGAGACCCTGCCCGCTCCTTGAGACCACTCTGGAGAGGTGATCGAGACGAACCGCCCTGAGCACTCCCCCACCATCAGCCTGTCCAAGATGCTGGAACGGGCCCCGGACCTGGTCAGCCTCTACAAGACGGCGGGCACCAGTGTCCGCGATCACGGGCTGGAAGGGGTGCGGGCGGCGGTGTATCTCGTACTGGACCGCTCACGCTCCATGCGGCCCTACTACGCCGACGGCACCATGCAACACCTCGCCGAGCAGGTCCTGACGCTGTCCGCGCACCTGGACGACGACGGGACCGTCCCGGTGGTCTTCTTCTCCACCGACGTCGACGGATCCACCGACCTGAATCTCGGCAGGCACCGCGGCCGCATCGACAAACTGCACCAGAACCTCGGACACATGGGGCGCACCAACTATCACTGGGCGATGGACGAGGTCATCGACCACTACCTCGACTCCGACAGCGATGAGCCCGCCCTGGTGATCTTCCAGACGGACGGAGGCCCGACCAGCAGGCCCGCGGCCGAACGCTACCTGTGCAAAGCCGCCCGCCTGCCGTTGTTCTGGCAGTTCATCGGCTTCGGCGACCCGGGCGACAACGAGTTCGCGTTCCTGCGCAAGCTCGACACCCTCGCCGTCCCCGACCGCCGCGTCGTCGACAACGCCGGCTTCTTCCACGCCGGACGCACCCCGCAGGCCGTCAGCGACGGCCTCCTCTACGACCGACTGCTGCAGGAATTCCCCGCATGGCTCACCGCCGCCCGCAGCGCAGGCATCATCTAGCAACACCCCGGGCCTGTACCGGCCAGGCGAACAGGCCGCACCGCGGTGGCGACGGCCGACCGGCGAGCCTCCTCGGGCAG
This sequence comes from Streptomyces sp. 142MFCol3.1, assembly GCF_000424945.1. Classification (NCBI taxonomy): domain Bacteria; kingdom Bacillati; phylum Actinomycetota; class Actinomycetes; order Kitasatosporales; family Streptomycetaceae; genus Streptomyces; species Streptomyces sp. 142MFCol3.1. The sequence continues at coordinate 3,789 of NZ_AUKV01000054.1, forward strand.
GCGACGCGGTCACCGAACTGCCGGGCGCCTTCTGCTACATGGCGAGCAGGAAGGTGGAATCCCGGCGGAGCCACTGGGGCGGAGGCGGTGCGAGGGGGGATGTCGGGCTGCCGTCGGCGTCCTGCACGCAGGCCGCATGACGGTGACCCCGCCGGTCGAGGACGGGGTCACAGCGTGTGTGGTTGTGGCGGCCTGCTGGCACAGGTGACCCGCCGGAACTTCCCTCTCCCCCGACGCATTGCGCAGCCAGGGAACAAGTGCGTCGCAATCCCAGTTTTCTGGGATCCGAATTCACTGCTGCACTCTTACCCGAGCAGTCGAAGAGGAAAACCTCACCATGAAATCCAGCATTCGGACGATGCCCGTCTGCCATGTAGCAGACTGCGAGGAAGCCGGTCGGCGCTTTCCCGGAACAGCCGGCACACCGTTCCCTTTCCGCACCGGGAGCCGTCCGGGTGAACACCCGCCCCGGGCAAGGGAGCCGGTCTGCGCCACTGCCGGCCTGTACGGTCGGGACCTTCCCTCGCCGAGGCCCGTGAGAGGGCCGTTTCTCCGGGTGCCTGGCGTTTCACCGGTTCACGTGAGCTCCTGAGGGCGAGTCTGCGGGGGGATGACACCGGGATCGGCGCGCGGGATCGGTGCGTCTGGATGGGCCTCACGGTTCAGCCGAATACGCGCCAACATCCTTGAAACCCAAGTGAATTCGCCGAAGAATTCTGCGGCCCCGTACAGGATTTCGGCTGAGGTTATGCGGGGAGGAATGCAGAACCGGCTGGCACCGGACTTCCCTTTCCTCCTACGTTTTGGAGGTGCCCATGGGCACTCCTCGCACGCCTTCCACCGCCCGCCTGCGCCGGAATGCGGAGAGCCGTCCCTCTCGGACCACGTTCATCGTGGTCCTGACCATCGTCATCGGTGCGCTCACCAGCGCCGTCCTGACTGTGGTCTTCGCCCCCGAGCAGCCTGCCGCGGCCGCCGCGGCCGGAGTCATCGCAAGCTCGGGCCTCACCGCCGCGGTCGCCATCCTCACCCGCCAGTGAACAGCTCCCCGCGGCCGGGCGGTCACTGCGACAGGGCCGTGACAGCAGGGCCTGTCACAGTGCTCGCGCGGGCGCGGGCAGACGACTGCCGCCCGCTGGCGTTGCTGCGGCGGCGGGAGGCCGGCGTCGGCGGATGCGGACCCGCCGACGCCAGGGGGACCGCCTGCCATCCGGCCTTTGCCCGGGCGGCAGTTGGGCGCGTCGAAAGCGGTGGAGTGGCGGTGTCAGTGACGCCAGCCCGGCTGGTGGTGTATTTCGCGCTCGTGCCGGCCGTGTTCTCGCGGGCCCGTGTCCGGACGTGATTCGGCACTTGGCCGAGGGGCTGCGGGGCCTGGGGGTGCTGGGAACCTGGCTTGTGCGGGTGAACCGGTGAAGCCGTCGCTGTCCCGGGAAGGACGCTGGCCAAGAAGTCATCTCATTTGGTGAGTCGGCGGTAGCAGATGAGGGTGCAGGCGATGCTGGTGAAGGCCAGGAAGTGGTCTGCCTTGCGTTCGTAGCGGCGGTGCAGGCGTCGGCATCCGGCGAGCCATGCCATGGTGCGTTCGATGGTCCAGCGGTGGCGGCCGCGTCGTTGCGAGGTCTCGATGCCCCTGCGGGCGATGCGGTGCCGGATGCCTCGGCTGGACAACCATTGCCGCGGGTGGTTGTCGATCCGCTCCCGCAAACCACCCACCGCCTGGCCCACGTCCTGCAGCACCTAGTGGTGCTTGGCGGCGTCAGGCTTTGGGGGGTGTGTTCGGTCATGGTGCGGCTCGGTCGCTGGCGGCGTCGAGGTTCGTGTGGGGCGGGCGGGCTTCCGATTCTCGTCAATGTGACCATAATTGGGATGCGGGCGTGCTGTTACCTGACCGCGCTGCTTCGACGCGTCGTCATAAGGGTTGGTCTGGAGGCAAGTTGTGGAAGCGTACGTAAAGCTGGCGTTCGCCATGCGCGACACCCCCGGCGCCTACGCGGTCCTGCTGGGAGCCGGAGCCTCGGTCGCGGCGGGCATGCCGTCGGCGTGGGATGTCCAGCAGCACCTCATCGAGCGTCTTGCTGCCGCGGAGGGCACCTCGCAGATCGGGGACCCGCACACCTGGTACCAGAAACGCTACGGTCGTCCCGCCACCTATGACGATCTTCTGGCGGCGCTCACGAGCACCCCTTTCGAGCGGCAGGCGATGCTGCGCTCCTACTTCGAACCCGACAAGCAGGAACGCGAGGACGGCCGTAAGCAGCCCACGGCCGTACATCGTGCGATCGCCCGTCTGGTGGCTGCCGGGCACGTCCGTATCGTGCTGACGACGAACTTCGACCGGCTCATGGAGACCGCCCTGCGCGAGGCCGGCGTCGAGCCGGTCGTCGTCGCCAACGCCGACGGTGCTGCGGGCCTTGCTCCGCTGCACACTCTCAAGTGCCTCGTCGTCCACGTCCACGGCGACTACCTCAACCCCACGAGCATGCTCAACACCCCCGAGGAACTCGACCGCTACGCCCCCGAGGTCGATGAGCTGCTCGACCGTATCTTCGCCGAGTACGGGCTGGTCATCTCCGGCTGGTCGGCCACGTGGGATCCCGCCCTGCGCAACGCCTTTTCCCGGAGCACCACCCGGTTCTTCGCCTCCTACTGGACCGACCCGAAGGAGCTTTCGGTGACCGCCCGCGAACTCCTCACCCACCGGGGCGCCACGTACGTCCGGGCCGACGCCGACACTTTCTTCTCCCAGGCAGCCGACGCCGCCGCGGCGATCACCGACGCCGTCCGGCAGCACCCGGCGAGTATCGACGTCTCCGTCGCCGTCGCCAAGCGCGCCCTGTCCGGTACCAGGGTGGCCATCTCCCTGCACGACACCCTCCGCCGCGAGATCAGCCGTGTCGCCTCCCTCCCCCTGCGTACCAGCGGTCCCTGGCAGGTCACCGACACCGCTGCCGAGCACGGCCGCCGGCTCGAGACGCTGGAGGCCGAGGCGGAACTGCTGCTCGCCCTGGTCGCCACGACCGCCTACTGGGGGCGCACCGAGACCGACCGCTGGTGGCTCCGCGACATCGAGCAGCTCGGCACACACCACGACAAGTACGGCGACCCTTCCCTGCTCAGACTGGCCCAGGCGCCCGCCACCATGGTGATCTACGCGGCCGGCATCGCCGCCCTGGCCGCGGAACGGTGGGGCACCCTCGTCCGCATCCTGCACGAGCCTGTCGTCTACGGCCCGCGCGGCGAAAGACCGTATGCCGCGGCGGGGCTCCTCAGCCCCGAGTGGACACTCGGGCTGCCCCAGGCCTCCGAACGCCTCCACAGGCAACTGAACGACGTCTTCACCCAGCACCTGGCCCTCAGTGAGACCACCTACCTCGAGGCGTGGGAGCGCTTCGAGTACCTGCGCCTGCTCGTGCAGTGCGATGCCGAACTGGGATTCAGTGAGCCGCACATCCGCCTGCCCGGGTATCTCGACGACGCAGCGCCCGTCACCTGGCTGGACAAGCAGGTCGCCCTGTACGGCGACAACCTCCCCCTGATCCGTGAAGGCCTTCTCGACGGAGACTCCCGCCGACTCCAACAGGCCATGGACTCCACGAGCAGCACGTTCAACGCGATGGCCGCCCGGCAGCGGCTCGGGTAGCCGACGTGATCGGTGATCTCGCCTTCCAGGGCGGACTCCAGCACCCGCTTGGTCAGCTGCTGCAGCAGCCCTCCCTCGCCGGTCAGTTGCAGGCTCTCACCGCGGGCCCGGTCAACCAGCATCGCGATCAACTGCTCGTCCGACGTGGCCGCACAGACCGACTCGACTACAGGCTCTTGCTCGACGACATCTCACTCACTTGGCGTCTCCATGATCAACAGATCCGTCGTTGATCAGACACTCCCCGCCCCGAACGCTTCGCCATCGGTCCGCCGCAGGCATAGCAGCTGCGTCACAGCCAGCCGACCTTCTTGATCACATCGGCTGCGACGTCGCCGACCGAGCGCGTGGTGGCGTCAACGCTGAAGTCATCGACTGCTGCTTGGTCGAGGATCCCAGCCAGCTCGCTGGCCCTGGCCAGGTGCCATTGCAACGCTTCGGGCTCGTTCTCGTGGCGCCGCATGAGTCGCTGGTGGTTGACAGGCAAATCGACCTGGAGTCGGCACACCGAAAGCTCGGTGCCGACCGCATCACCGCACAGCTTTCGCTCATCCAAGTCCTCGATCACACCGGCGAGGACCAGCCGAGCCGCCCCAGCAGCGAGGTAGTTGCCGGCCATGCTGCGCAGGTTCCGCAACATCATGCCGAAGTTGAAGCGGTCTCCGGACGGCGCTGGCCAAGACTGGCGCAGCCAGTCGAGGTCGATGACGGCATTCGGTATCCCCGCATCGGCGAGAAGGCCGCCCACGCTCTCAGCCACCGATGTCTTGCCGACGCCGACGGTGCCGTTGATCAGAAGAGAACGGGGTTCCAGAGAACTATCTGCTTGCATGCACGAGACCCTACGACCCAGCGCGGTGGCAAGCCCGTCCGGCTCCCAGGTCGCCGGCATCGGGGCGATGGTCGTACGCGGCACCCCGCGCGACAGCCTCTACCCGGTGGACACCCTGCTGAACCTCGACGGCTCTTTCCGGCTGCCGCCCGCGTCGGTGCAGGGATGGTGGTGCCGCCGCGGGCGAGTGGTCACGGGCTCTCGTGGCGGGCGACGGAGAAGTCGACCTGAAGTGCGTAGCGGTGGGCCACGTAGGAGCTGACGGTGTACTCCAGCGGAGCGCCGTGTTGGTCCGTGATGGAGCGCGTCTCGACCAGCATCGCCGTGGTGGGGCTCACGTCGAGTTCGGGCGCGTCGTCGTCAGCGGTCCGGGCGGTCAGTACGGAGGAACCGAGGGTCGGGTGCAGGCCCATGCGGTGCAGTGCGTTGTGCAGTGATCCGGTCTCCAGATCCGCAGTGAGCAGGGTTTCGAGGGCGGCAGGGAAGGCGGCGTGTTCGATGGCGACGGGCAGGTCGCCGAAGAGCCGGACGCGGCTGATCGCGACCACGGTCGCGCCTTCATCGGACGTGGCCGGGTACAGCGCCGCGGCCTCGGCGGGCGTAGCGGGGCGCAGGCCCGCTTGAAGGACACGCGAGCGGGGCGTTGCGCCTACCGCGAGTGCCTGGTCATGGAAGCTGAGCAGGGTGCCGACCGGGCGCGCGGCGGCGGCCTTGCGGACGAAACTTCCCCGGCCGGGCACGCGCTCCAGCAGGCCGTCGCGTTCCAGCCCTGCCAGGGCCGCCCGCACGGTCATGCGCGAGACGCCGAACTCCTCGGCCAGTCGAGGCTCCGAGGGGAACGGGTCGCCGTCGACCGCGTCGGCCATCCGGCGACGCAACTGCTTCTCGATGCGTTCGTACAGGGGCTGCGGTGCGGCCATGGCGGGCGTCGTCCTCCGGGTCGGGGTGGTTCGGTCGCGGCCACCTGCGCGGGAGCCGCCGTCGACACCACCATCCTTACCTGTATAGGCTGTATAGACAGCTTAGGGATGACTGGAGGGAAACGCCATGTCTGTCGCTTCGATCTCTGCCACTCGCTGGGACGGCCCGCTGCCCGCTCGCGAGGAGGTGGCGAAGATGATCGACCACTCACTACTGCGGCCGGAGCTGACCCCGGCCGCGGTCGCCGAGGGCCTGGAGACCGCGCTGGAGTACCGCACCGCCTCGGTGTGCATGCGCCCGGCCGACGTACCCGCCGCCGTGACCGCGCTCGCCGGCAGCGATGTCGCGGTCGGCACCGTGGTCGGCTTCCCCCATGGCGGGGCGACCACCGCAGCCAAGGTCTTCGAGACCACCGAGCTCGTCGCCTTGGGGGCACAGGAAATCGACATGGTCATCGACATCGGCCGTCTGCGCGGCGGAGACACCGCGTACACCCGGGACGAGATCGCCGCCGTCGTAGAGGCCGCACAAGGCCGCATGGTCAAGGTGATTTTCGAGAACGCGTACCTGGACGACACCCAGAAGGTCGCCGGATACCAGGCGGCGGAAGCGGCGGGCGCGGCGTTCGTGAAAACCAGCACGGGCTTCGCTCCTGGCGGAGCAACCGCTCACGACATCGCCCTGATGCGGCGTACCGTCTCGCCGCACATCCAGGTCAAGGCCGCCGGCGGCGTACGCACCCTCGACGCCCTGCTCCACCTGCACTACCTGGGCGCCACCCGCTTCGGCGCCACCGCCACCGCCACCCTCCTGGACGACCTCCAGGGCCGCCTCGCCGGCGACGCCCCCCTGGCGAGCGACGGCACGGCTTCCGGCTACTGAGTGCCCCCGGGTTCCGGGGGGGGCACCCCGGAACCTCGCCGGAGTGCTGCCGCCTCGCGTGCCGTTCGCTGTGCCCGCGGCTGACGTCGACGCCCACACCTCTGCACCATGGTCCGAACGATCCAGTCTCACAAACGGTCCTTCGAGGCCTCACTGGCCCGCCATCCCGTCGCCGCCTCGGCCCTGGCGACCGCCGTCGCAGCAACAGCGACGGCCGTGTGGAAGAGGCGCGCCCGAACGTCTTCGTGAAAGCGACCGCGAGCCACCGGCCCACGCCCCTCGGACTGGCGCGTGGAGCCCAGGCCAGCACCCGTATCGGTGTCTGCTAACGCAGCGACGGACTAGAGCCCTTTCCCACAGTTCAGTCCGACAGCCAGGCTCTGCCGCGGGTGCGGGCCAAAGATCGCGAAGTGGACTCCGCCGGTTCCGGTGCCGGTGCTGCCCAGAGGCGGAACTGATCCCAGCGCGAGATCTCCTGCGTGCCGGTCAAGCACGCCCCGCCGCTGGTCCGTTCCACGTCCGTCCAAGACGTCATCAGTCAGCAGGGCCGGCCCGCCACATTCGCAATAGGCATCCCACACGCGTTCCCCGGGCGGTCTCATTCTTCGGCGTCGTCTCCAACGGGCTGGCCATCGCTGGAAGCCTGCGCATTCGAAGATCAATAGACTTTCGAAAGTTTGAACGGGATTCGAGCCCCCGCTAGGGTAGGTCAATGGTGTCCAAAGGCGGGCAGCAGACACTGAGCGACGACGTGTTCGCGCGGTTGCGCGCCGACATCCTCGGCGGCCGGCTACTGCCCGGGCGTCGCTTGAATTACCCCGAGCTCAGTTCGCGGTACGACGTGAGCGTGAGTGTGTTGCGTGACGCCCTCGTGCGGCTGAGCGAGCAGGGCCTCGTACGGTCGGTCCCTCACCAGGGGTTCGTGGTGACTCCCGTGTCGCGCGAGATGCTCAGCGAACTCACCGACACCCGCATCGAACTCGAGTCTCTCGCGCTGCGCCGGGCAGTCGCCGAGGGCGACCTGGCCTGGGAATCCCGCCTAGTCGCGGCGCACAACACTCTGAAACGAACGCCGTACACCGCCGACGGCGACCATCAGCGCGTCGACGGCGACTGGGCAGTCACCCATGCCGCCTTTCACGAGGCCCTTCTGGACGGCTGCACCAATCGGCGACTGTTGCAGATCGCACTCGGACTGCGGGACGAGGCCGAGCTCTACCGCCGCTGGTCGCAGCCCGTCGGGGACGAGCCGAGCCGGGATCTGATCAGCGAGCATCGCGCTCTGCTCGACGCCGCGCTGGCTCGGGACCCGGACATGGCAGCAGCGACCTTGTCCGCCCACATCCGTCACACGGCCGACCTTCTCCTCACGGCCGCCGAGCGTCTGGACCGCGACGCGGCCGCGCCTCGGCCGACCAGCTCGACATAGCGCCGCGCACATCAAACCGGGCCCAGCGCTGCTCGCTCAAGCCGACGCGTGGCCTGGCCCCTGGCCAGAGCGAGCACCGCACGCGCGGACGGTCGGAGCTTGCAGCGCCGGTCACCCTCCCGGGTGACGATCAGCATCGTCACCCACTCCACGAGTGCGTGCGGCAGATCGAGTGCGGCAGGATACGGGACCAACAGGGCTCCTGAGCTGGCGAGTTGAGACCTAGACACCTCTCTCAACGGCACGGGAGCCCTGTCCGTTGCCTACGGTCCGGTCGTCACCCATCCGAGGCCACCCTGAAAACCCTCACTAATCGACAGATCCCTGGAGCCTGTCGACACCGCGGCATAGAGTACGGATGGGTCGTCACCGAAGTTCCACGAGACTCGGGACACCCTCGCCTGATTCGGAGGGCCTGGTACCGGGCCAAATTGTTTGGAGGGGTGTGGCCTTCAGGTGTCGGTGGACCGGGTTGACGTTTTGGTCATCGCCGCGTTGCAAGAGGAGTTAGCAGAGGCGAAGGCCGCTGGCCTTGCCGGGGTATCTGGCGACCCTGGGGTGGCGCGGTGGGAGGAGCGCGGCGCGGGGGGATCGGCTCCGTACTGGTGGGGTGAGTACCGTCGAGAGGACGGCCGACGCTTATCGGTGGCGTTGGCACGATCGACGCACATGGGTAGCCGGGAGACGGCGCCAATCGTGACAACGTTGACCAATCAGTTGCAGCCCAGATGCTTGGCTATGTGTGGGGTGTGTGCGGGTAACCCTGACGACATAGTTCTCGGGGATGTGGTGGTAGCCGACCCGGTCTACGAATGGGACGAGGGTAAGCAATCCCCGGCGGGGCTGAAAGGTGATAATCGGCAGTTCCGGCTGGACCACCGTTGGCTCCATGCGGTGCAGGACTTCACCCCTAGAGGGCTGCCTAGTTACCGCCCGGCCGACGATCAGGACGCGTTGCTGTGGCTGTTGGAACGGTTGTACCGGGGCCAGGATCCGCGGAGCCATCCTGCGCGTCGTCGGTATTTCCCGGAATGCACATGGAGGGCGCGGCTGCAGCAATGGGAACAAGGAGGATTGATCGGCCGTGCGCAAACCGGGTTGGAGTTGACCGACCAAGGTGCGGAGTTGGTGCAGGGGTGGTTGTACGACGATGTGGATGGGCCACGGCGTCTGCCGTTCGAGGTGGTGGTGGCCCCGATGGCGTCGGGAAGCGCGGTGGTCGCCGATCCCAGGCTGTGGGCCCGGTTGCAGCGCATGGGGGTGCGAAAGATTGCTGCAGTGGAGATGGAGGCCGCTACCGTCGCCACGGTGGCGCACCAGCATCGGGTGCCGTACTGCCTGATCGCCAAGGGCGTCATGGATCACGCCGACAGCAACAAGGAGGATCGGTACAAGCGGTTTGCGGCCCGCGCCTCGGCCGAGGTGTTGTACGCCTTGCTTGCTCAGTTGCTGCCCACCGCCGAAGCGGACAGTAGTGGCCAAGTCCCGTCGATCGCACCATTCGTCGGAATCGACGATGCCGATATCTACGGCGACGGCGACCCGGCGACCATCACCTTGCAGCGTGACGAGTACGGCGCCGCCACAACCGCCCCGCTGCCCGAGTTCTACGAGGTCATCGACTACCTGACCACGCGCCGCATCGCCCGCGTCTCCGGCGAGTCGGGCACCGGAAAGACCACGATGGCGGCCATGGTTGGACGTGACGCCGCGCGGTTCGACGCGGCCTTCTACGTCGACCTGGCGAGTCTCAACGCGCCGTTCAGCGTCACCGACACGGCTCTGCTGCTCGACCGTCTCACCACCCTCGATGAGCCAGGCAGACTGCTCGTCGTCGACAACACACACCTCGATGGACGTCTAGAACGGACCATCGTCAATCACTGGCTGGCCACCTGCGGTCGCGGTTTCATGCTGCTGCTCTCCCGGCGCGACGAGCACGACAACCGCGTGCCGACCGTAAGGCTAACCGTCAGCGATAGGTCGCTGCTTGCCGTGTGGCGGCGGATAGATGCCTTCGCCCATGCTGCCCTAGCTCTGCCGTCGGACGGCGCTCTGATGAGATGGAAGGAGACGTTCCCCGACCTGGTGACGTTCGCACTTGCCATGCGCGGAAGCATCGGTCGCCTGGCGGCCGACGCGACCACGCTATCCCAGCAGGACGCCGTCGCCTTCATCCGGTCGAGATATCTCACCGGCCGCAGCGCAGAAGAGGAAGAGAACCTGCGCCGCCTGGCCACGGCCGGACGATACGAGTTCGGCCTGAGCCCGGGCTCGCTTATCTCTAACGGCCTGTCGAAGCTCGTTATGGAAGGTCTTATCCACTCCCGCGAGCGCTACTACGCCCTGGGGCATCCGGCTGTGGCGCGGCTGCTGCTGCGCGCGCTAGGCGTATCGACCGACTCCGCGGAGCTGAAGCAGATCGCGGTCGCCGAGCCTTATGTCGCCTGCGGGATCGCCTCGCGGCTCGTCCAGGCCGGACGCCGCACCGACGCCGCGCGGCTACTCGAACACCTGGTCGAGAACGGCATCATCCGCAAGGACATCCTCGCGAAGTCCAATCTGTCCAACCTGTCGCGGACGACACGCCAGCTCGTCTCCCTCGGTGTCGCGCAGCTCTCGGACATCGACCACCAGCTTTCATTGGAGCAGGAGCTCCTCGCCACGAAGGTCCAGCAGTCTCCACCGCCGGACGTCATGCCCTTCTTGGAGTTCCTGAAGCTGCTACCACGAACTACCGCCTTGTTCAGCACGCTGCTCAAGCAGCCGGCGGTACGGCAGGAGTTCATAGCCTGGTCTTACGACGCGCCGGTCTGGTCCTTGCTGAACGTCGGGATGGCCGCCCGCCGGTTCGACGACGAGTTGAGCGGGAAGCTGCTCGCCATCCTCTTCAACGTCCGGGCCGCCGACGTGGCGGAGAAACTGAGCCGGGCCAGCTCATCCGACCTGGGTAGCTGCTTTCGGGCCAGCGAGATCGCGGGGCGGAACGCCGAGTTCATCGCCGTCATGTCGGAGCGGGTCGGCGCGTCGATCCCCGAGGTGGTGCGCCACTGTATACGCCGGGGACCTGGCGAGGTGATCCAATACCACGCCTTCCTGCAGCTGAGACGCCCGGAGCTGGCGGCGGCGTTCCGGGACCGGCTCGCGAGCGCTGAAACCTGGCCCGAACTCGACAGCGCACTCGCCAACAGACACGTCGGGTTCCTAGTTCACCTGTTGGCATGGGCAGACACCCACCGGCAGGCCGATCTGAGCGGGCACCTTGAGGAGGTCATCGGCGACCGCCTGCGAGGCGATACGCTCGCTTGGGATCTGCCACTGCTCACCGCGAACGACTTCGCCGCCATCTTCTCGGCGGCCAGCAACTCCCGGACGCTCAGCGGAGCGCTCCCGGCGGTGCGCCAGTGTCTGGGCGAGCACTTGGACATCGTGGCTCGGAACACCCTCGCGCGCGGGTTGGGCGAGTACGTGCATCTGTCCGACGTCCTTGCCTTTCATTCGGCAGAGCTGGCGTCGGACTTCCGTCGTCAGCTGCTGAGCGTCGAGCTCCGTGAGCTTGCGGCAGCGCAGGCGCGGCGCGCGCCCGTACACGTGGTCGAGTCCGTCCGCGGGTGGACCGCACTGGAGCCCTCTGGCCCTGGAGGAATTCCTCCAGGGCAGAGGGCTCGCCGCGGCCTCCGCCGACCAACGGGGATCCCGCGCAAGGCCGTCGGCTTGGCCTGCCACACCTCGGATGCCATCTTCGAGCTACACGGTTTCGCCGGCAGCGAGGAATGTCGGGCTGCCCTGTCGCCGGTCGGCCTCACCGCCCCAGCCGTCATTGGGCGGTACCTCGTCCTCGCCTCACGTCCAGCCTTCGCCAACCGATCGGAGGAGCTCGCCGCGTTCGCCAGGCTGCCCCGGAATGAGCGTCACTTTGCGCTGGTCGGCGCGATCCGGATGGTCGGTACCCATCCAGCGGACGAAAGGGCGTTCTGGGGGGCGCTGCTCTCCTCCACGGACGCCGTGCTCACGCCGCCGATCCAGCGTTCGCTGCTTGTGGCGAGTGCGGGTCGCGCGCTGGCCATCGCGAGAGGACTCGGCGGGGCCGAGCCCGGTGCGAAGGAGTCCGTACCGAAGCTGTGCGCGACCATCGTCCGCGACTGGTACAGCGCGGCGGACCGGGTAACTCCGCAATTCGAGGGCCTGTTGTACGCGTACGCGCGTGATCCGGGCAGCACGTCGCCACCGCTGCGGCCGTATCAGGCGGTCTCCATGGCACATACGCTCCGAGCGATTGGTCGCGTGAACGCGGAGCTGGAGTCGGAGCTGGTCACGGCGTTGCGGCGCGAGGTTATGCAGAATATGAGCGCCATGCACCGCCAACGATTCGCGGCTTGGGCCGATTACTCCGACATCGCCTCGGCCACGCTGGCTTGAGTAGGGTCGGGGACTGGCACGGTGGCCATGGGAAGGCTCCGTTTCCAGCCCCCGCCCGTCACCACCGGGCATGCGTTGGGTAGGCCGCCAGCGAGGTGCCTGTGACCAGGCCCTTTTCCAACGGCTCCCCCACCGAACCCACCGTGCTGCCGCCAGCACGCCGAGGAACTTCGTGGTGGCATACGTATGCAGCTCAGTCGGCAGAAGGCGACTGCTACGGGCTGCGAGCGGGGGTTGTCGTTGAACGCACGATCCAGCGGCCCGCTGCGCGGGTCCATGGTGACGGTGCCGTCGGGTGTCTCGCCGGCTTCAACGGTGCATACGCGGATGATGCCGGTGCCCTATGGCTCGGCCCGAACTCCCCGACTATCAGGCAGCGTAGTGGCGGCGAGTCCACCGCTGTCTAGGTAAGTAGTGCCCTGCTTTCGCGAGGGTCTCCTTGGTGCTCGCGCTGTGGGCATTTACGGAAGGGGTGGCTGCCCGGCGTGTGAACCGAAGTGGCACGTGCGCGCGTTCCGTTGGTCACGCCCGATGAGCACGCTGGAGATTCTGGTCGCACCCCTGTCATTCCTCTCATGCCCTGGCACCATCAGCAGCGGCGGCTAGGACATGCTCGTAGTCAGGTTACTGATGCCCAATGGGCGCGCCTGAGGCGAAAGTAGAGGCTGTTCTCACGGTCTCGAAAGGGTTTCCCATGCCTCGTCAGCAGCTTGGCCTCCACTCCGTTGCGCGCCCTGTTCACCGCAGGCAGTCGCTGTCGTTGCGCTTGGACAGGATCCTTTGGTCGTCGGTCCGTATCCCGCATGAAGTTACATTTCGCTACACGGAGGCCGACCCTCTCGCGGTGCGGCTGGAGTTTCTGACCCCGGATGGCCGTACGGTCGCTTGGGCGCTCTCCCGGGACCTGCTCTTCGATGGCACGGAAGAGCCGAGCGGGTTGGGTGATGTACGGCTGTGGCCGTCAGTCACCGGTACCCGGCGCGTGCTGCACATGCGGCTCGAAGCACGGGGAAGCTCGTGCTTGTTTGAGATGGATCTGGAGCGGCTGCAGAAGTGGCTGCTGGGGACCTTCGAGCTGGTTCATCCCGGGACGGAACTGGCTCAGATGGACTGGGATGCCGTGGTGGCTTCCCTTACCGCGGGGAAAAATAATCCGCCGCACGCGGAGGGGCCCCTCTCGTAAGCCGCACGCCTGATGAGCATGGGCTCTGTTCCGGGGGCCCGCCGGCACTCGGCAGCCGAGTCCTCCTCTGGACTCGGGAGCCCGGCGAGGGGAGACCTGCGGCATTGTTTCCTTTGCCACACTTTCCACGCCTAGGTTTTACTTGTGCGCGAGCTAAACGCCCCGTAACTTCGACGCCAAGCCGGGCAAGCGCGACATCCCCGCACTGAACCAACTCAAACAGACCACGCTCTGCGAGCAAGCAGGAACTACGCGATTACCACCAGTTACCTAACTGGTCGGCCCGCCACCTGTTCTCGATGGCCACTGAGTCATTCGCCGCACAGCTACTGAGAACGACTGCCTTCTCATTCCCCCCTGCAGAACTAGTCGATACCAGGAGATCGTCATGTCTGAAATCGTTCCGCCCCACTCCCGCCGGGCCTTCCTTTCCACCTCGGCCGCTGCTGCCGCAGCAGCAGCGACACTCGGAGGCTCCATGAGTCTCTTCTCGAGCCAGCCGGCCGCGGCCGCCGGCTACGGTTCGCACCCTGACCGGCGTATCCGCCCCTTCCGCGTCCACTTCCCCCAGAGGGACCTGACCGACCTTCGCCGGCGGATCGAGGCAGCGCGCTGGCCGGAGAAGGAGACGGTCAGCGATCAGTCGCAGGGCACGCAGCTGGCAACGATGCAGAAGCTCGCCCGCTACTGGGCCACGGAGTACGACTGGCGTGACGTGGAATCGAGGATCAACTCGTGGCCTCAGTTCATCACCGAGATCGACGGCCTGGACATCCACTTCATCCACGCTCGCTCCAAGCACAAGAACGCCATGCCGCTGATCGTCACGCACGGCTGGCCGGGTTCGATCGTCGAGCAGCTGAAGATCATCGAGCCGCTCACCAACCCCACCGCGCACGGTGGCAGGGCCGAGGACGCCTTCCACGTCGTCATCCCCTCCATGCCGGGCTACGGCTTCTCCGGCAAGCCGACCTCCAAGGGCTGGGGCCCTGATCGCATCGCGCATGCCTGGGCGGAGCTGATGAGGCGCCTGGGTTACAAGAAGTACGTCGCTCAGGGCGGCGACTGGGGCGCGGTCGTGACCGATCTCATGGCCGTGCAGGCGCCGACCGGGCTCCTTGGTATCCACACCAACATGCCGGGCATTGTCCCGCCCGCCATCGACAAGGCCATCCAGTCCGGAATGCCGCTGCCCAGCAACCTCTCCCCCGAGGAGAAGCGTGCCTGCCAGCAGCTGGACTTCGTGTACAAGCACATTGCCTACGCGCAGATGATGGGATCGCGCCCCCAGACTCTGACCGGACTGACCGACTCCCCGGTGGGCCTGGCGGCGTTCATGCTCGACCACGACGCGGCCAGCCTCGACCTGATCACCCGAGCCTTCAATGGGCAGCGCACAGGCCTGACCCGGGACGACGTCCTGGACAACGTCACCCTGTTCTGGCTGACCAAGACCGCGGTGTCCTCCGCCCGCCTCTATGCCGAGAACAGGTTCCCCTTCTTCGCCGCTAAGGGTGTGTCGATCCCGGTCGCCGTCAGCGTCTTCCCCGACGAGCTCTACCAGACCCCCAAGAGCTGGGCCCAGAAGGCCTACCCCAACCTCGTCCACTACAACAAGCTCCCCAAGGGTGGCCACTTCGCCGCCTGGGAGCAGCCTGAGCTCTTCGTGAACGAGGTCCGCGCCGGCTTCCGCTCGCTGCGCTAGAGGTCGGCTAGACAGTGCGGCCGGGCAGGACCTATCCCTACGCCGCCCGGCCGCATCTGAGAGCGAGCTCGCCGGCACGACTCCAGGCCCGCAGGCGCAGCCGTCCTGCAACAGCAGTGGAGTAGCCGGTGCCGACGCTGTCACCGGTGATCCCGGCAGCAAGCACTGCTGCCCTGCGGGGCTGGCCCCCACAGCGTCAAATCTCGCCGCCTATCGGCGGTTCTCTCCCCCCACACCGTGGAGCGGTCTTCGCTCCTCCACGAAAGGAACCAACATGTTCGGCAAGCTCGGAGCACCCGAGATCGTGCTCATCCTCGTAGTCGTCATCCTCATCTTCGGTGCGAAGCGCCTGCCCGACATGGCACGCTCGCTCGGCCAGTCGATGCGCATCATCAAGAGCGAGACCAAGGCCATGCGCGACCACGACGAGGAGAACAGTGCTGCTGCAGCTCCTGCCGCGTCGGCCGATTCCACGCACCGCATCGCTTCCGAGCGCCCCCTCAACGCCGTTCCTGCAGTGCAGGAGGCCACCGACACCGCTCCCGCTCAGAACTTCGCCGTCCCGCGCTGACGCTTGACGGCATCAGCGACAGAAGAAAGGAGGCCTGGTCGTGCTCTCAGTCGCCACCCGCACTCCTGGAGGGGTGATGCCCCTCACCAGCCATCTGCGCGAGCTTCGCAGCCGCTTGCTGAAAGCAATCAGCGCCATCGCCGTGACAACGATCGTCGCTGGGCTCTTCTACAACCAGCTGGTTGACTTCATGCTAGATCCCCTGCCGGGGTGCACCATTTCCGGCGCGGGCAGCAGTACGGAACGCTGCGGGATCATCGCAACCAACGGCCTCCTGGCGCCCTTCACCCTCGCCCTGAAGGTGTCGATCACCGCCGGCCTCATCGGCGCAAGTCCAATCTGGCTCTACCAACTGTGGGCCTTCCTCGCCCCCGGGCTGCGTCACACGGAAAAGAGATACGGCCTGGTCTTCCTGGCCACCGGGATCCCCCTGTTCCTGACGGGAGCCGCGATCGCTTACGCCGTGCTACCCACCACGGCGAGAGTCCTGATCTCCTTCACACCAGGCAAGGCAACGAACATCCTGCCGGTCGACGATTTTCTGGATCTTGCGACGCGCATGGTCGTAGTCTTCGGGCTGTCGTTTGAACTGCCTCTGATCCTCGTCATGCTCAACCTGGCGGGCGCTGTCAGCGCGAAGCGCATGGCGGGCTGGTGGCGCAACATGGTCATCAGCATCACGGTCTTCTCGGCCATCGCCACCCCGAGCAGCGATCCCTTGAGCATGCTGGCGCTCGCCGGGCCCATCACCGCGCTCTACGTGGCCGCTTGTGCCATCGCCTGGGTCAACGACCGCCGGCGCGCCCGCCGGCGCCCAGCGCCCCTCAGCCCGGATGAACCTTCACCGCTCCTTCCCCCTGAGCCGCCCGGCAGCCACTGATCGACTCGCCTCTGAAAGGCGTCGCACAGGAAGGTCACGCATGTTCCTCGACATGGGGCCACTCGAGATCCTCACGATCTTCGTGGTGGCGGTAGTCGTCATCGGACCCGAGAAGCTACCCAAGGCGATATCCGAAACGTTGAGTTTCATCCGCAAGGTCAGATCCATCTCCGACACAGCCCAGTCGGAAATACGCGCACAGCTCGATCCTGAGGAGCTGTTCGGCAGTCAGTACCGGGACCTGAACCCCCGGTCCATGGCCGACCGGGCACTCCAGGAGTCCAAGGACGAGCTGGCGCTGGCTGAGTTCACCAAGGCATTTGCCAGTGACGCGCCCCAGCGCGACCCCGGTATGCGGAAGTCGGGCTAGACGTCAGCTTGACCCGGCCCTAAAAGGACCGGGCTTGGAGGTAGCGCCCAACTGCCTGCTGGGTTGGCTCCTCCGTCCAGACACCCTATGGGGTGGCGGGGACGCGTGACTCACCTCCCGCCGTCCACACAGCAGCGCCACGGGTGGCGATGTTGCGGGAGGCATTCCGGTCGGCGTGGGCAAGCACCGACCGCACACCCTCGAACTCACCGGCGAATTAAATGGACGCCACTTAAAGAGTGCACAATCTAATTGCATCCTTGGAAATCGCGAGGTACGGTGTTTTGTGCGACAGCCGCATGCGAAAGGAGTCGCGATGAACACCAAGACTGTCCAGCGAGACGCCGCCCAGACAGACGACGTCAGCCTGCTTCTCGAGGACCAGTTGTGCTTCGCGCTCTACGCGACACAGCGGGCGCTTACGAACCGCTACCGCCCCTTGCTGGAGCAGTTCGGCCTGACCTACCCCCAGTACCTGGCCATGCTCGTGCTGTGGCAGCACGAGGCACTCCCGATCAAGCAGCTGGGCAATCTCCTGGAACTCGACTACGGCACCCTGACACCTTTGCTGAAGCGCCTCCAGGCTCACGGCCTGATTCGCCGGGAGCGCCAGGTGGACGACGAGCGTTCCGTACTGGTCACCCTGACCGAGGAAGGGAGCGAATTGCGCGAGCGTGCCCGCGTCATCCCGGCCGCCATCGGTGAAGCCGCAGGTCTCACCGAAAAGGAGAGCAAGATCGTAAAAGATCTGCTCGACAGGATGCGGGCCAATATCTCCGACGACGCCTGACGCAGTGCCGCACGATCGGTAGCCGTGCCCCACGCGGCACCAGCTTCCGGCACTCGCGCCATCAGCAGGACCAGGCGGTCTTCGGACTGGCCCCACCTCTTTTTGCGGTCACCCCTATCGGCGTCGTCACGGGCGACCGTATAGGCCAAAGGGTGCGCACCGGCGCGCCACCCGGATTCTTGATGAGCAGCCGGCCGGCCCCGGGCCGCGCGGCGTGCGCATCGCCTGAACCCGGGACGGCCTCCCCCGTGACGATCTCTGCGGCCCCGCAACGGGGTCGCTGCTCTTCAGTTTTTCTGCACTTCTGCGCCCGGTTGGCGCGACCCAGCCGGCGGGGCGGCATGACGCCTGCGTACGCCCGGACAGAGTCCGCTTGCGTAGCCTTTGTCACACTTACCTTTCGCACCCTTACCTTGTGTACGAGCTAAGTGGGTCGTAGGTTTCCTGTCATGGATCGACCCCCAAGGGCCGACCGACCCCCACCCCGGACCCCCGCCACAGCGGCCTCCGGGACTGCGGACACCGCTCAGCCGGCCACCGCCGCAGACAACCAAGCCGACCCGGTCGGCACCCCCACACCAGAACCCGAGGAACCCCCATGGACCTGAAACTCGAGATGATCACGCTGCCCGTCTCCGACGTGGACCGCGCCAAGGCCTTCTACGAGCAGCTCGGCTTCCGCCTCGACGTCGACTACACCGCCACCGACGACTTCCGCATCGTCCACTTCACCCCGAGCGGCTCGCAGTGCTCCATCATCTTCGGCAACGGCCTCACCACCGCCGTCCCCGGCACCGCCCAGGGCCTCTACCTCATCGTCTCCGACATCACCGAAGCCCACGCCGAACTCACCGCCCGCGGCATCCAGGTCAGCGACGTCTTCCACGACGCCGGCGGCCTCCTCCACCACGGCCACCACGCCGGCGACGCCACCCACCACGGCGAAGCCCAAAAGCGCCTCCACGGACTCCACCCCGAACGCGCCTCCTACGGCAGCTACCTCACCTTCAACGACCCCGACGGCAACGGCTGGCTCCTCCAGGAAATCAAGACCCGCCTCCCCGGACGCTAAAAAACACGCATGCCAAGCACTCTCCGGTGCCGGCCTCGCGTCACCGGTTCAGTGCATGCAGCGGGCAGTCCCGCGACTGGCCGTCATGGTCAATCGTCATCGCCCCGCGCTCAGGCTGCATCGCGCATGGCATTGCGCGGATCTCGGAACCGGCACAACGGCGTGCCGCCGGGGCGGTGATCACGGCCGTGCGCAGCAGATAGCCGGGCCGCCGTGGCTGTGGAGTCCAAAGCCACAGTCACATGACCGATGCGCGGCCGGTTCCACGAGGGTTTTATCGCAAACACGTCTGTACTGGTGCAGGACCTTGACGATCAGTGAGGGGCATCAGCGGTGAAGTGACAGTGCCCTGCGAGGTGCGTCGTCAAGGAGTACGTGATGCCTGATCATGTCTTTAAATCGAAAGAACCAGCCGGCGAGACGGCCGAGGAAATCACCTTCCTGCCCTCATCTGACGACTGGATGTCTGGCATGGGCAGCAGCGGGCCTGTGCTTGTCGACCGGACGCAGTCCGACGTGGAGGAGCGTTGGGCTGCGATCTTCGGCGGCCCTAAGGGAAGTGTCGCGGTACGCATGGTGCGCCCCAAGAAGGCGTCCAAGCCTCTTCCCGCAGTCCTTTACCTGCATGGCGGCAGGTGGGGGATCTACGACAAGGGTGGACATGACCGGCTGATACGTGAGCTGGCGGTGGGGGCGCAGGCTGCCGTTCTGTACCCCGAATACACGCTGGCGCCCAAGGCAAGCTATGGCATCGCGCTGGAGGAATGCTGCGCAGTGGCCAGATGGGTGACCGAGCATGGGTCCGGGCACGGCATGGATCACACCCGGCTGGCCGTCGTCGGCCACTCGGTGGGCGGCAACATGAGCGCGGCGTTGACGCTGTTGGCCAAGGAGCGGGGCGCAGCCTCGTTTGCTCTGCAGGTTCTGCTGTACCCCTTGTCGCGCGGAAGTGGGGCTGCCTCTTCGGTGATCTCTGGGAAACGCGCTGTCACCAGGCAGTTCCGGGAGCAGTCGACGACGGATGCGGAGCAGCACGCGGAGATCTTCGAAGTGCTGCAGGCGAACGCGCGGCGGCTGTCAGATCTGCCGCCGGCGCTCGTCGTCACTGCTGACTCCGATGTCCTGCAGGACGCGGGGCAGGCTTACGCGGACAAGCTGGGCTCTGCGGGGGTAGTTGTCTCCACGGTGCGCTGCGGCCGTGCCATGGATGACCTTGTCCTGCCATCGGCGCGAGCGCCTCACGGGGCGATCTCCCACGTGGTCTCTGCGTTGAAGGAGGCTTTCGCCGGCGGTTGCTGAGCCGGCGGGGCTGAGGGGGCGGCGCTTGCCTGGCCGGCCCGATGTTGGTGGGGTCACGGTTCCTGCGGCAGGTGCGCGCCCTCTGCGCTTGGGTCGAGTGTGCGGGGCGATGCGATGACGGGTGTTGTCAATCGGCTGACTCGCGTGGGCTGTTGTGCAGGCCCGGCGTTGATCGCCGCTCGGCCTGGTCGCCTAACGTTCTCGGCGCGTGGCGTTTCATTCGAAGCGTGCTGTGCGGTCTGGGCGGACTGCTGCTGCGACGGCGTCGGCCAGGCCGGGCAGTTCGTGTACTGCCAGTGGGGAGACGGTGACGCGAATGCCCGGTGCGGAGTTCAGGCGGAAGCGGGCTCCGGGTGTGACAGCCCATCCGGCCTGCATCAGGCGGGTTACGGACCAGGTCTCGTCAGTCACCGGCACCCAGACGTTCATGCCGCTGCGGCCGCGGGCGATGACTCCGCGAGCGGCGAGCGCCTCCACGAGGCCGTTGCGTCGCGCGGCGTAGGAGGCGGAGACGGCTGTGATGTCCAGCGTCTGGGTGCGCCAGAGGTGAGCAACAGTGTGCTGGAGCAGTTGGCTGACCCAGCCTGGTCCAAGCCGGTATCGGCCGCGGATGCGGCCGACGGTGACGGCGTCGCCGGTGAGGACGGCAAGGCGGAGGTCGGGCCCGAAGGCTTTGGCTGTTGAGCGGACGAGCATCCAGTGCTCAGTACTGCCGGCGAGCGGCTGCAGCGGGAGTTCGGTGAGGCCGTACACATGGTCGTCGTCGATGACGAGTACGTGTGGGTAGTTGCGCAGGACTGCGCGGAGTTCGCGGCCGCGTTGGGGCGAGATCGTGGCGCCGGTGGGGTTCTGGCCTCGGCTGGTGGCGATGACGGCTCGTGCCCCTTGCCGCAGTGCTGCCTCCACCTCGTTCGGCAGTGGGCCTTCGTCATCGACGCTGACGGGCTTGGGTCTCAGGCCGAGGCCGGGAATGAGGTCGAAGAGGCTTCCCCAGCCTGGGTCTTCCACTGCCACCACGTCGCCCGGCCGCAGATGTGCGACGAGGGCGCGTTCGATCGCGTCAAGTGCTCCTGACGTGAGTCCGACAGGTCCGTCCGGGACACCGTCCGCGTCGAAGGCGGCGCGGGCCAGGCGGCTCAGCTCGTCGTCGATGGGTGCTCGGCCGTAGAGCATGGGCTGTCGGGCATACCGGTCGGCCGCCTCGGCCAGAGCTTTCCCGAGGGGCGGCAGCAGTGATGTGTCCGGATTGCCGGCGGACACATCGCGGACTCCGGGTGGTACCTCCAGGCGAATTGCGTCTCGGGCGGTGGTGACTGGCCGGGGTCGCACTTTGCTTCCGCGCCGGCCAGCGGTCTCGATCACGCCGCGCTCACGAAGGCGCCGGTAGGCCGCGGCGACGGTGTTGGGATTCACGCCGAGGTCGGTGGCAAGCTCCCGCATCGGCGGGAGGGTGGTGCCGGGAGGCAACACACCTTGATCGATTGCCTGTTCGATACTCGCGGCGATCTCCGCTGCGCCTTGTCCGCGAAACGTGTATTCTCCTACCACGAAAATAAGTATGCACTAGTGCAAAGGGCCCTCGCCATTCGCTCCGCTCCTCGCCCCCCGTCGGCGGCGATCCACGTCTCGCAGTTGACCTCACTGTCCCGTCCCGGGGCCGCTTCACCTGCGGATCTTCACGCACACTCCGCTGCGCGGACCACTCGCGACGTACCGCCTTCGCTCGCGCTGACAGGCGCGCCGCACTCCCGGCTGTACATGTCCGCAAAGACGGGCGGATTCACAAGCGCCGCTCGACCGGTTCGAGCCCCCCGTGAGGCCTGGGAGAATCTGCACGGAACGACCCGCGTCTGACCGCGACCCACCACCCTGGCTTCGTTCCAGCCCGATCCGTTACCCGGCATTCGATCAGCCGTCGATGTGCAGTGGTTCACTGTGCCGCCCACCAGGTCACCACCCGCTGATCGACCGTGCGGCTCCGCGCGCCGGCGCACACGCGCGAACACCCAGGCAATGGCCGCCGGCCGCAGCCGCTGTCGTCACACTCGACGGCGAGATGCGCGACTGGGCTGGGGCCTGCAGCACCCTGCAGGCTTCAGCCTTCTCCAGGCCTGGATCCCGCACAAACGCCCGTGGCCACCCGGCCCAGCGCACTCGCCCGTTCAGCGCGCGAGCGTTTGTCCTCGGGTCACCGGTCAATGACGGCTACCTGCTGTCTGGCCGATCCATGTCCTTCGCCCGTGACGCACCGCGGCACGAGGCCGTCAGCACATCCGGCTCAACCTCTCCGGGCCGCGAACATCAATGGAGTGTGAAGTGCTCGGAAGTGAGTCGTACACACCGGCTACGACCAGCGCTTTGGTCGGCCGGGACCACGACCTGCGGAAGGTTCGTGATCTTCTCGGCCTCGGATCCGGTGGTGGCGCACTCCTGCTGTCGGGAGATCCGGGGGTCGGGAAGACGGCCGTGCTGGACGTCATCGCTGAGGTCGCCCAGGCTGACGGCACAAGGGTTCTGCGCGCCGCTGGCGTCGAGTTCGAAGCACACTGCAGCTACTCCGGGCTCAACCAGATCCTTTTCCCCTTCCACGATGCGATCGGCATGCTGGATGCACCGTTCCGCCATGCCCTGCGCGTGGCACTGGGCTTCCAGGGCGGGTCTCCGCCAGAACGCCTCGTCGTGTCCAATGCCGTGCTGATGCTGCTGCAGAGCGTGGCTGCAGGCGACCCGCTGCTGCTCATAGTCGATGATCTTCACTGGATCGATCGGGCAAGCGCGGCCGTTCTGGGCTTTGTCGCGCGCCGCGTGAGGAGCATCCGCACGAGCTTCCTCGCCGCTTCACGGACGGGAGCCCGCAGCCTGCACGATGGCGGTGCCCTGCCCGAATACTGGCTGCAGCCCTTGGATGAAGAGGCTGCGTCTCATCTCGTCAGCACGAAGTTCCCAGAACTCGTCTCCAGTGCGCGCCAGCGGCTGCTGACTCTGGCGCACGGCAACCCGCTGGCGCTGCTGGAGCTGCCGTCGGCTCTGCCCACGATGCAGGTCTCTGACTTCGACGACCTGCCTACGATGCTTCCGCTCAGTCAGCGTCTGGAGAACGTCTTCGGCTCCCGGATCACCGAATTGCCGCCGCCATCGCAGCGTCTGCTGCTGCTTGCGGCGCTGGAGGGCATGGGCGATCTCGGCGTGCTGCAGGCGGCGGCGAGACAGGCCGAAGACGGCTACGACCTTGACGATCTGGCACCCGCCGAGCGGTCCCAACTGGTGTACATCGACGAAGGTGCAAGGCGGCTGAGGTTCCGCCATCCGCTCATCCGCTCGTCCGTGGTCGAGAACGCCACCAGCACCGAACGGCGGGCGGTTCATTCCTCGCTCGCCCAGGTCCTGATCGACCAACCCGAGCGCCGTGCCTGGCACCTGGGAGAGGCCACCTTGGAACCGGACGAGAGCGTGGCCGCCCTGCTGGAGCAGGCGGCCCGGATCACCTTGCACCGCGGCGACGCGGTGGGCGCGATGCGCACCCTCATCCGGTCCGCGGACCTCACACCCCCAGGACCCGACCGCAGCCGCAGGCTCGCCGAGGCCGCCTATGTCGGCGCCGAGTCCACCGGTGCGCTGCCCAGCGCCCAGCGAATCCTCGACAACGCCAGACACACGGCCCGGGACACGGACAGCTCCCTGCACTCGGCAGCTGCCACCGCCCTGCTCATTCTCAACGACGACGGCGATGTCGAGACGGCACACAGGCTGCTGGTGTGTGCCATCGAGACCGGCGACCACGGATACCAGGCCGACAACAATGCACTGGTCGATGCTCTGCACGCCCTTGCGCTGGTCTCCTTCTTCGGCGCCCGGCGTGACCTGTGGCTGCCCTACTACAGGGCGGTCGAGAAACTGACACCGAGCGCTCCTGCCGTCCTGTCGGCCCTGGGCAAGACCTTCTCCGATCCCGCTCGCACGGCAGCATCGGCTTCGGCGGAACTCGACCAGCTGATGGCGGGGCTCGTGAACACGACTGACCTGGTTCACGTGACGCGGACCGGTACAGCAGCCCTGTACAGCGACCGGCTCGGAGACGTGCGCGACTCGGCCTGGCGGGTCGTGCGGATCGGGCGCGACGGCGGCCCGGCACGCCGATACCTCTCTGGCCTCATCCACCTGTGTCTGGACGGATACCTCACGGGGCTGTGGGACGAGGCGGCTCGCCTGGCCAAGGAGGGACTCCAGCTCTGCGAAACCCACGGCTACCGTGCCTTCGCCTGGTACTTCCTCTACGTCCAGGCCATCCTGGCCGCCGCACGGGGTGAGACGGAGACGGCACGGGCGACAGCGGAGCGCATCATCCAGTGGGCCGTACCGCGTGGGGCAACCTGCGCTGCGCACTATGCCCATCACGCTGCGGCGGTTGCGGCGCTGGGGCTCGGCGACTACGCGGATGCCTACGACCGCGCTTGCGCGGTCAGCCCTGCAGGAAGCTTGGCCTCGCACGCACCTCATGCGCTGTGGCTGACGATGGATCTGGTCGAGGCGGCCGTGCGGACCGATCGGCAGGAGCAGGGGGCCGACCACGTCCGCGCTATGCGGGAGGCCGGTGTAGCCGCTATCTCCTCACGGCATGCTCTGTTGACCGAGGCTTCGGCAGCCCTGAGCACGCCCGACGACGAGGAGGCACTGCCCATGTTCGTCAAGGCGCTGGAGGTTCCGGGGGCTGAGCGGTGGCCGTTTGACTTTGCTCGCGTCCAGCTCGCCTATGGCGAGCGGTTGCGACGCGCCCGGGCCGCCATGGAGTCCCGAGGGCCCCTCAGTGCCGCGCTGTCCACGTTCTCGCACCTGGGCGCCAGGCCATGGGCAGAACGAGCTGAGAGTGAACTGCGTGCCTCGGGCACCAGCAAGCGGCGCAACAACACGTCGGTGGTGCACAAGCTCACTCCTCAGGAGACGGAGATCGCGCGACTGGCAGCGTCTGGCCTGACCAACAAGCAGATCGCGGAGCGCCTGTTCCTCTCCCACCGAACGGTGGGGGCGCACCTCTATCAGATCTACCCGAAGCTGGGTATCAGCTCGCGTGTCATGCTGCGTGACGTGCTGGGCGATGATCAGGCCTGACCGGAGGCGCGGCTGCATCGCCGCGCCTGCCACTGGGACAGTCGCACACGCTGGGGCTCAGAGTGCTTCCTTTGCCTCAGCTGGCTGTTCCGCCCAAACGATCTTGCCGTCAGAGGTGTAGCGGGTGCCCCATTGTTCGGCGACGCTCGCGATGATGAAGAGTCCTCGGCCCGACTCGTCGATGGTGCGGGCGTGGGTGACATGGGGTGCGCTGGGCGATGTGTCGCTGACTTCGCAGGTCAGCATGCGATCCAGGATCAGGCGCAGTTGCAAGGGGGGTGCGCCGTAGCGGGTCGCGTTGCCGACGAGTTCGCTGACGATGAGTTCGTTGGTGAACGCGGTTTCGTCGTCCAAGGTGGACATGATGATCCACTCGCGCATGTACAGCCGTGCCCGGTCGATGCAGAGTGCCGCGTGCGTGCAGATGGCAGTCGCTGCGGCAAGGTCGTCCTGTACGAAGGGCGCGTCGGCACCGTGGCGGCAGAAGCTCACCATGCCGAGGATCTCGTCGCCTATGGTCAGCGGTGTCACGATCAGTGAGTGCGTCGTGGACTTCTCGATGATGTCGGCCCTGGCCGGGTCGCCGTTCAGCCACGTGGAGTCGGTGTCGATGTGTACGAGGCGGGCCTGGAGGTCGGCGAATATGTGTGAGAACGGGGTGCCGTCCGGCAGGGGGTGCACGGCGCCGGGCTGCGATGGAGGCCGGCGCCCCTGAATGGCTGCTTGGCGCAGCATGACGCCTGGTCCGATCGGGGCTCTGGGTGGGTCCTCGCCGCGGACCGCTCGTTCCACCAGCTCCACAACTGCGGTGCCCGCGAAGGCAGGGACCACGGCCTGGGCCAGTTCCTGGCAGACATCCATGAGGCTGAGCCGGTGCCCCATCTGGGTGCGGACCGATTTGAGGAGCGCCTGGGCGCTTCGTTCTCGTTCTCGTGCGGTGACGTCGGCGCTCAGCATCACCAGTGCGTGGACTGCGCCGCTCGGGTCCTCGGTGGGCAGGTAGGAGACCGAGTGGACGCGGCGGCCGAGCTCGGCCGACGGCGGTGCGCTGTGGACGAGCCGGTTTCCCACCGGCATACCGGTTTCGAGGACGCCGCGTGCCACCGCGGCTTCTTCTTCGAGGCGGCGAAACCGCACACCTCGCTGAAGGGTGCGTCCCGCGGATGCCGTAGCTGGGGTTGTTCGTCGGCAAGGGTGCTCGTGCGCACGGCGTGCAGCTTTTCGTCGAAGACCTGGAGCTCTACAGGGGGAGGCGGGAAGAGCGCCTGCAGCACTGCCATGTCCTGCGATATCGCATCGTCCCCGGCCGCTTGTATGCGCCACACCAGGGAGTGGTCCTGGAGTGCGGGTTTGACCAGCAGGGCACCGGGGTCCGGGTGTCCGTCACGGGGCTGCGCGTCGTCGGGGCTGAGTGTGTGGATGAGTGCTTTCGCGGACTGGCCGACCGCTTCAGCGGCTGACCAGCCGAAGAGCTCCTCCGCCGAGTTCTCCCACCGGATGATCCGGCCCTCCTCGTCGATGAGGAGGAGCAGGTTGTCGTGGGTCATCTGAAAGCACCTCCGCGCCGGTCGCGGGTACGCACCCGCCGGACACTCGGGGAGATCGACTGAATCCGCTTCTACCAGGGCTTTCACTCAGCACTCCAGCTGCCGATCCCTGCTCTTGAGGGGTGAAGCGTCGGCGGGGCA
The DNA here is from genome assembly GCF_000424945.1 of Streptomyces sp. 142MFCol3.1. Classification (NCBI taxonomy): domain Bacteria; kingdom Bacillati; phylum Actinomycetota; class Actinomycetes; order Kitasatosporales; family Streptomycetaceae; genus Streptomyces; species Streptomyces sp. 142MFCol3.1. The sequence goes on from NZ_AUKV01000054.1 coordinate 30,576, forward strand.
CCAGCAGTCGCCGCGCGAGGGTGCCCCACCGTAATGCCTGATGATCTAGATACCTTTGTCACACTTCCCTTTCGCACCCTTACCTTGCGTACGAGCTAAGTGGGCCGTAGGTTTCCTGTCATGGATCGACCCCCAAGGGCCGACCGACCTCCACCCCGGACCCCCGCCACAGCGGCCTCCTGGACTGCGGACACCGCTCA
>NZ_AUKV01000055.1:0-29754 GCF_000424945.1 Streptomyces sp. 142MFCol3.1
TGGGCCCGTCCCCCACGGACGCCGCCCTCGCCGCCGACCTCGCGCTGCCGATCGAGGAGCTGGAGCTCACGGTCCGCTCCTACAACTGCCTCAAGCGTGAGGGCATCCACTCCGTGGGTGAGCTCGTCGCCCGCTCCGAGGCCGACCTCCTGGACATCCGCAACTTCGGTGCGAAGTCCATCGACGAGGTCAAGGCGAAGCTGGCCGGCATGGGCCTGGCCCTGAAGGACAGCCCGCCCGGATTCGACCCCACGGCCGCCGCCGACGCCTTCGGCGCCGACGACGACGCGGACGCGGGCTTCGTGGAGACCGAGCAGTACTGAGCTCGGGACCACCGGTCCGTACCCGGGCGCGGGTGCGCTGTGGCTGATCGCGCAGTTCCCCGCGCCCCTTTCCAGGCCCCTTCGGGAGCCTGGATCTCCGACAGGCGACCGCCTGCTCGGATACTGACCTCGGTACCTGATACGGCCGGGGCAGACACACAGGAGAAGAACAATGCCGAAGCCCACCAAGGGTGCCCGTCTGGGCGGCAGTGCCGCGCACGAGAAGCTGCTCCTCGCGAACCTCGCGAAGTCGCTCTTCGAGCACGGCCGCATCACCACCACCGAGGCGAAGGCCCGTCGCCTGCGCCCGTACGCCGAGCGTCTGGTCACCAAGGCGAAGAAGGGTGACCTTCACAACCGCCGCCAGGTGCTGTCGGTGATCACGGACAAGAGCGTCGTGCACACGCTCTTCACCGAGATCGGCCCGCGCTACGAGAACCGCCCGGGTGGTTACACCCGTATCACCAAGATCGGTAACCGCCGTGGCGACAACGCGCCCATGGCTGTCATCGAGCTGGTGGAGGCCCTGACCGTGGCCCAGCAGGCCACCGGTGAGGCCGAGGCGGCCACGAAGCGTGCCGCCAAGGACGCCGAGGTCAAGGCCGAGGCTCCGGCCGAGGTCGTCGAGGACGCCAAGCCGGCCGAGGAGGCCGCCGAGGAGTCCAAGGACGCCTGAGGCATCGCCTTGCGTCGAGCGGGTCCGCCCCTGCGGGGCGGGCCCGCTTTCGCGTTCCCGGCAGGGGACCGAGCCTTGAGAGGATCTGTTTGTGAGTGATGAGGCGGCGCCCGGGTTCGTGCGGGTGCGGATGGATCTGTCGTACGACGGCACCGAGTTCTCCGGCTGGGCCAAGCAGGCCGGGGGCCGCAGGACCGTGCAGGCGGAGATCGAGGACGCCCTGCGGACGGTGACCCGGTCCAAGGACACCACGTACGAGCTGACCGTGGCCGGACGCACGGACGCGGGGGTGCACGCCCGCGGGCAGGTGGCCCACGTCGATCTGCCCGAGGCTCTGTGGGCCGAGCACCGGGAGAAGCTGCTGAAGCGGCTGGCCGGACGGCTGCCCAAGGACGTACGCATCTGGCGGCTGGCCGAGGCGCCCGCCGGGTTCAACGCCCGCTTCTCCGCGATCTGGCGGCGTTACGCCTACCGGGTCACCGACAACGCCGGTGGTGTGGACCCGCTGCTGCGCAACCATGTCCTGTGGCACGACTGGCCGTTGGACGTCGACGCCATGAACGAGGCGGCCGGGCGGCTCCTCGGAGAGCACGACTTCGCCGCCTACTGCAAGAAGCGCGAGGGCGCGACGACGATCCGCACGCTCCAGGAACTGAGCCTGGTCCGCGGTCACGACGGGATCATCACGGCCACCGTCCGCGCCGACGCCTTCTGCCACAACATGGTGCGGTCGCTGATCGGGGCGCTGCTGTTCGTGGGGGACGGACACCGCGGTGCCGACTGGCCCGGCAAGGTGCTCGCCGCGGGCGTACGGGACTCGGCCGTGCATGTCGTACGGCCGCACGGGCTGACACTCGAAGAAGTGGGCTATCCCGCCGACGCGTTGCTGGCCGCGCGGAACAAGGAGGCCCGGAACAAGCGCACGCTGCCCGGGGCCCCGGAGTGCGAAGCCTGCTGACGAGCCGCCCGGGGGTGCCCGGCCCGACGACGTGCCGGGCCGGCGGACGGCCCGGCAGACCGGCTCGCACGCGGCCGTCGAGCGAGATGTGCCCGCCTACTGCCTGTCGGGCCGCCGACGGCCGGGCTGGTGCCGACCGGGCTGTGCGCCGCCTGCACCCCCCTGCGGGCGAGCACGGCCGCGGTGCTGGACGGGTGGTACACGTGGTGCGCACCGAGCGGCTGCGCCATGTCACGGTGCAGCCGCTGGAGCGCTGTCGCTGACGCGGCCCGGTGCGCCGCTCGCCGTGCCGCCTCCCGGCCTGCCGCCGGAGACGGCCGCGGGGCGTTCCGGGGCGCCGCGCGGACGCCGGGCGGGCTCTCGGCTGTCGCCCGGGGCATCGCGCGGGCTCTCGGTCAGCTCCCGGTGTGTCGCTCGCGCGGCGGGCCGGGGTGCGTCACTCGTTGGCCGCGGCGGAGGCCTGGGCCTCGCCGCGACGGCGGATCTGCCGGAAGGCGAACTCGCCGAGGTCGTCACCGGTCGTGAAGACCTTGGTGTCCTTGGCCGTCACGTTCTTGCCGTCGGTGAACCCGGCGAGCGTGAAGTAGACGTAGCGGCCGTAGACGTTGGTGGTCGAGCGGCAGACGGCGGAGTCGCAGAAGGACTTGACGCCGTTTCCGGACAGCGAGGCGACGATGCTCTTCTTGTCCGCCTCGTGCCGGGCCTTGGTCGCCTCCGCCTCGGTGTCGAACACGGCCACGCCGACCGTCACGGCGACGCCGGCCTTGACGTAGGTGACGCGCAGCATGCGGGTGCAGTCGTTCTTGGTGAGGACCGCCGGGAGGGTGGCCTTCGCGGCCGAGGCGCACTTCTTGGTGTCGGCCGTCGGACCCTTGCGGTAGACGCGGTCGCCCATCGTGAGCTGCGTACCCGGGAAGAGGATGTCCGGGCTGAGCGGGGCCGTGTCCTTCTTCGCGCTGGATATGAAGTCCTTCGGATCCAGCGGCGGGGGGGCCGAGGTCGGCTCGAAGGACGGGGCGGGCGCGGTGGTGGAGTTGGGGATGTCCGCGGTGGCCGGCAGGTGGGAAGGCTGGTTGGAGGCCTGGTTGTCGCCGTTCGCGGAGACGACGGCCATGGCGACGGCCGCGCCGACCGCGACGGTCGCGAGCGCTCCGCCGGCGATGAACAGCAGCCTGCGGCGCTTGTTCCGCGTTTCCGACGCCTCGGCGAGTGCCGCCCAGTCAGGAGTCCCGCCCGCGTTCTGACCGCTCCACTGAGGCTGCTGAGAACCCGGCTTCCAGGGGTCCCACGGGGCCTGTCCCTGCCCACCCTGCCCATAACTCATGCGCCGCATCTTAGACGTGCGCCGGGGGGTGCCGTTCCGCGTCACAGCGCACTTGAGCCCCTAGCGTGACCTGCATGAATATGGTCAAAAGTGACATCTTTGGGTGGTTGGTGCGGCCCGCGACCTGGCATATGTGGACAGTGCTGGCGTTCGCGCTGTGCGTCCCCGTCGTAAATGTCGCGCGGGCGAGCTCGGACGGCGGGATGGACAACGCGATCGTCGTGCGGGCGGCCGAAAGCTGGCTGCACGGCGGCTCGCCCTACGCCGACCCGCACTTCCTCTATCTGCCCGGCGCCGTCGTCGCCGCGGCGCCGCAGGCACTGCTGCCGCAGGCCGCGCTGCGTGTGCTGGTCCCGCTGGCGGTGACCTGTCTGCTGGTGGTGGGCTGGGTCTGCGCGCTGCGCATCCACGGGACGTCGCCGCGCAGCCGCTTCGCCGCGCTCGGCCTCACCGCGCTCGCGCTGGGCTTCGCACCCTTCGGTCACCTGGTGGCGCTCGGCAACTGGACCGTGACGGCGGCGGCCGCCCTGCCGCTGGGGCTGCTGTGCGGGGTGCGGGGGCGCTGGGTGGCGGCCGGGGTGGTGATCGGGATCGCGATCGCCCTGAAGCCGCTCCTCGCGCCGGTCGCGCTCCTCTTCCTCTTCGCCCGGCAGTGGCGGGGGCTGGCCGCCCTCGTGGCGCTGCCGGGCGCGGTCTCCGGCGCGGCGGCCCTGCTGATGCCCGACCCCGCGGGTTTCGTCACGCGGACGCTGCCCTTCCTGCTGCGGGGACACGACGCGTTCGTACGTCTGTACGAGGCATCGCCGGCGGCGGTGCTGCCGCGGGCCGGGGTGCCCCGGCCGGTGGCCCTCGCGCTGGCCGCGGCGGGAGCGCTCGCGGGGTGCTGGTGCGCCTATCGGCGCTGGCGGCGCGACGATCCCGGGCCGCTGCGGCTCGCCGAGACCGCGGCCCTGCTGATGCTCTCCGCGTTCCTGGTGTCCCGCCCGTCGTACGACCACTACCTGCTGGTCGTGCTGCCGCTGCTGCTCGCGGGTCTGCCGCTGCCCGGCTCGGCGGCCCGCGGTCCCTGGTTCTGGCTGGCCCTGGTGCCGCAGGTGCCCGGTCTCACCTGGCCCTGGCTGGAGCCCGTGACGCGGCGGGCCTTCCGGGACTGCCTTACCCTTTGTGTACTGGCTGCCGCCGTGGCGACGGCCCGGCGTCCCGCGCCGGGCGGATCTCCACCGGCGCCGCGGCCGGGGACGAACCTGCCCATGCGCGTTTTGACCCGTCCGGGCCCTCGCGGGTAGGCTTGCGGTTCGTTATGTGTATTGGCTTTCTCATTCTCACGTGAGGGGCCCTTACACCGGTCCACCGGGGCCGATGACCAGCGACCAGCACGCGGTATGCGTCACCGCAGTGCGGTCAGGGCTGTCGTGATCGTCCGTGGTGGCCTTGTCAGGACCCACTCACTGAAGAAGCGAAGGCTACGAACCGTGCGTACGTACAGCCCCAAGCCCGGCGACATCACTCGCCAGTGGCACGTCATCGACGCCCAGGACGTCGTCCTCGGCCGTCTGGCGACCACTGCCGCCACCCTCCTGCGGGGCAAGCACAAGCCGATCTTTGCCCCGCACGTCGACGCCGGTGACTTCGTCGTCATCATCAACGCCGACAAGGTGCACCTGTCCGGCAACAAGCGGACCCAGAAGATGGCCTACCGCCACTCCGGCTACCCGGGTGGTCTGCGCTCCGTCCGCTACGACGAGCTGCTGGCCAAGAACCCCGAGAAGGCCATCGAGAAGGCCGTCAAGGGCATGCTCCCCAAGAACACCCTGGGCCGTCAGATGCTCTCGAAGCTGAAGGTCTACTCGGGCGACCAGCACCCGCACGCTGCCCAGCAGCCGGTGCCGTTCGAGATCACCCAGGTCGCGCAGTAGTTCCGGCCACCCCCTAAGACGAAAAGAAATCTGAGGAGAATCGTGGCCGAGACCACCGTTGAGCAGCCGGTCGAAGAGACTGAGCTCGTCGACATCGACCAGTACACCACCGAGTCCGAGGTTCCCGTCGAGGGCGAGTACACCTCGGAATCCCTGGCTTCCCGCTTCGGCGACCCGCAGCCGGCCGCCGGCCTGGGCCGTCGCAAGAACGCCATCGCCCGCGTCCGGATCGTCCCGGGCACCGGCAAGTGGAAGATCAACGGCCGCACCCTTGAGGACTACTTCCCCAACAAGGTGCACCAGCAGGAAGTCAACGAGCCCTTCAAGGTGCTCGAGCTCGAGGGCCGTTACGACGTCATCGCCCGCATCTCCGGCGGCGGCGTCTCCGGCCAGGCCGGCGCCCTGCGCCTCGGTGTCGCCCGTGCGCTGAACGAGGCCGACGTCGACAACAACCGCGGCGCCCTGAAGAAGGCCGGCTTCCTCAAGCGCGACGACCGTGCGGTCGAGCGCAAGAAGGCCGGTCTCAAGAAGGCCCGCAAGGCCCCGCAGTACAGCAAGCGTTAATCTTCGCTGCCTGCTCGTACTCGTAGTACGCGTAGTACGTCCGAACGCCCCGGCGGCACGCCACAGTGCCGCCGGGGCGTTCGTATATCACTGGCCTTGGGCGTATAACGGCACAAGGTGCTCAAAGGCTCATGTGATCGGACGACTTCCGAATTCTGACGCTTCCTCAGGAGGACAAGTGGGACGACTCTTCGGCACGGACGGCGTGCGCGGTGTCGCCAACGCGGATCTGACGGCCGAGCTCGCGCTCGGGCTCTCCGTGGCGGCGGCGCACGTACTGGCCGAGGCGGGCACCTTTGAGGGCCACCGGCCGGTGGCGGTGGTCGGGCGGGACCCGCGCGCGTCCGGGGAGTTCCTGGAGGCCGCCGTGGTCGCGGGCCTGGCCAGCGCCGGCGTGGACGTCCTGCGCGTAGGAGTGCTGCCCACCCCCGCGGTGGCGTACCTCACCGGAGTGCTCGGCGCCGACCTCGGCGTCATGCTCTCCGCCAGCCACAACGCCATGCCCGACAACGGGATCAAGTTCTTCGCCCGCGGCGGCCACAAGCTCGCCGACGAGCTGGAGGACAAGATCGAGGCCGTCTACGAGGAGCACCGCACCGGCGCCCCCTGGGACCGGCCCACCGGTGCCGGCGTCGGCCGGGTGAACTCCTACGACCAGGGCTTCGACCAGTACGTCGCCCACCTGATCGGTGTCCTCCCGAACCGTCTCGACGGCCTGAAGGTCGTCCTCGACGAGGCCCACGGCGCCGCCGCCCGGGTGTCGCCCGAGGCCTTCGCCCGAGCGGGCGCCGAGATCGTCACCATCGGCGCGGAGCCGGACGGCCTGAACATCAACGACGGCTGCGGCTCCACCCACCTGGGCAAGCTCCAGGCCGCCGTCGTCGAGCACGGCGCCGACCTCGGCATCGCGCACGACGGCGACGCCGACCGCTGCCTCGCCGTGGACCACACCGGCGCCGAGATCGACGGCGACCAGATCCTCGCCGTCCTCGCGCTGGCGATGCGCGAGCGGTCCGCGCTGCGCTCGGACACCGTCGTCGCCACGGTCATGTCCAACCTGGGCTTCAAGCTCGCCATGGAGCGCGAGGGCCTCACCCTCCTGCAGACCGCGGTCGGCGACCGCTACGTCCTGGAGGAGATGAAGCGGCACGGATACGCCCTCGGCGGCGAGCAGTCCGGGCACGTCATCGTCCTCGACCACGCCACCACCGGCGACGGCACGCTGACCGGCCTGCTCCTCGCGGCCCGGGTCGCCCAGACGGGCCGTACGCTCCAGGACCTCGTCTCCGTCATGGAGCGGCTGCCGCAGGTGCTCATCAACGTCCCCGACGTCGACAAGTCACGGGTGAAGACCTCGGCCGAGCTGTCCGCCGCGGTCGCCGACGCCGAACGCGAACTCGGCTCCACCGGACGGGTGCTGCTGCGCCCCTCCGGCACCGAGCCGCTGGTGCGGGTCATGGTCGAGGCCGCCGACATCGACCACGCCCGGTCGGTGGCCGGCCGGCTCGCCGACGCGGTGAAGTCGGCGCTCGGCTAGGAAGCCGCCACCCGGGACTCGCGGGCCTCGCGCTGCCTCGCCCAGAACCACTTCTGGGCGAGCAGGGTGAGGGCACCGGCCAGGACGATTCCCAGCAGGTTCAGCAGGAGCTGCTTGGCCGATCCCCAGGTCTGGCCCATGTCCCCGTAGCTCAGGGCCACGGCGGCGTTCGCGGCGGCCGGCACCGTGGTCACGGAGATCGCGACGCCGACCAGGGCCCCGGACTTCGCTGACGTCAGCGACAGCATCCCGGCGGCGCCCGCGAGCACCGCGACGACGAACGAGAACCAGTCGGGTGCGTAGACGAAGCCCGTGTTGGGCCGGTCCGCCTCCAGCTGTGCCTCGCTGAACAGGCCCACCGCGTCCATGAACAGGCTGAACAGCACCGTCGCCGCCATGGCTATCGCGAAGCCGGCGAGCAGCGCCGTCAGCGACCGCAGGGCGAGCCGCGCGTGGCGCTGCACCAGCGCGGTGCAGAAGCCGGCCAGCGGCCCGAACTCCGGGCCCACCGCCATCGCGCCCACGATCAGGACCGCGTTGTCGAGGACCACACCGCAGGCCGCGATCATCGTGGCGATCGTGATGAAGGCGACGTACGTCACCGACAGCGTCGACTCCTCGTGCGTGGCGTCCTGGAGGTGCTCCCACAGCACCGCGTCCGCGCCCTCGCCGGGTGCCTCCTCCTCCGCCTTGTCGGCGCGCCTCGACAGGGACAGGTCGATGTCCTCGACCGCGATCGAGCCGGTGCTGTCGAGCCCCAGTCCCCGCAGGCCGCCGATGAGCGCGTCCCCCGCCTCGCGCGCGACGTCGCACATCACCACGTCGCCGGCCGGGTTGCGGGCGGCGCCCGGCAGCACCACGACATGGGCGGTGCCGACCGTGCCCTCGATGAGGCGCACCACCTCGTCGGTCCGGTCGGCGGGAGTGATCAGACGCAGATGCAGCATGGCCGCAGCGTAGTGGTCACAGCTTGCGCAGGCTGAGCCGCTGCACCTTGTGGTCCGCGCCCTTGCGCACGACGAGGGCCGCCCGGCCGCGGGTGGGGGCCACGTTCTCCACCAGGTTGGGCTTGTTGATGGTCCGCCAGGTCGTGCGGGCGTAGTCCAGCGCCTCCTCCTCGGAGACCTGCGTGTACTTGCGGAAGTACGACGACGGGTTCTGGAAGGCGGTGGCGCGCAGCTTCTTGAAGCGGCTCAGGTACCAGTGCTCGATGTCCTCGGTGCGGGCGTCGACGTACACGCTGAAGTCGAAGTAGTCGGCGAGGCCGACGCGGGTGCGGCCGTCCTTGCCGGGCAGCGCGGGTTGGAGCACGTTCAGGCCCTCGACGATGAGGATGTCGGGGCGCCGGACCGTGAGTTTCCGGCCGGGCACGATGTCGTAGATCAGGTGCGAGTAGACGGGCGCCGTGACCTCGTCCTTGCCCGCCTTGATGTCCGCGACGAACCGGGTCAGGGCCCGCCGGTCGTAGGACTCGGGGAAACCTTTCCGCGACATCAGCCCGCGGGCCTCCAGCTCCTTGGTGGGGAGCAGGAAGCCGTCCGTGGTGACCAGTTCGACGCGCGGGTGCTCGGGCCAGCGGGAGAGCAGGGCCTGGAGCAGACGGGCGACGGTGGACTTGCCGACGGCGACCGAACCGGCGACGCCTATGACGAACGGGGTGCCCGCCTGGGAGCCCGTCTCGCCGAGGAACGTGTTCAGGGCGCCTCTGAGCCCGTTGGTGGCGCCGACGTACAGGTTGAGCAGTCTGGACAGCGGCAGATAGATGTCCCGCACTTCGTCGAGGTCGATGACATCGCCCAGGCCGCGTAGCTTCTCGACCTCCTCGGCGGTCAGCGGGAGCGGCGTCTTGTCGCGCAGCGCGCTCCACTCGGCACGGGTGAGGTCGACGTAGGGAGTCGCCTCCGGCTTGGACCGGTGGGCGCTCCGCGGCAACGAGGAGACCGGAGAGATCACAGTCCATTGTTACGGGAGTATGGACGCGATGGAGGGTGGGCTCCGTCACGCGGGGTGACCCGGCCACCCGGAACGGCGCCCTGCGGTCGTGCGAAAGGCGGCCGCAATTTCCGATATCGGGCACGAGATGCCGGGAACGCGCGGGCGTGGGCCCGTACGCTGCCGCCATGTGCGGAATCGTGGGATACGTGGGGTCGCAGTCGGCGCTTGACGTGGTGATGGCCGGACTGAAGCGGCTGGAGTACCGGGGATACGACTCGGCGGGCGTCGCCGTGACATCGGACGGCGGGCTCGCCGCCGCGAAGAAGGCGGGCAAGCTCGTCAACCTGGAGAAGGAGCTGGTCGACCGACCGCTGCCGACCGGCACGACGGGCATCGGGCACACCCGCTGGGCCACGCACGGCGGTCCCACCGACGCCAACGCGCACCCGCACCTCGACAACGCGGGCCGCGTCGCCGTCGTCCACAACGGCATCATCGAGAACTTCGCCGCGCTCCGCGCCGAACTCGCCGAGCGCGGACACGAACTGGCCTCCGAGACCGACACGGAGGTCGTCGCCCACCTGCTCGCCGAGGAGTTCTCCTCCTGCGCCGACCTCGCGGAGGCCATGCGGCTGGTGTGCCGGCGCCTGGAGGGCGCGTTCACCCTCGTCGCGGTGCACGCCGACGAGCCGGACGTGGTCGTCGGGGCGCGCCGGAACTCGCCGCTCGTCGTCGGTGTCGGCGAGGGCGAGGCCTTCCTCGCCTCGGACGTCGCCGCGTTCATCGCCCACACCCGGTCCGCCGTCGAACTGGGCCAGGACCAGGTCGTGGAGCTGCGCCGCGACGGCGTCACCGTCACCGGTTTCGACGGCCGGCCCGCCGAAGTGCGCTCGTACCACGTGGACTGGGACGCCTCGGCCGCCGAGAAGGGCGGCTACGACTACTTCATGCTCAAGGAGATCGCCGAACAGCCCAAGGCGGTCGCCGACACCCTGCTCGGGCGCATCGACACGGCCGGTTCGCTGACCCTGGACGAGGTGCGCATTCCCACGGGGGTGCTGCGCGAGGTCGACAAGGTCGTCATCGTCGCGTGCGGGACCGCCTTCCACGCCGGGATGATCGCGAAGTACGCCATCGAGCACTGGACGCGCATCCCCTGCGAGGTCGAGCTGGCCAGCGAGTTCCGCTACCGCGACCCGATCCTCGCCCCGCGCACCCTCGTCATCGCCATCTCGCAGTCCGGCGAGACCATGGACACCCTGATGGCGCTGCGGCACGCCCGCGAGCAGGGCTCCAAGGTGCTGGCGATCTGCAACACCAACGGCTCGACGATCCCCCGCGAGTCGGACGCCGTTCTGTACACGCACGCCGGCCCCGAGGTCGCCGTCGCGTCCACCAAGGCGTTCTTGACGCAGCTCGTCGCCTGCTACCTGGTGGCGCTCTACCTGGGTCAGGTGCGGGGCACCAAGTGGGGCGACGAGATCCAGGCCGTCATCCGCGAGCTGTCCCGGATCTCCCGCGAGGTCGAGCGGGTCCTGGAGACCATGGAGCCGGTACGGAAACTCGCGCGCTCCCTCGCCGACAAGGACACCGTCCTCTTCCTGGGCCGCCACGTGGGCTACCCCGTCGCCCTCGAAGGCGCCCTCAAGCTGAAGGAACTGGCGTACATGCACGCCGAGGGCTTCGCGGCGGGCGAGCTCAAGCACGGGCCGATCGCGCTCATCGAGGAGGACATGCCGGTCGTGGTCGTGGTGCCGTCCCCGCGCGGGCGCTCGGTCCTGCACGACAAGATCGTGTCCAACATCCAGGAGATCCGGGCCCGCGGCGCCCGCACCATCGTCATCGCGGAGGAGGGCGACGAGGCGGTGGTCCCGTACGCGGACCATCTGATCCGCATCCCGGCCACCCCGACCCTGCTCCAGCCGCTGGTGTCCACCGTTCCCCTCCAGGTGTTCGCCTGCGAGCTGGCGACGGCCCGCGGGAACGAGGTGGACCAGCCGCGGAACCTCGCCAAGTCGGTGACGGTGGAGTGAGCGGGCCCGTGGCACGGCCCGCCCCTTTAGGGTGCGGGGCATGAGCATCATCGGGGTCGGTATCGACGTGGCCGAGATCGACCGGTTCCGGGCGGCGCTGGAACGCACGCCCGGACTGGCCGAACGGGTCTTTGTGGAACAGGAGTTGTACCTGTCGAGCGGCGAACGCAGAGGCATCGCCTCGCTGGCCGCCCGCTTCGCGGCCAAGGAGGCGCTCGCCAAGGCGCTGGGCGCCCCGGCCGGACTGCACTGGACCGACGCCGAGGTCTACGTCGAGTCCAGCGGCCGGCCGCGTCTGCGTGTGAAGGGCACCGTGGCCGCCCGGGCGGCCGAACTCGGCGTGAGCTCGTGGCACGTGTCGCTGAGCCACGACGCCGGGGTGGCCTCGGCGGTGGTGGTGGCCGAGGGGTAGCCCGGCCCGGCGCGGGGGCGGACCCGGCCGCCGTACGCGGGCCGCGCGGCGGGCGCCGGTGCGGGAGACTCGGCGTATGCGTACTGCGTACAGCGTGGAGACCGTGAGAACCGCCGAGCGGGAGCTGATGGCACGGCTGCCCGAGGGAGCGTTGATGCAACGCGCCGCCGCCGGACTGGCCGCGACGTGCGCGGAGTTGCTGGGGCGGGTGTACGGCAGCCGGGTGGTGCTGCTGATCGGCAGCGGCGACAACGGCGGCGACGCCCTGTACGCGGGAGCGCGCCTCGCCCGCCGCGGAGCGGGCGTCACGGCGGTGCTGCTCGCCCCCGAACGGACGCACCCCGGGGGACTGGCCGCGCTGCGCCGCGCGGGCGGTGCCGCGACATCGGGCGTCCCGGCCGACGGCACCGGGGCCGCGCCGCGGGCCGTCGAGGAGCTGATCGGCCGGGCCGACCTCGTCGTCGACGGCATCGTGGGCATCGGCGGCAAGGGCGGGCTGCGCCCCGACGCCGCACCGCTGGCCGCACTCCTGCGCGACTCCCGTGCGGTCGTCGTCGCCGTCGACCTGCCCAGCGGTGTCGAGGCGGACACCGGAGAGGTCCTCGGCGAGGCCGTCCGCGCCGATCTCACGGTGACCTTCGGGACGCACAAGCCGGGGCTGCTCATCGATCCGGCACGCGAGTACGCCGGTTCCGTACGCCTCGTCGACATCGGGCTCACGTTGCCCGCCGAGGCCGAACTGGAGGCGCTCCAGCACGCCGACGTCGCGGCGCGGCTGCCACTGCCGGGGGCGGCGAGCGACAAGTACCGGCGCGGTGTCGTCGGAATCGCCGCCGGGTCCGCGCGCTACCCCGGAGCGGCCGTCCTCGCCGTCTTCGGCGCGCTGCGCGGCGGAGCGGGCGCCGTGCGGTACGTCGGGCCCGCCGGGGACGCCGTCATCGCCCGCTTCCCCGAGACGCTCGTGTCGGACGGGGGCCCCGCGCGGGCCGGACGGGTCCAGGCCTGGGTCGTGGGGCCCGGGGCGGGGGACGACGCGTCGGCGGTCGCCGAGGTGCTCGCCGCGGACGTGCCGGTGCTCGTGGACGCGGACGGGCTGCGGCTCGCCGACCGGGCCGCCGTCCGCGCCCGCACCGCGCCCACCCTGATGACCCCGCACGCCGGGGAGGCCGCCGCGCTGCTCGGCGTCCCGCGCGAGACGGTCGAGGCCTCCCGGCTGTCCTCCGCGCGGGAGCTCGCCCGGCTGTACGGGGCGACGGTGCTGCTCAAGGGGGCGACCACGCTGGTCGCCGACGCGGACGGCGGGCCGGTGCGGGTGAACCCGACCGGGACGGCGTGGCTCGCCACCGCGGGAAGCGGTGACGTGCTGTCGGGCCTGGCCGGGTCGCTGCTCGCGGCAGGGCTGTCCCCGCTGGACGCGGGCAGCGTCGCCGCCTACCTCCACGGGCTCGCGGGACGCTTCGCCGCGGACGGCGCGCCCGCCGGCGCACACGACGTGGCCGAGGCCCTCCCGGAGGCGTGGCGCGACGTCCGCGCCTGAGAGGTGTCGCGGCCGGTGCCCTTGCGGGGCTCTCCCGCCTTCCGTGTCCGCTGGAGAGGCACCGCGCCCCGGAGTCCCGTGCGGGGGCCTTCCCGTCTTCAGGGTCGCGGCCGAGTGGGCGTTGCGGCCGGGCGGGCGCGCGGCTTCTCCGGTCTTCGGGTCCGCGCTGTGTGGGCGTCGCGGCCGAGTCCCGTGCGCGGTCTCCCCTCTCTCCGGGTCCACGGGGCGTTGTGCCCGCAGGGCCCGTGCGGGCTCCGTCCGGCTTCGGCGTCCGGGTCCGAGAGCATGTCGCGGCCGCGAGGCCGGCGCGGAATCTTCCCTGCCTTCGGCGTCTGCGGCGGGCCGGCGCGGGCCCTTCCGGCGTTCGTGGAGCGGTGTTGACCGGATCGGGGGACCCGGTCCGCGCGGCGCATCCGCCCGCGCGGGCCCGTTGCGTTCGCTGATCGCATGATGAGCGGACGAATGACGCGCCGCGGCGCCGCGGCGCTGCTGGCCACCCTGGTCGCCCTGCCCGCGGGCCCGGCGGCGGCGCAGCCGGGACCCGTGGCCCCCGGCCCGCGGTCCGACCACGCTGCCGCGGGTGCCGCCGCGGCGTGCACCAGGCGGACGGGTCCCTACCAGCGGCAGGTGGAGCGCGGGCTCGGCCTGAAGGCGGACGGAAAGCAGTCGCCCGCCGACTGCCGGGCCATCCGCGCGTTCCAGAAGCGGTACGCGATCAAACCGGACGTCGGCTTCGCGGGACCCGTCACCTGGACCCGGATCCAACAGCTCGCGGGCATGAAGACCCCGAACGCGGCGGGCAAGTGCCCGGTGCGCTCGTACCGCGTCGCCTGCGTGGACCTGACCCGCCAGCTCTCCTGGGTGCAGAAGGGGACGAGGGTGCTGTGGGGCCCGGTGCCGATGCGCAGCGGGCGGGCCGGCCACCGGACCCGTACCGGCTGGTTCACGGTCTACTGGAAGCACAAGAACCACTGGTCGACGCTGTACGACACCCCCATGCCGTACAGCCAGTTCTTCAGCGGGGGACAGGCCTTCCACGCCATCCGGGGCAGCGTCCACGACCCCGACGGCTCGTGGGGCTGCGTCAATCTCCGGCTCGCGGACGCCCGCAGGCTGTGGGACGTCCTGAAGAAGGGCGACCGTGTGTACGTGTGGGGCCGCAGGCCGGGGACCTGATGAGGAGCCGCCGGACGGGCGCCGGCGGTACCGGCGCCGAAGGGCTGTCCGACCCCTCTGAGACACTGGGGGCGCGATGAACGAGACAGCACCCCTGCGCGCCCGTGCCGAGATCGACCTGGCCGCCCTGCGTGCCAACGTACGGACCCTGCGTGCCCACGCGCCGTCCGCGGCCCTGATGGCCGTGGTCAAGTCCGACGCGTACGGCCACGGGGCGGTGCCCTGTGCCCGCGCGGCGCGCGAGGCGGGCGCCACCTGGCTGGGCACCGCCACGCCCGAGGAGGCCCTCGCCCTGCGCGAGGCCGGACTGCCCGGGCGCATCATGTGCTGGCTCTGGACACCGGGCGGTCCCTGGGAGCGTGCCGTCGAGGCCGACCTCGACGTCTCCGTCAGCGGCATGTGGGCCCTGCGGGAGGTCGTGGAGGCGGCCGGACGCGTCGGCAGACCGGCCCGCGTCCAGCTCAAGGCCGACACCGGCCTCGGGCGCAACGGCTGCCAGCCCGCCGACTGGCCGGAACTGGTCGTCCACGCCCTGGACGCGCAGGCCCGGGGACTCGTCGAGGTCACCGGCCTCTGGTCGCACTTCGCCTGCGCGGACGAGCCGGGCCACCCGTCCATCCAGGCCCAACTCACCCTGTTCCGCGAGATGGTGGCGTACGCCGAGGAGCGGGGCGCCCGCCCCGAGGTGCGGCACATCGCGAACTCGCCCGCCACGCTGACGATTCCCGACAGCCACTTCGACCTGGTCCGCACCGGGATCGCGGTGTACGGCGTCTCGCCGAGCCCGGAGCTCGGCACACCGGCCGACTTCGGGCTGCGCCCGGTGATGACGCTGAGCGCGTCGCTCACGTTGGTCAAGCACGTCCCGTCGGGACACGGCGTGAGCTACGGACATCACTACACGACACCCGGAGACACCACCCTCGGCCTGGTGCCCGTGGGCTACGCGGACGGCATCCCGCGGCACGCCTCCGGCACCGGACCGGTTCTGGTCGGCGGCAAGTGGCGCACGGTGGCGGGCCGGGTCGCCATGGACCAGTTCGTCGTCGACCTCGGCGGGGACGAGCCCGCGCCCGGCGCGGAGGCGGTCCTGTTCGGCCCCGGCGACCGCGGCGAGCCGACCGCCGAGGACTGGGCCCGCGCGGCGGGCACGATCGCCTACGAAATCGTCACCCGGATCGGAACCCGCGTTCCCCGCGTCTACGTGAACGTGAACGAGGAACGAGACGGGTAGCAGGACGGGTGACACGGGCAGCCGGACACGCGCCTGACTCCGGCGGCCATGAGCGGCGCGGTGGCGGGCGGACGGCCGGGAGCGCGGGCCCGGGAGCCCGGAGCGAACAGCACGTGGCGCAAGGCCGAGAGCCCAGAGCGAAGAGGAGCTGGACGTGAGCGAGAGCAGCGCGGGGGCCGTCGCGAGTGCGGCCTCGGCCGCCGCCTCCGCCGGGAACTGGCGCAAGGCCGGTGTCGCCGGTGCCGCGATAGGTGTCGTGGCCGCGGGCGCCGCCGCCGGAGTCGCCATAGAGCGGCTCACGGTCGGCCGCAGCATGCGCAGGAAGGCCCGCCTCGCGCTCGACTCGGCGGGTCCGTACGGCGCGCTGCGCGGCACCCCGGGCAAGGCGTACGCCGGCGACGGCACCGAGCTCTACTACGAGGTCGACGACCCCGAGCCGGAGGCGCCGCTCGCTCCGCGCCGCCGCCGGCTCTTCGGCCGCAAGGCCCCGGCGCCCGTCACCGTCGTCTTCAGCCACGGCTACTGCCTCAACCAGGACTCCTGGCACTTCCAGCGCGCCGCCCTGCGAGGCGTCGTACGGACCGTGCACTGGGACCAGCGCAGCCACGGACGGTCCGGGCGGGGTACCGCCCAGCCGGAGGAGCGCACCCCGGTCACCATCGACCAGCTCGGCCGCGACCTGAAGGCCGTCATCGACGCGGCCGTCCCCGAGGGCCCGATCGTGCTCGTCGGGCACTCCATGGGCGGCATGACCGTCATGGCCCTCGCCGACCAGTACCCCGAGCTGGTCCGCGACCGGGTCGTCGCGGTCGCCCTGGTGGGCACGTCGTCGGGACGGCTCGGAGAGGTCAACTTCGGGCTGCCGCTCGCCGGCGTCAACGCCGTACGGCGGGTGCTGCCGGGTGTGCTGCGCGCGCTCGGGCAGCAGGCCGCGCTGGTGGAGCGGGGACGGCGGGCGACGGCCGACCTGTTCGCCGGGGTCATCAAGCGGTACTCGTTCGGGGGCCGGGACGTCGATCCCGCCGTGGAGCGCTTCGCGGAGCGGATGATCGAGGGCACCCCGATCGACGTGGTCGCCGAGTTCTATCCGGCGTTCACCGACCACGACAAGACCGAGGCGCTCGCCCGCTTCGTCGACCTGCCCGTCCTCGTCCTCGCCGGGGTCAAGGACCTGGTGACGCCGAGCGAGCACAGCGAGGCCATCGCCGATCTGCTGCCGGACGCCGAGCTGGTCCTAGTGCCCGACGCGGGGCACCTGGTGATGCTGGAGCACCCCGAGGTCGTCATAGACCGCCTCGCCGACCTGCTGATGCGCGCGGGTGCCGTCCCGGCAGGGGCTACCGTGGGTGGCTATGGAAGCACCAGCAGCACCGCACAACCCGGCTGAGCCCGCGCAGCACGGAGTCAGCGTGCAGATCACCGTCAGCTCCCCCGAACAGATGCAGGAGCTGGGCCGCCGGCTCGCCAAGCTGCTGCGCCCGGGTGATCTCGTGATGCTCAACGGCGAGCTCGGCGCGGGCAAGACCACGCTGACCCGCGGTCTCGGCGAGGGGCTCGGCGTCCGGGGCGCGGTCACCTCCCCTACCTTCGTCATCGCCCGCGTCCACCCGTCGCTGGGCGACGGACTCCCGCTCGTGCACGTGGACGCGTACCGCCTCGGCGGCGGGCTCGACGAGATGGAGGACCTCGACCTCGACGTCTCGCTGCCCGACTCGGTGATCGTCGTGGAGTGGGGCGAGGGCAAGGTCGAGGAGCTGACGGACGACCGTCTGCACGTCGTCATCCACCGCGCCGTCGGCGACACCACCGACGAGGTCCGGCACGTCACGGTGACGGGACTGGGCGACCGCTGGGCGCCGGTGGACCTGAGCCTGCTCGCGTCCTGACGCCGAGCACCTGCGGCTGTGCCCGGACCGCCCCTCGACGGCATCGGTCCCGGTGGACGTTCCGACAAGACGTCGGCAAGATATTGCGTTCGGTGTCCCGGGCATGGTGACATGGAGCAAGACCGTAGTTAGGGCTACCTAACCACGCGTGCCGCCGAAGCCCCGGGAGGCGTCCATGTCGGCTTCAGAACGTGACGTGCCGGCTCAGCCGCGCGTGGTGGCCGGGGTGTCGATGGGGGACCTGCTGGCGTCGTGCGCCGCGGCCGAGGCGGTGTCCCGCCCGCCGAGGGAGCCCGAGCCGCTCCCCGAGGTGCCGGTGACCGGACAGCCCCGCAAGGCCGCTTGACGTACCACGAAAGGGTTGTTCCGCGAGACCCCCCTTCGCCGGGGCCCGCAGGTCGCCCCGCGCGGGCGTCGAGGCGCGACCGTGACGGCCCGTGGGCGGGCCGGTGGACCGCGGGCAGTGAGGGACCGGGCCGGTGGAGGGTCCGGGCGCGGGCACCGTGTCCGCGGACGGTCGAGGGGCCCGTGGCCGGCAGGTGTGCGCGACCCGGTCCGGCGGTCCGCCTCCCGGGTCAGCGGATGACGACGACCTTCACGCCGATCGTCGCGAACGACCACATCGCGTCACCGTCCGCTCGGGTCTCGCGGATGCCGCCGAGCTTCTTGGTGGGGTCCGGGGCTTCCGTCGAACCGTTCACCGCCGCGCTGAAGCCGATGGCGATGCCGTCGACCAGGTGGAACCGCACGACGTGCTCGATCTGCGCGCCGTCCGATCCGGAGACCGCCCGCGCCCGTGACGTGACGGCGTAGGTGCCCGCGGCCGGGTCCAGCGTCCCGGGCGTCACCTTGAAGGTGCGCCGGACCTTGTTGTCCGCGCCGACCAGCCACACCCGGTCGTCGTCGGTCGAGTACACGACCCGCTCGCCCCGGCCGGACTGCGTGGGCAGGGCCGCCGGGTTCTTCTTGTCGCGGGGGGCCTTCGAGGTGGCGGCCTTGGGGGAGGCGCCGGCCTGCGGCTTGCCCAGGGTGTCCGGCACGTTCGCGGACGCCTGGTAGGCGAGGAAGCCGACTGCGGCGACCGCCGCCACGGTGAGCCCGGCCACGAATCCCGAGCTGCTCCTAGCCACCTTGTGTGCCCACCTCTCGTACTTCGCACGTCCTTGCTGTGACGGTAGCAGCAGGGAAGCGGGAGACCGGGGCGGCCGTACGTCCGGCTCGGGCGCCGTAGGCTGTTTGCGTGCTCTTGCTCGCTCTGGATACCGCCACCCCCGCCGTGACCGTCGCGCTGCACGACGGCACGTCCGTCATCGCCTCGTCGAGCCAGGTCGACGCGCGCCGCCACGGGGAGCTGCTCCTCCCGGCCGTGGACCGCGTGCTCGCCGAGTCGGGCCACCGGCTCGACGCCGTCACCGGCATCGTCGTCGGCGTGGGCCCCGGCCCGTACACCGGCCTGCGCGTCGGCCTGATGACCGCCGACACCTTCGGACTCGCACTCGGCGTGCCGGTGCACGGTGTGTGCACCCTCGACGCGCTCGCGTACGCGGCCGACCTCGACGGCCCCTTCGTCGCGGCGACGGACGCCCGCCGCAAGGAGGTCTACTGGGCGCGCTACGCCGACCGGCGCACGCGCGTCACCGACCCCGCCGTGGACCGCCCCGGCGACCTGGACGTCGGCGGACTGCCCGCCGTCGGAGCGGGCGCGCTCCTCTACCCCGACACCTTCCCGGACGCGCACGCGCCCGAGCACGTCTCGGCGGCGGCGATGGCCTCGCTGGCCGCGGAACGGCTCGCCGCGGGCGTCGAACTGGAGGCGCCCCGGCCCCTCTACCTGCGCCGGCCGGACGCCCAGGTGCCCAAGAACTACAAGGTGGTCACCCCCAAGTGACCGGCCACCCGTCTCCTGGAAGCCGCCCTCCGACCTCGCCGCCGCCCGGCGGGGCCGACGTGCGCGAGATGCGCTGGTGGGACATCGATCCCGTACTGGAACTGGAGAAGGACCTGTTCCCCGAGGACGCCTGGTCCCGGGGCATGTTCTGGTCCGAGCTGGCCCACGCGCGCGGGCCCGAGGCGACGCGTCGGTACGTCGTGGCCCTCGACGGGGAGCGGCTCGTCGGGTACGCCGGACTCGCTGCCGCGGGCGACCTGGGCGACGTGCAGACCATCGCCGTCGCCCGCGACCAGTGGGGCACCGGGCTCGGCGCCCGGCTGCTCACCGAGCTGCTGCGTGCGGCGACCGCGTTCGAGTGCGCCCAGGTGATGCTCGAATGCCGGGTGGACAACGTCCGCGCGCAGAAGCTCTACGAGCGCTTCGGCTTCGAAGCCATCGGTGTCCGGCGCGGCTACTACCAGCCGGGCAACGTCGACGCCCTGGTCATGCGCCTCAACACGGCTGCGGACAGCGGCTCGGGAGCGGGCTCCCCCTCAGTAAACGGCGGACAAGGAACAGAGAGCAATGGCTGACGAACCACTCGTCCTCGGTATCGAGACCTCCTGCGACGAGACCGGCGTCGGCATCGTCCGCGGCACCACCCTGCTCGCGGACGCGATCGCCTCCAGCGTCGACGAGCACGCCCGGTTCGGCGGGGTCGTGCCCGAGGTCGCCTCCCGGGCTCACCTGGAGGCGATGGTGCCGACCATCGACCGCGCGCTGAAGGAGGCGGGCGTCAGCGCCCGTGACCTCGACGGCATCGCGGTGACCGCGGGCCCCGGCCTCGCCGGCGCGCTGCTCGTCGGCGTCTCCGCGGCGAAGGCGTACGCGTACGCGCTCGGCAAGCCGCTGTACGGCGTGAACCACCTCGCCTCCCACATCTGCGTGGACCAGCTGGAGCACGGTGCGCTGCCGGAGCCGACCATGGCGCTCCTCGTCTCGGGCGGGCACTCCTCGCTGCTGCTGTCCGCGGACATCACGTCCGACGTGCGGCCGATGGGCGCGACCATCGACGACGCCGCGGGCGAGGCGTTCGACAAGATCGCCCGCGTGCTGAACCTCGGCTTCCCGGGCGGCCCGGTCATCGACCGGTACGCCAAGGAGGGCGACCCGCAGGCGATCACGTTCCCGCGCGGGCTCACCGGGCCGCGCGATCCCGCGTACGACTTCTCGTTCTCCGGTCTGAAGACCGCCGTGGCCCGCTGGATCGAGGCGCGGCGGGCGGCGGGGGAGGAGGTGCCGGTGCGTGACGTGGCGGCGTCCTTCCAGGAGGCGGTCGTGGACGTGCTGACCCGCAAGGCCGTACGGGCCTGCAAGGACGAGGGCGTCGACCACCTCATGATCGGCGGCGGTGTGGCCGCCAACTCCCGGCTGCGTGCGCTCGCCGCGGAGCGCTGCGAGGCGGCCGGGATCCGGCTGCGGGTGCCGCGGCCCAAGCTGTGCACCGACAACGGCGCCATGGTGGCCGCCCTCGGCGCGGAGATGGTGGCGCGCAACCGGGCCGCCTCCGACTGGGACCTGTCCGCCGACTCGTCCCTCCCGGTGACGGACCCGCACGTGCCCGGCCAGGCACACTCCCCCTCCCACGACCACGTGCACGAGGTCAGCAAGGAGAACCTGTACTCGTGACCGTCGCCCTGATGTGGGAGGCACGGGCAGTGCCGGGGCGCGGGGAGGACCTGCTCGCCTGGGTGCGGGCGCAGGAACTGTCCGGCGCGCCGTTGCGCCGGGAGACCCTGCGGGCTCCCCAGGACCGGGTGCTCGTCATCACCTGGTGGGACGCCGCTTACGATGCGGAGCTGCCGGAACTGCCCGAGCCGGACGGGGAGTTGGTGAGCCGGGCGGTGCACCGGTGGAGGTTCGAGGCGGTGTCCTGAGCGTGTTCCGCGGGGGGAGTCCCGGACGGTGTCCGGGGCGGGTGCCGCGGGGTCGGCCGGTCCGGGCTTCCCGTGGACCGCTGCTTTCCGGAAGACTCCTGCAAAGTTTCGCCTGCGCGTATGGAACCGTGGGGGGCGACCCGACACGTCGACGGAGGTGGGCGCAGTGGCCCGGGAGAGCATCAGGAACAAGGTGACGATCACCGAGATCGCCCGGCAGGCCGGGGTCTCGGTGCCCACCGTGTCGCGTGTCGTCAACGGCCGCTCGGACGTGTCCCCGAAGACCCGGGCCCGGATCGAGGACCTGCTGCGGCACCACAACTACCGGCGCAAGGCGTCCGCGCCGGTAGACCGGGCCGCCCTCATCGACCTCGTCTTCAACGACCTCGACAGCCCTTGGGCGGTGGAGATCATCCGAGGGGTCGAGGACATCGCGCACGCCGCGGGCGTGGGCACGGTGGTCTCCGCGATCCACGGCGCCTCGGGCTCCGCCCGGCAGTGGATGACCAATCTGCGCGCCCGCGCCTCGGACGGCGTGATCCTGGTGACCTCCGTCCTCGAACCGCGGCTGCACGAGGAGCTGCGGCGCCTCGGTGTGCCGCTCGTCGTCATCGACCCCGCGGGGTCGATGACCCTGGACGCGCCCACCGTCGGTGCCACCAACTGGGCCGGTGGCATGGCCGCCACGGAGCATCTGCTCGGCCTCGGCCACCGCAGGATCGGCTTCGTCGCCGGGCCGCCGCGGCTGCTCTGCTCGCGGGCTCGCCTCGACGGCTACCGGGCCGCGCTGGAGGGCGCGGGCGTCGAGGTCGACGACGCCCTGATCGTGCCGGGCGACTTCTACCACCAGGCCGGTTTCGGCGGCTGCAACGCCCTGCTCGACCTGGCCGAACCGCCGACCGCGCTGTTCGCCGCCAGCGACCAGATGGCGCTCGGCGCGATCGAGGCGCTGCGCCGCCGCGGCCTGCGGGTGCCCGAGGACATGAGCGTCGTCGGGTTCGACGACCTGCCCGCGGTCCGCTGGTCGGCGCCGCCGCTGACGACCGTGCGCCAGCCGCTGGCCGACATGGGCAAGCTGGCCACGCGCACGGTGCTGCGGCTCGCGCTCGGCGAGGAGCCGGCGTCGCCCCGGGTGGAGCTCGCGACCGAGCTGGTCGTGCGGGCGAGCACGGCGGCGCCGGCCGTCTGAGACGGCCGTCCGTCGCCGTTCGAGCGGCTCGCGGGCGCGCCGGTTCGGGTCTCCGCCGCCGTGCGCCGCCCCGGCGCCGGCGGGCCTCGGCCCGAGGTCGCCCGTGCGCTTCCGGTGAGCCGTCCCCAGGCTTTCCCGTGCCCTTTCGGTCAGCCCCCGGTCGGCCCGCGCCCTTTCGGCGAGCGGGTCGGCCCGCGCCCTCCGACGAGTCGTCCCGGGGCTCGCCCGCATTCCGTGGCGAGCCTCCGCCGTGGCCGCCCGCGCACCATTCGGCGGGCCGTTCCCCGAGGTCGGCGAGAGGTCCGGGGCCCGCCGAATCCCATATTTGTCAGGAGCGTTGACATACCTGTCGCGCGCCCGTAACTTCCGTGCGCACTCGACCGAGAATTTTCGGCTCTCTTCCGGAAGGTGTGCGATGCGAGCCTTGGGCAACACCTCTCTCTCCCGCCGTGGGTTCATGGCGGCCTCAGCGGCGACCGGACTGGGTGCGGCCGCCCTGAGCGCGTGCGGCTCCTCCGACAGCGGGAACAGCTCGGGCAAGACCACCATCGAGTGGTGGAACATCACCACCACCCAGCCCGCGAAGAAGCTGTGGGCCCAGCGCGCCAGGGAGTTCGAGGCGGCGCACCCCGACGTGAAGGTCAAGGTCGTCACGCTGGAGAACGAGGCGTACAAGTCGAAGATGACCGCGCTGACCACCTCGGGAAAACTGCCGGACATCTTCCACACCTGGGGCGGCGGCGTCCTCCATCAGCAGATCGACGCCGGCCTGGTCGAGGACCTGACCGACAAGGTGGCCCCCTGGACGAAGCAGTACCTGCCCGCCGCCCTGGCGGCCTACCGCTTCGACGACAAGACGTACGCCGTCCCGTTCGACATCGGCATGGTCGGCTTCTGGTACAACAAGGCGCTCTTCGCCAAGGCCAAGATCGCGACCCCGCCCACCACCTGGTCCGCCTACCTCGACGCCGTCCAGGCCCTGAAGAGCGCCGGGATCACGCCCATCGCCCTGGCAGGCAAGGAGAAGTGGCCCGGCATGTACTACTGGGCGTACCTCGCGATGCGGGTCGCCGGACTCGACGCGATGCAGAAGGCGGCCACCGACGCCGACTTCACCGGCGAGGGCTTCGTCAAGGCGGGCGAACACCTCAAGGATCTCGTCGCCCTCGAACCGTTCCAGAAGGGCTTCCTCGGCGCGGCCTACTCCACGCCCAACGGCGAGGCGGCCGCGATGGGCAACGGCAAGGCGGCCATGGAGCTCATGGGCCAGTGGGCACCCGTCGTCGAGGGCGACGCCGGCAAGGGCATCGGCAAGGACCTCGGCTTCTTCTCGTTCCCCGCCGTCGAGGGCGGAAAGGGCGCGCTCACCGAAGTGTTCGGCGGAGGCGGCGGCCACGCGGTGCGCAAGGGCGCGCCGGACGCGGCGGTGGAGTTCCTGAAGTTCTTCGCCGAGAAGGAGTTCGCCGCCAAGCTGGTCAAGGACACCGGACTGATCCCGGTGTCCAAGGACGTGCGCTCCGCGCTGACCGACGCGAACCTCACGGCCGTGTCCGACGCGCTGAGCTCGGCCACCGGCTTCCAGCTCTACCTCGACCAGGCGTACGCCCCCGCCGTCGGCCAGGAGATCAACGACAGCGTCGCCGCACTCGTCGCGGGCTCCAAGTCCCCGCAGCAGGTGACCCGTTCGGTCACCGAGGTGGCCAAGAGCGAGAAGAGCTAGCGGCCACCGATGACGCATTCGACGACATCGACCCCGTACGCGCCGGAGCTCGGCAAGGTGCCGGAGCCGGGTCCCGTGTCCCCGGCCGCCGGGCCGCGCGGGCCCGTGCTGCGCCGCCTGCGCGACTGGCTCTCGGCGGTCGTCTTCACGGTCCCCGCGCTCGCCCTGTTCGGCCTCCTGGTGCTGGTGCCGATGGGCTACGCGATCTACGTCAGCTTCTTCGACTGGGGCGGATTCGGATCACCCACGGACGTCACGGGGTTCGGCAACTACACCCGGCTGTTCGAGGACCCGGTGTTCCTCGGGGACCTGTGGCGCGGCGGGCTGCTGATCGGCTTCTCCATCGCCCTCCAGCTGCCGTTCGCGCTCGCCATGGCCGTGCTGCTCAACCAGGAGCTGCGCGGCCGGGCCGTCTACCGGATGCTGTTCTTCGCCCCGTACATCCTGTCCGAGGTCATCACGGGCGTGCTGTTCGGCATGATCTTCGCGCCGGGGGACGGACTCGCCGACCGGCTGCTCGGCGCGGTGGGGCTCGACGGCCTCGGCGGGGAGTGGTTCGCGGGACGGAACACCGTCCTGCCCACACTCTTCCTCGTCATGACGTGGAAGTACTTCGGCTTCCACATGATGCTCTACCTGGCCGGGCTCCAGGGCATCCCGGCCGAGCTGTACGAGGCCGCCCGGATCGACGGCGCCGGCACCTGGCAGCGCTTCCGCCACATCACGCTGCCGCTGCTCGCGCCGACCCTGCGGATCAGCGCGTTCCTGTCCGTCATCTTCTCCATCCAGCTCTTCGACCTGGTCTGGGTGATCACCACGGGCGGCCCCGACCACGCCTCCGAGACGATGGCGATCAGCATGGTCCAGTACGGCTTCAAGCGCTATCAGATGGGCTACGCGAGCGCCATCAGCGTCGTGATGTTCCTCATCAGCCTGGTCTTCGCCCTCGCCTACCAGCGCTTCGTGCTGCGCCGTGACACCGAAGGAGCCCTCACCACCATGCGAGCCAACCGATGAGCGGCGCGACGGGCGTCCCGAAGAGCCTCGTGCGCCGGCGCAGGCTGCGCGCCCTCCCCCTGTACGTGGTCCTGTGGGTGGTCGGCGTCTTCATGGTCACCCCGCTCCTGTACACGCTCGTCTCCGGTTTCAAGTCGACCGAACAGCTCTCCAGCAACCCGTTCGGGCTGCCGTCGCCCTGGGTGACCTCGAACTACACGTCCCTGCTCGGCTCGGGCGTGTTCTGGAGGTCCGTCGGCAGCAGCACGGTGATCGCCGTGGGCGCCACCCTGCTCACCGTGGCGACCGCCGCGCTCGCCGCGTTCGCGCTGGCCCGGTTCTCCTTCCGCGGGCGGGAGCTGGTGTTCACACTGTTCACCATGGGCCTGATGTTCCCGTTCGCGGTGGCGATCCTGCCGCTGTTCATCCTGCTGCGCACCTTCGGGCTCCTCGACAACCCCTGGGGCGTGATCCTGCCCGAGGCGGCCTTCGGGCTGCCGGTGACGCTCATCATCCTGCGCGGATTCTTCCGGGAGATCCCCGGCGAGCTGGAGGAGGCCGCGACCCTCGACGGCTGCTCCCGCTTCGGCTTCTTCTGGCGCATCCTGCTGCCGCTGGCCCGGCCCGCGCTCGGCACGGTCTCCGTCCTCGCCATCGTCAGCAGCTGGAACCAGTTCCTGCTCCCGCTGCTCGTCTTCAGCGAGCCCACCTGGTGGACGATCCCCGTCGGCATCCAGCAGTTCCAGGGTCAGTACGCCTCCGACGTGGCGCGCATCTTCGCGTACCTGGTGCTCGCCATGGCACCCGCCCTCGCCTTCTACGCGGTCGCCGAACGCCAGTTGATCGGCGGCATCACGCTCGGCGCGACCAAGGGATAGGGCCCGCCCCGCGGGGCCCGCCCGGACGGGCGGGCCCCGGCGGACCCGTTCCGTCGCCGAACCACTTCACCGACGTGAGGAGTTACATGACCCACCCCTGGCAGGATCGCGCTCTGCCCGCCGACGTCCGTGCCGCCGACCTGCTCGCCCGGATGACCCCGCGCGAGCGGATCGCCCAGCTCTACAGCGTCTGGCCCGGCTCCGACGAGACGCCCGGAGGGGACATGGCGCCGCTCCAGCACGCCCTGTCCGAGGACATCGACCTGGCGGAACTCCTCCCCGACGGGCTGGGCCAGCTCACCCGCCCCTTCGGCACCGCCCCCGTCGACCCCGCGGAGGGCGCGGCCCGGCTGGCCTCCCTCCAGGAACGCATCCGGTCGGCCAACCGCTTCCGGCTGCCCGCCCTCGCCCACGAGGAGTGCCTCACCGGCTTCACCGCATGGCGGGCCACCGTCTTCCCCACCCCGCTCGCCTGGGGTGCCGCCTTCGACCCCGCCCTGGTCCGGGAGATGGCCTCGGCGATCGGCGCCTCCATGCGCTCGGTCGGCGTGCACCAGGGCCTCGCCCCCGTGCTCGACGTCGTGCGCGACCCCCGCTGGGGCCGTACCGAGGAGTCGATCGGCGAGGACCCGTACCTCGTCGCGACCATCGGCACCGCCTACGTCCAGGGCCTGGAGTCGGCGGGCGTCGTCGCCACCCTCAAGCACTTCGCCGGGTACTCGGCCTCGCGCGCCGGCCGCAACCACGCGCCCGCCTCGATCGGCCCGCGCGAACTCGCCGACGTCATCCTGCCCCCGTTCGAGATGGCCGTGCGGGAGGGCGGCGCCCGCTCGGTGATGGCCGCGTACAACGACCTCGACGGACTGCCCGCGCACGCCCACCGTCGGCTGCTCACCGAACTGCTCCGCGAGGAATGGCGGTTCACGGGCACGGTGGTCGCCGACTACTTCGGCGTCTCCTTCCTGGAGTCGACGCACGCGATGACGGACTCCCCGGCCGGGGCAGCGGCGCTGGCCCTCGCCGCGGGCGTGGACGTGGAACTGCCCGCGGTGCGCTGCTACGGCGCCGGGCCGCTCGACGAGGAGCTCGTGGACCGGGCCGCGCTGCGGGTCCTGACCCAGAAGTGCGAGCTCGGCCTGCTGGACCCGGACTGGTCGTCGCCCGCCACGGACACCGCGGGCGTGGACCTCGACCCGCCCCACATGCGGGCGCTGGCGCGGCAGTTGGCCGAGGAGTCGGTCACCCTGCTGGCCAACGGCGGGGTGCTGCCGCTCACACCGGGCACCGGGCGGATCGCCGTGCTCGGCCCGCTCGCCGACGACGCGGCGGCCCTCCTCGGCTGCTACACCTTCCCCCGCCACGTCCTGCTCGACCACCCCGACGTGCCGATGGGCGTCGAGGTGCCCACGCTGCTCGAAGCGCTGCGCGCGGAGCTGCCGGACACCGAGTTCACCGAGGACCCGGTCGCGGCCGACGTGTGTGTCGTCGCCGTCGGCGACCGCTCCGGGCTGTTCGGGCGCGGCACGTCGGGCGAGGGCTGCGACGCGGCCGACCTGGAGCTGCCGGACGGACAGGGCGAGGTGGTGGAGAAGGCGCTGGCGTCGGGGACCCCGGTCGTGCTGGTCGTGCTCTCCGGGCGCCCGTACGCGCTCGGCCGCTGGGCCGACCGGTGCGCGGCGGTGGTGCAGGCCTTCTTCGCGGGCCAGGCGGGCGGCTCCGCCGTCGCCGGTGTGCTGTCCGGACGCGTCAACCCCTCGGGGCGGCTCCCGGTGAGCGTGCCCCGAGACCCCGGCGGGCAGCCGGGTACGTATCTGGCGCCGCCGCTGGGCCGCCGGGGCGAGGCGAGCAGCATCGACCCCACCCCGCTGTTCCCGTTCGGGCACGGCCTGTCCTACACGTCCTGGGCCTGGCAGCCACCGACGGTCGACGACCGTTCGTTCCCGACGGACGGCGAGACGACGCTGCGGCTGACCGTCCGCAACACGGGGGAGCGGGCCGGCTCGGAGGTCGTCCAGCTCTATCTCCACGACCCGGTCGGCAAGGTGACACGGCCCGTGGTCCGGCTGATCGGCTACGCGCGGGTGCCGCTGGAGGCGGGCACCTCGGCGGAGGTGCACTTCACCGTGCCCGCGGACCTGGCCGCGTACACCGGACCCGACGGTGACCGGATCGTCGAACCCGGGGCGCTGGAACTGCGGTTGGCGGTGTCCGGTGCGGACGAGGGGGTGCGCTGGACGGTGCCGGTGACACTGACCGGACCCGAGCGGGTGGTGGGGCCCGGACGGCGGATGCGGTGCGAGGTGGGCGTGAAGTGAGGCGCCGGGCCGGGCTCCGATACTTTCGCGCCAAGAGTCGATCGTTCAGTCGGCGCATGGCGTGCAAAGGTGGGTCGGAGTGCGGGTGGGCGAGGCTAAGATCCCGCTCATGAATTCCGCGAAGCCGCCGCGAACCCCGGGAACACGCACCTCGGCGCGTCCGTCCGCGCGGTCCGCGCAGAGCGCGACGCTCGCCGAGATCGCCCGCGAGGCCGGCGTGTCCGCGCCGACCGTTTCGAAGGTGCTCAACGGCCGCGCGGACGTGGCCCCCGGGACGCGTACGCGCGTGGAGGAGTTGCTGCGTTCTCACGGCTACCGGCGGCGCCGGGCCGAGGCGACCCGCTCGCCCCTCATCGACGTGGTCTTCCACGAGCTGGAGAGCGCCTGGGCGATGGAGGTGATCCGGGGCGTCGAGAACGTCGCGCGGGACGAGGGGCTGAGCGTCGTCCTCTCCGAGAGCGCGGGCCGGCTGACCCCCGGACGCACCTGGGCGGACCAGGTCGCCGCCCGCCGCCCGCACGGCGTGGTCCTCGTGCTCTCCGGTCTCGACGAGTCCGGGCAGGCGCTGCTGACCAGCAGGTCCATCCCGTTCGTGGTGATGGACCCGGCCGGCGACCCGGGCGACGACGTACCGTCCGTCGGGGCCACCAACTGGCACGGCGGCCTGGCCGCCACCCGTCATCTCGTCGAACTGGGCCACACCCGCATCGGCGCGATCAGCGGGCCCGCACGCATGATGTGCAGCCGCGCCCGCGTCGCCGGGTACCGGGCCGCGCTGGAGACGGCGGGGTTGCCGTCCGACCCGGATCTGATCCGGCCGGGCACCTTCTACCACGACAGCGGCTACCGTGCGGGCCTCGAACTGCTGCGCCTCCCGGACCGGCCCACCGCCGTCTTCGCGGGCAACGACCTCCAGGCGCTCGGCCTGTACGAGGCCGCGCGCGAGCTCGGGCTGCGCATTCCCGGGGACCTGAGCGTCGTCGGGTTCGACGACCTGCCGGTGGCCCGCTGGGTCGGCCCGCCGCTGACGACGGTGCGGCAGCCGCTCACCGAGATGGCCGAGGCGGCGGCGCGGCTGGTGCTCCGACTGGGCCGCCAGGAAGGGCCGCCGTCGGCGACACGCGTGGAACTGGCCACGAGCCTCGTGGTGCGCAGCAGCACCGGCGCGCCACCGGCGTAGCGGGGACGTCCTGCGGCGGACCCCGGCACGGCGGCTGCCGTGCCGGACGGCGGTGACCCTGCTCGGCGAGGACGGCGAGGACGGCGAGGACGGCGAGGACGGCGAGGACGGCGAGGACGGCGAGGACGGCGAGGACGGCGAGGACGGCGAGGACGGCG
>NZ_AUKV01000056.1:0-29536 GCF_000424945.1 Streptomyces sp. 142MFCol3.1
ATCGAGTACGCCATGATGCAGGCCTACGCCGAGGGCTGGGAGCTGCTGGAGAAGGTCGACTCCGTCACGGACGTGCGCGAGGTCTTCCGCTCCTGGCAGGAGGGCACCGTCATCCGCTCCTGGCTGCTCGACCTCGCGGTCAACGCCCTGGACGACGACGAGCACCTGGACAAGCTGCGCGGCTACGCGGAGGACTCCGGCGAGGGCCGTTGGACGGTCGAGGCGGCCATCGACAACGCGGTGCCGCTGCCGGCGATCACCGCGTCGCTGTTCGCGCGCTTCGCGTCGCGGCAGGACGACTCGCCGCAGATGAAGATGATCGCGGCGCTGCGCAACCAGTTCGGCGGCCACGCCGTCGAGTCGGCGAAGTAGGACCGCCATGGGCGACCTCATACTGGTCCGCCACGGGGAGACCGAGTGGAGTCTGACGGGCCGGCACACCAGCTGGACCGATCTTCCGCTCACCCCGCACGGTGAGGAGCAGGCCAAGTCCCTGGCGCCGTTCTTCGCCGGGCGGTCCTTCGCCCGTGTGCTGACCAGCCCCCTCGGCCGTGCCGTGCGCACGGCCGAACTCGCGGGCCTGACCGGGGCGGTGACCGACCCGGACCTGCACGAGTGGGACTACGGCGGCTACGAGGGCATCGCCACCCGTGAGATCCACGGGAGCCGGCCCGACTGGGTGCTGTGGACCGACGGGGTGACGCCGGGGCCGGACGGGCATCCCGGCGAGTCGCCGCGGGAGATCGGAGAGCGCGCCGACCGTGTGCTCACCCGGGTGGACGCGGCGCTCGCCGAGAGTCCGGATGACGTGGTGCTGGTCGCACACTCCCACTTCCTGCGGGTGCTGACGGCCCGTCGGCTGGGCCTGCCTGCGGAGTCCGGGCGGCTCTTCCAGCTCGCGACCGCGACCGTGAGCCGGCTCTCCACGGAGCACGGCACCCCGGTGATCGTGACCTGGAACCAGCCGGGGGCCTCGCCCACGGCGCACTAGGTCCCGGACCGCCGTGGCACCGACGGGGGCCGCGTACGCCCTGATGGGCGGGCCGGCCCCCGTCCGCGTACGCGGTCCGTCCCGCGGTCCCGGGCGGGTCACGCCCCGCGCGACGGCCGCTCGCGCCACCGCACGAACTCCCTCGCCGGGTCGCCGGTGCAGGACCACGGCGTACGGCTGGCGCGGCGCCCGATCATCTGGAACAGCGCCTGCGCGATGTCCGCCGCACCGGCGTAACAGGCGGCATGCGTCAGATGGTTGAGGTCACGGACCTCCTCCGGGGCGATGGGTCCGTCCGGGCGTGCCGTGATCCAGCGCTCCCACGTGCGCCGTACGTCGTTCACTGCGGCGTCGTGGTTCCAGTGCTGGCCGAGTCCCACGACGGCGTCGCGCTGTCCCTTCGCCCCGTCGAGGACGTAGCGGTACTCCTCGACGCGGGCGAACTGCACCAGGACGGGCAGGGCGCAGCCGGGCGGCGCCACGCCGGCCGCGTCTCGCGCGAAGTCGTACATCAGGCCGTGGGTGCCGTGCCAGCGCGAGGAGTAGTAGTGGAGGATCTGCAGATGGCCCTCCATGCTGTACGGGTCGCGGGTGTGCAACTCCTCCCACCAGCGGCCCAGTTCACGGCGGCGCACACCGGTCGGATAGAGGCGGGCGACCGAGATGAGGGAGATCCAGGGCGTGGGGTCGTCCGGGTACGCCTCGGCGGCCTGGAGGCAGGCGAGCACGGCCCGGTCGATGCGCTGCTGGTCGATGGGCACGCCGCGGCCCGCCGCGATGGCCACGTTGAAGGCCCTGGCCACGTCGGTCGCGGCCCGCAGCACCAGCGCGTCGGCGCTGCGCGGTTCCGCGGCCAGCCACGACTCGACGGTCGAGTTGCCCGCGCAGGCCGGTGCGAGCAGCCGGACGCGGTGGCCGCGCACGGCCCAGTCGGGGCCGGTGGCCCGAAGGAGTTCCCGCAGTCCCTGCCACCGGCCGATCACGATGTCCTGGCGGGCGGAGGTGAGCGGGGCGTCCCCGAAATCGGGGTCGAAGTCCGGGGTGAAGCGGTCTCCCGCCATCGGGTCCCTCTCAGAAGTCGGTGGGGAGACCCTCGTGGACACGGGAGCGTTCGGCCGTCGCGGTGGCGTAGCCGTCGGGGACGTACTCGGTCTCGACGACCTGGGTGGCGTCCAGTCTGGCGGGCCGGTAGTAGTCGCTGCCCTGCCTCCAGTACCAGAGCATGGGGACGAGTCCGACGGCGATGCCGCCGATGCCGATCGCGACGGACGCGCCGCTCAGCTCGCCGAGCGACTCGACGAAGGTCCAGAACATGAAGAGGGCGCCGAGGAACGGCCACAGTCCGCCGAAGAGGAAGTTGGCCGGGGACTTCAGCAGCATCTTGCGGTAGGCGACGACGGCCGCGATGCCGGCGAGTCCGTAGTAGACGGCGATCTGGAGGCCGATGGCGGCGATCGCGTCCGCGAGGATGTCGCCGACCGAGCCGAGGGCGTTGGAGGTCACGAACATCAGCAGCGCGACCGCGCCGACCACGACGATCGCGACCCACGGGGTGTTCCACGTGCGGTGGACGCGGCCCAGCGCGGTCGGCATGGTGCGGTCGCGGCCCATCGCGAACAGCGAGCGGGTGACCTGGATGAGCGTGGTCTCCAGGGTGGCGATGGTGGACAGCATGACGGCGACGATCAGGAGTTTCCCGCCCCAGCCGGGCCAGATCTCCTCGCCGAGGACGCCCAGTACGTTGGCGTCGTTCTCCTGGATCTGCCGGTCGGTGAGGATGACGTTCACCGCGATGGTGAACACCTCGAAGAGCAGGAAGACGATGCCTACGCCGATGAGACCGGCGAGTCCCGTCGTGCGGCGGCTGTCCCTCGTCTCCTCGCTGAGGTTGCTGGTGACGTCCCAACCCCAGTAGTAGAAGGCGGCGATGAGTGCGCCGGACGCGAAGCCGCCCATCCCGTCGAAGTGGCCGAAGCCCAGCCAGGACCACTCGAAGGAGCGGGCGCTGCCGCCGTGCAGCACCGCGCCGACGGCGAAGACGGCAAGGATCGCGAGCTCCACGCCGGACATGATCAGCTGCGCGCGGACGGTCAGACGGGCGCCGCCGAGCACGACGAGCAGCATGATCAGGAACCAGCCCGCGCCGACGGCGGTGGCCAGTGCCGTGTTGTCGGCGAGCCCCTCGTCGAACAGGGACAGGGTCATCGCGCCCGCGGGCAGCGAACCCGCGACCATGAAGATGGTCGCCGAGATCACCAGGGCCCAGCCGCTGATGAAGCCGAGGAAGGGGTGGAGCGTGCGGCCGACCCAGGAGTAGCTGGCGCCCGCGTTGACGTCGATCCGGCCGAGATAGCTGAAGGCGAGCGCGATGCCCAGCATGGGTATCGCGCAGTACAGCAGCGCCGCGGGGCTGGCCAGGCCGACCGCCCCGACGAGGACGGCCGTGGTGGCGGCCAGGGAGTACGCGGGGGCGCTGCCCGCCACCGCCATGACGACCGTGTCGAACGTGCCGAGGGCGTTGGCCTGGAGCCCTCTGCCCCTGTTGTTGCTCATGCTCGCGCTGCTTTCCGTCCTGCACGGCGCGCAGGCACGCCCGACGACGCCGTGTGAGAAGTGGGGGGTGTGAAGGTCGATGCCGTACAACCGCCGTCATCGGGCAGAGGGTCGCTCCGCGGGTGGTGTGATGATAGCGGTGGTCGTTCCGCTTTCCAGGTCAACTGGCCGGTAATTTAGGGCCGTCGACGCCCTGTCCTCGTACCGCCATGCGCCTTCGACTCCCTCGCGCCCGGCGCGCGCTCTCGGATCGCCCCTCGGGCCACGACGCGATGCCGCACGGCGCACGAGGGAGGCCTCCCGGGGCATGCCCGCCCGCACGGAGCCCCTCGATGTGCCTTCCTCCCGATTCATTGACATGAACCTGACTGGCCGGGCACTCTTCATGCTTGAACATGCACGATCCGACGCTGTTTCAAACACCTGCGAACACAACGCCGTTGGTTTTGAGTGGAGATGCGTACCGTGCGAAGACTCCGACACCGTTTCTGGGCCATGGCGGGGCTCGCCACCGCCCTGACCGTCACCCTGCTGGGCGCCCCGTCGACGCCCGCGCTCGCGGCGACCCCGGCGAACGCCGTCCTCGACGACACCCACCAGAGCGCCGACTGGCAGAGCCCCGTCTACGCCAAGGGCACCTCGGGCGGCACCGACAGCTGTCCGTCCGCCGCCGACGACCCGGACGGCGCGGTGTGCGACCGGTTCGACCTGTCGGTCTCGGTGCCCGACGGGTACTGGGCCGACAACCCCGAGGGCGGCGTACCGGTCTCGATCGAATGGCAGCACCCCACCGACGACTTCGACCTGTACATCTACGACGACGCGGGCAAGCAGGTCGCCAGCAGCGCCGGCACCGCCGACCCCGAGGCCACCGTGATCCCGGACGCGTCGGGCACCTACCACGTGCTCGTCGTGCCGTACGACGTGCACGACAACGCGTACACAGGGAAGGCGTACCTGCCGAGGACGACGGACGCCGGCGACCTCACGTCCTTCAGCGGCGGCGACGGAAGCTACACCGTCGAGGCCGGGCAGCTGAAGGCGCGCGCCGACTTCCTGTCCGGGGGCCGGCTGCGCCTGCGGGCCGACCCGTCCGGCACCCTCACCGACCCGGTGGGCACTGCGATCGTCCGCACCCCGCCCGCCCCGCAGCGGCACACCACGTCCTTCGACGCGGGCTCCTACTACGGAATCCGATCCCCCGACGCGGTGCTGCGCGTCTACAAGAAGCCGCTGCGCTTCGGCCTCTACAAGGCCGACAACCGCACCCCGCTGTGGCAGGAGGACCGGCCCCTTCGCTGGTCCACCTCGGGCATGCGACAGAGCCTGAAGCGCGGGGCCGACGAGCAGTTCTTCGGCGGCGGCGAGCAGAACGGCAGCTTCTCGCACCGCGACCGCACGGTGCACGTGGCGAACAGCTTCGACTGGAACGAGGGCGGTTACAACAACTCCCAGCCCTTCTACCTCTCCAGCGCCGGTTACGGCGTCTTCCGCAACACCTTCGCACCGGGCGTCTACGACTTCGGCTCACCGGTGCGGGCCGGACAGCAGGAACGGCGCCTGGACGCCTACTACTTCACCGGTGACGCGAAGCAGGTGATCGGCAAATACACGGCACTGGTGGGCAAGCCGTTCATGCCGCCGGTGTACGGACTGGAACCGGGCGACTCCGACTGCTACCTCCACAACGCCAATCGCGGCGAGCGCCACACCCTCGACGCCCTGAAGATCGCCGACGGCTACACCTCCCACGACATGCCGCTCGGCTGGATGCTCGTCAACGACGGCTACGGCTGCGGCTACGAGAACCTCCCGGAGACGGCCGAGGGCCTCCAGGACCACCACGCCCAGCTCGGGCTGTGGACCCAGGACGGCATCGACAAGCTCGCCGACCAGGTGAAGGCCGGCCAGCGTGTCGCCAAACTGGACGTCGCCTGGGTCGGCAACGGCTACGGCTTCGCG
The DNA here is from genome assembly GCF_000424945.1 of Streptomyces sp. 142MFCol3.1. Classification (NCBI taxonomy): domain Bacteria; kingdom Bacillati; phylum Actinomycetota; class Actinomycetes; order Kitasatosporales; family Streptomycetaceae; genus Streptomyces; species Streptomyces sp. 142MFCol3.1. Next base: position 5,507 of record NZ_AUKV01000056.1, read on the forward strand.
CTCGACGCCTGCGACCGGGCCAAGGCCGGGATCGAGGAGAACAGCGACGCGCGCGGCTTCGTGTGGCTGCCGGTGTCCTGGGCGGGCGCCCAGCGCTGCGGCGTCCTGTGGAGCGGCGACCAGAAGCTGTCCTGGGACTACATCCGCTGGCAGATCCCGACGTACGCCGGGGCCACCATGTCCGGCATCGCGTACAACACCGGCGACGTGGGCTCCATCTACCGTCACGACGCCAAGATGTACGCCCGCGACCTCCAGTGGAAGGCGTTCCTGCCGACCGTCATGACGATGGACGGCTGGGCCTCCGACATCACCACCGGCAAGCCCGCCGACCAGCAGCCCTGGCTGGACGGCGAGCCGTACACCTCCATCAACCGCAAGTACCTCCAGTTGAAGGAGCGTCTGCTCCCGTACATGTACACGCTGTCCGCCGAGGCCACGAAGACGGGCGTCGGGGCGGTGCGCCCGCTGTGGCTGGAGTACCCGGACGACCCCGCGGCCCTGGGCCCCGACGCCACGTACGAGTTCCTCGTCGGCCGTGACTTCCTGGTCGCACCGGTCTACCAGGACTCCGAGACCCGTGACGGCATCCATCTGCCCGAAGGGACCTGGACCGACTACTGGACCGGCCGCACCTATCGGGGGCCGACGACGATCGACGGCTACCACGCTCCGCTCGACACTCTCCCGCTCTTCGTGCGCGGCGGCGCCGTGATCCCCATGTGGCCCAAGGGCACGACGAGTTGGCAGACCCGAGACCGGCACGAGCTTGACTGGGACCTCTACCCGAAGGGCGACAGCGGCTACACGCTGTACGAGGACGACGGGGTGACGCGGCGCTTCGCCGAGGGCGCTTCGGCGACCCAGCGCGTCACCGTGCACGCCACCGCTCGCAGCACGGAGGTCGGCGTCGGTGCGGGCAAGGGGAGTTACGAAGGCAAGCCGTCCGCGCGTGCGTACCGCTTCACCGTGCACGGCGAGCCGGCGCCGCGGCAGGTCCTCCTCGACGGACGGCCGCTCGCGCGTGACGCCTGGTCGTACGACACGGGCTCCGGGGTGACGACGGTCGTCACCCCGGACCGGCCGCTGGACCGCGCGTTCTCACTGCGGCTCGTGCGGTGACGTCCCGCGGGTCGCGCATGCCCCGTCCGGCGCGTGCGCGACCCGCGGGCTCTGCGTCCCGGGCGCACCGCGTGCCGCGCGGCGAGGCGCACCGGGGCGTTCCGCGCTCCGCATCCCCGGTATCCGCCGCCGCGCTGGACGAGTTCGAAGTGGACGCGTCCGCCGGTCCCGGTGCGGCGGTGGCGGAACTCGCCGGCCTCGTCACGGTCGTCCAGGATGCCGGGCGGCACGAGACCGTGACGGTCTGACCCGCGGCCCCGGTGCAAGCCTTCCACGCCACCGCCGGGTGCGATCCCGGGTACGCGCAAGTCCCCGTCCGCGCACAGCGGTTCGGGGGCTTGCGCGCACGCGCCCCGGCTGGCGCACTGTTGACAGGTGACGTCTTCGGCAAGAACATCGGCCGCAACGAGCACGAAGTGACAGTACGGCCGCGCGGCACCGCCGCGCGGCGAAGGGGGCGGGCAGGCGACACGGGCACGCCGGCGGCGCGCCCGCACGCGAGGGAACCGCTCAGCACACCCCGGCCGGATTCAGGGGCGGCCGGTGTGCGCGGAGCGCCCGTCGCGTGACGCCGCCCGACCACCCGCCCCGGGGGCGGGCCTCAACGTTCCCGGGGAATGCCGTACGCCCGCTCGACCCGCAGCCGCAGCACGAGACGGCGGTCGCGGACCATCGCGGCGCGGTAGTCGTCCCAGTCGGGGTGCTCGCCGAGGACGTCCCGGTAGACGCGGACGAGTTCCTCGACGGTCTCGTCGTGCGGGTCCGCCGCGACGGGCGTCAGGTCCGCCGTGCCCTCGGCGACCGTGTAGGCCCACCGGTCGTCGCTGGTCACGTGGTACGAGGCGCGCGGATCCCGGCGCAGATTGCGGGTCTTGGCGCGGTCGTCGGTGAGGGAGACCCGGATGACCCCCTCGTCGGGGTAGTAGGCGTGGCTGACGTTCGACAGCTGGGGCCGTCCGTCCTTCTTGAGGGTGACGAGCACCCCGCCCTTGTACTCGGAGAGCAGCTTGAGCAGTGCGTCCTGTGTCGCGTCCTGAGGCGCTTCCTGAGTCATGCACTGATCAACGCACCGCCCGCCCCCGGCATTCCGGTCCGGGACCGCCCGCTTCCGACGTGAACCCGGGCGACGGCCACACAGCGCACCCAGGAGACGGGCACGCGGCATTCCTTCCGGCCCCGACCGAGCGTAGACAGTGTCTACGCATGGGTGGTAGACAGTGTCTATGAGCGAGCACGAGACCTCCGGACTGCGTGAGCGGCTGATCGAGGCCGGCGTCGGCCTGGTCGCCGAGGAGGGGGCGCAGGCACTGTCCCTGCGCGAGATCGCCCGGCGGGCGGGCGTCTCGCACGGCGCGCCCCGCCGCTACTTCCCGACCCATCTGGAACTGCTGTCCGCCATCGCCCACCGGGGCTTCGCCGATCTGCAGGCCCGCGCGACGGCGGCCGTGGGCTCCCCGGAGACGGCGGTCGGCGCCGGTGCGCACCCCCGGGCCCTGCTGGCCACGCTCGCCGGGGTCTACCTCGACTTCGCACTGTCCCGGCGCGGGATGTACGAGCTGATGTTCCGTCACGACCTGCTGGAGAGCAACCGTCTGGGCCTCAGGGAGACGAGTCTGCCGATGTTCGCCACGCTGGTGGACCTGGTCGCGCGGGCCCGCCCGGAAGCCGACGCCCCCGTCGTCGCGGGCGCGCTGTGGGCGAACCTGCACGGCATCGCCCAGCTGTGGGGCTGGGGCAGTCTCCAACTCACCACCGGTACCGACGACTTCACGCCCCTGCTGCGGACGGCGCTGGACGCCCACCTGGGACCGGAGGATCCGGACGCCCGCGTGAGCCCGGGCGATCCGGGGCGCCGGGGTCGCCCGGAGGGGCGGCCGGACGCCCCCCTCGGCCCGGAGGATCCGGGCGGCCGCTTCGGGGAGGAGGACGCGTGAACCCGCCCGTCTCACCGGGCCGTCGACGGCTCACGCTCGCCGCCAGTGTCGTCGGCGCCGTGATCGTCGCGCTGGACGGCACCGTGCTGACCGTCGCGCAGCCCGCGCTCCAGCGCGACCTGCACGCCTCGTTCGCACAGGCCCAGTGGACCAGCACCGGTTACCTCATCGCGGTGGCCAGCCTGCTCGTGTTCGCGGGACGCGTCGGGGACCGTTACGGCCACCGACGGGTCTTCGCCGTCGGCGTCCTGGGCTTCGGCGCCGCGTCGGCGGGCATCGGTGCCGCACCCGGCATCGGCTGGGTGATCGCACTACGGGTGGTTCAGGGCGTGTTCGGGGCCCTGCTCCAGCCGGCCACGCTCGGGATGCTGCGGGCCGCGTATCCCCCGGAGCGGCTGGGCATGCCCATCGCGCTGCGGACGAGCGCCATCGGCCTGTCGGCGGCCGCCGGTCCCCTCGTCGGCGGGGCGCTGGTCACCCATCTCGGCTGGCGGGCCGTCTTCTTCCTGAACGTGCTGCCCGCGCTCGCGATGGGCGTCGCGGCGCTCGCCGCCCGCGCCCCCGCCCGCCGCGCCGGCACCACGCCGGCCGGCGGTCTGGACGTATCCGGCGCCTGCCTGCTCGCGGTGGCCCTGGTGGCGCTGGTGCACACGCTGACCGGGATCACGGGGACGGGCCGGCCGGCCACGACCGTGCTCGGCACCGTCGTCTGCGTGGTGGCGACAGTCGTGTTCGTACGCCATGAACGCCGCGCCACGCACCCGCTGCTGCCGCCGGGCGTCCTCGGTCCGTCGGCCGTCGGCCCGGCACTCGGCCTGCTCGTCGCCGCGTCTGCGGCGATGCTCGGCTCCCTCTTCGTCGGCAGCTATTTCCTTCAACGCACCCTGGGGCTGGACCCGTTGGAGACGAGTCTGCGGGCGCTGCCGGGCGCCGTGGCGATGGTGGCCGGCGCCCCCGTCGCCGCGGTGCTCGCGCGCCGCCTCGGTCCCCGCCGGACGGCCGTCGCCGGGACGGGCGTGCTCACCCTCGGAGTCCTGCTGCTGTCCCGGCTCGACGAGAGGTCGACGGCCCTGTCCGTCGGCGTCGGCTTCCTGCTGCTCGGTGCCGGCTTCGCCACCGTGATGGTCACCGCCACGGAGGTCGTCGTGCGGCACGTCCCGGCGGAGGCCGCAGGCGTGGCGGGCGGGCTCCAGCAGACGGCGATGAACGTGGGTCCCACGTTCGGGGTCGCGACGGCGGCCACGCTCATGACTCTCGGCACCGGGGTCGAAACGGGGCCGCCACTGACCGTGCTCGCCGCGGTGTCCGCCGCCGGCGTACCGCTGGCCCTGCGGTTTCCGGGGCACAAGAGCGACACGACCGCCGATCAGGGTCGGCACGGGCGGCACGCTCCACCGGTGCGTACGAGATCATGAACGCCGGCAGCCGCGACGCGGAGGGGAACGATGGGACACCTGCGACAGGAGGTCGAGCCGGGCGAGGCCGGACTCGACCGCGAGGCGCTCGACCGCCTCGACGGGCACTTCGCCGGGCTGGTCGACGAGGGCCGGCTGCCCGGCTGTCTCGTGGCACTGTCCCGGCACGGCCGCGTCGCCCACCTCACCACGTACGGCCTGCGCGACCGTGAGGCAGGACTTCCGGTGGAGGACGACACCCTGTGGCGGATCTACTCCATGACCAAGCCGGTCACGACGGTGGCCGCGTTGATGCTTCTGGACGAAGGGCGCCTCCGTCTCGACGACCCGGTGGCGGACTTCCTCCCGTCCTTCGCCGACATGCGGGTGTACGTCGACGGGTCCGGCCCCGGCACCCGGACCCGGCCCGCGCGACAACCCGTGCTGCTGCGCCATCTGCTGACCCACACCGCCGGGCTGACGTTCGGCTTCTACCACGCCCACCCCGTCGACGCGCTCTACCGGGACGCCGGGCTGACCCCGTCGGTGCCGCCCGGCGCGGACCTGGCCGAGACCGTTGAGGTGTACGCCGGGCTGCCGCTCCAGTTCGAGCCGGGCACCCGGTGGAACTACTCGGTCGCCACCAATGTCGTCGGCCGCGTCGTCGAGGTGGTGTCCGGTGCCGGCCTCGACACCTTCCTCGCCGAACGGATCTTCCGCCCGCTCGGGATGACCGACACGGGCTTCCAGGTCACGGACGAGCAGTCCGGCAGGCTCGCCCGGCTCTACGGGGAGGACGGCGACGGAGGGATCACGCCGTTCCCCGGCCTCCCGCTGCACGGCCGCCCCCGCTTCCTGTCCGGCAGCGGCGGCCTGGTCGCCACGGCGCACGACTACCACCGCTTCATGGAGATGCTGCGCCGCCGCGGCGAACTCGACGGAGTACGGCTGCTCGCCCCCGGGACCGTGGATCTGATGGTCACCAACCACCTGCCCGGCAACGCCGACCGACGCACCTTCGGCAGCCCTGTCCATCAGGAACCCGGCAACGCGGGCCTCGGGTTCGGGCTCGGTGTCTCGGTCGTGGTGGACCCCGGGATCACCCGGTCCCCGTCCTCCGCGGGCGCGTTCGGCTGGAGCGGGGTGGCCACCACGACGTTCTGGGTGGACCCGCGCCGCGACCTGACTGTGCAGTTCCTGAGCCAGGTCCGCCCGGCGGGCTCGAACCCGGTGTTCCCCGAGCTGAAGCGGCTCGTGCACGAAGCGGTCCTGGACTGAGACCGGGACCGCACGGCCTCGGCCGGGGTTCGGTCATTCCTCGGTGACAACCGTCTTCGCCGATCCGCAAAAGATCGCGTCCGCCCAGCCGTCCCCGTCCAGGTGGGGCAGGTGGTGGTCGAGGCGCTCCCGCTTGGTCAGCAGATAGGCGAGGTTCTCCTCGCACGGCGGGATCAGCAGGGGCACCTGCTCGGCGACCTTGATGCCGTACCGCACCAGGGCCTCCCGCTTGCGGGGGTTGTTCGACAGCAGGCGTACCGAGGACACTCCCAGGTCGTGCAGGATGTCCGCCGCCACGCGGTAGTCGCGGGCGTCCACGGGGAAACCGAGGGCGAGGTTCGCCTCGACGGTGTCCAGCCCCTCGGCCTGGAGCTTCATCGCACGGAGTTTGCCGATCAGGCCTATCCCGCGCCCCTCGTGGCCGCGCAGATAGACGAGGACGCCGCGGCCCTCGGCGACGATGGCGCGCAGCGCGGCGCCGAGTTGAGGGCCGCACTCGCAGTGCGTGGACCCGAAGGCGTCTCCGGTCAGGCACTCCGAGTGGAGCCGCGTCAGCACGTCCCCTTTCTTCAAGGATGCCAAGTCCCCGTACACGAGGGCGACTTGTTCTTCACCGCGGTCGTGGTCGAAGTAGCCGACGGCATGGAAATCGCCGTACTTGGTGGGCAACGGGGCAATCACGGCTCGTTCGACACCTGAGAGAGGGGCATTCCCGTCGAGTACACCAAAGTTGTCTGTCATGATCTGGTTCCTAAGCAGAGTCGAAAGGGCCGTGGAAATATGAGTGGTTCGGGAACGCGCTCGACGGTATCCGGTCTGTTGCCGCTGGACACCACCCAGGACGTGAAGGAACGGGGGGCCGGTGTCTCCCGTCAGGTCGCCGTTCTTCCCGTCGGCAGCTTCGAACAGCACGGCCGGTTCCTGCCGTTGGCCACCGACACGCTCGTCGCGTGCGCCGTGGCGCGGGAGGTCGCCGCCGCCTGGCCGGTCCATCTCCTTCCTCCGGTGACGATCTCCTGCTCGCACGAGCACTCCGCCTGGCCGGGGACCGTCAGCATCTCCGCGGTCACCCTGCACGCGATGGTCCGGGACATCGCGGACTCGCTGCGCCGTTCCGGCGTCGACACCCTGGTACTGGTCAACGGACACGGCGGGAACTACGTCCTCGGCAATGTCGTCCAGGAATCCGCGGGCACCGGTACCCGTATGGCACTTTTCCCGGCCGTGGAGGACTGGGAGGCCGCTCGTGAACGGGCCGGTGTGCAGACCTCGTTGCTCAGCGACATGCACGCGGGAGAAATCGAGACCTCCATTCTTCTGCACGCCCATCCGGAATGCGTGGGGGACGGTTACGAATCCTCGGATTTCCTCGCGGACGACCGGCGGCATCTGCTCACCCTCGGGATGTCCGCCTACACCGATTCCGGTGTCATCGGCCGGCCTTCGCTGGCTTGTGCCGAGAAGGGGAAGGAAATACTGGCCGCGCTGACCGACGCGTTCGGAGCGTATTTCTCGCTGCTGACCTCGCCGACGGCGTCCTTCGGCGAACAGGATCCGGCGGACGGGACTTCGGCGGGCGACGCGCCGTGAGCGGTGGTTGATCGTCGGCATCGGTCGCGACCTCCTGCGCTCTCCTCCCGGGGGCGCCGGAGGGCGGCGCACCACCGGGCGACCAGGACGACGAGGCCCGGCAGGCTCGCCGCGAAGCTGAGCACCCCGTAGACCACGGCGACGGTCAGGCCCATGCTCGCGCCGAGCCCGGCGGCGCCGAACGCCCACGCGGTCACGCCCTCCCTGGGGCCCCAGCCGCCGACGTTCAGCGGCAGTCCCATGGCGAGCAGGGCCAGCAGCGCCAGCGGCACCAGCCGGGCGGTGGACGCCCCGGATCCGGCGACCCTGGCGGCCACCACAAACATGGCCACATGCCCGGCGAGCACGGCGAGGGACGACAGCAGCACGCCGGGCCAGCTGCCCCGGGCGAGCAGGGCGCCCCGCGCCTCCGCCAGGGTCGCGCGGGCGGCCTCGAACCGTGCGGCGCGACCGGGCGCGCGGCGCCCGCGCACGGCACCGACGGTCACCGCACCGCACACGGAGACGATCGCCACGAGCAGTGCCAGCCGTCGGGTCTGCGTGAGGACCGGTGACGGCTGCGTGGCCAGCACCGCGGCTCCCACGGCCACCAGCACCAGCTGTCCGGCGGTCCGTTCGAGGACGACCGCCCGCACGCCGCGGCCCATGTCCCCGGCGCTCTGCCCGTGCCGTACGGCGCGGTGCACGTCGCCGAGGACTCCGCCGGGCAGTGCCGCGTTCAGGAACAGGGCTCGGTAGTAGTCGGCGACGGCCGCGCCCAGCGGGAGCCGGATGCGCAGCGCGCGTGCCACCACGGACCAGCGCCAGGCGCTCAGCAGGGTGGTGAGCAGGCCGATTCCGAGCGCGACGAGCAGCGTCGTCGCGTCGATCCGCCGCAGCCCGTCGAGGAAGACGCCGGTCCCGAGCCGCCAGAGCAGCACGGCGAGGATGACGAATCCGGCCGCCGTGCCGAGGTGCGTGCGTACCCGAGGGGAGCCGAGGCGGGCGCGGACGGCGTCCGGGACTCCGCGCCGCCGGACGGCCCCGCGGCCGCCGTCGCCCGGTGCCTCTTTCGCCACACCGCCCGCCGCGACGTCGACACCGGCGCGGATCGGGACGACGTCGGCCCCGGTGTGCTCACCGAGCGCCTCGCTACGGGCGCGGATCAGGTCCGCGCGCGCCGCTTTGACGCGGTTCCGGTCGGCTATCGCCTCGATCCCCACCGACTCCAGTCCGGCGCTCACCGCGCACCGCCCGGCAGCGCCAGGAGGTCGCTGTGGTGGACCACCACCCTCAATTCGCCTGCGGAGCAGGTGTCCAGACGAGACGACAGATACGACACCGCCCGGGCCGCCAGCTGGGGACGCTGCTCGACGGCCGCGCCGACCCAGCCGCGCAGCCACTCCTGGGCGAGCTCGGCGTCGTCGGGGCCGAGCCGCCAGGGGCTCGGGTGCACCCGCACCGTCGCGCCGTATCGTCCGAAGGCTTCGCAGGCCGTGGTGACGGCGTCCGGGCCGGTCAGTCCGCCACGGCGCTGGTGGGCGTCGAACGCCTCGGCGATCTCGGCGTCGAGCGGGTCGGCGGGCGTGAGTTCGACACGTCCGACGACGGACAGCGTCAGCAGGGCCGGGACGCCGGCGCCGGCGCAGGCCGCGGCGAGCCGGTCGATCTCGTCGGCGGTCAGCACGTCCAGCAGGGCGGAGGCCGTCACCAGCGAGGCGCCTTCGAGCGCGTCCGCGGTGAGCCGGCCGATGTCGCCGCGCTGCGTGGTGACCGAGACATGGCTGCCGTCGGCCGCCGCGCGGGGCGCTCCGGCGGTGGCGAAGTGCAGCAGGTACGGGTCATGGTCGTGCAGCACCCAGTGCTGGGCGCCGTCGATCCGGGGAGCGAGCCAGCGGCCCATGGAGCCGGTGCCGCAGCCGAGGTCGTGCACCACCAGGTCGCCGCGCCCCGGCCGGTTCGCGAGCCGGATGCGCAGGGGGTCGAGCAGGTCGTGCGCCCGCGCCGAGGCGTCGGCACCTTCCCGCAGCCGGAGCCACTGCGGCGCGTATCGAGTCACGTCGTCGGCGTCGGCCGTACGCGCACGCTGACCGGGCACAGCTGTCCTCCCCGTCGTCTGCGGTCCCCCGGGCACGGCCGTGCCCGGTTCGGGAACCCCCGCGGGGGTCGTCGCCGCGCTCATGCCGCCCTCCGGGGTTCCCTGGGCAGCCGGGACAGCACACCGGCGAGACTGCGGGCCGTGGCGGCCCAGCCGTCGAGCGCGGCGCGCCGGCTGCGGGCGGCGGCCTTCAGGCGGCGGCGCACGTCGGCCTCGCCGAACCAGCCGCGCAGTTCCACGGCGAGCGCCGCCGGGTCCTCCGGCGGTACGAGGATTCCGGGCACCCCGCCGTCGGGTGCGCGTCCGACCGCTTCGGGAAGGCCGCCGACGTCGGTCGCCAGTACGGGGATCCCGCGGGCGAGCGCCTCGGTGACGGCCATGCCGTAGGTCTCGGCGTAGGAGGTGAGGACCATCAGGTCGGCGGCGGCGTAGCTCGCGTCGAGTTCCGCGCCGGCCTGCGGTCCCGCGAGGTGCAGTCGGTCGCCGAGGCCGTGCCTCTCGATCAGGGCGCGCAGTCGGGCGACGTACGCCGGGTCCTGGGTGAGTCCCCCGACGCAGACGCAGCTCCAGGGCAGGTCGGTGACGGTCGCGAGCGCCTCGATCAGCCGGTGCTGTCCCTTGCGCGGGGTGACGGCGGCGACGCACAGCAGGCGGGAGACGCCGTCGGTGCCGGGGGCGAGCGGCGCGATGTCGGCGCCGGGCGCCGCGACATGGACGCGGTCCGGGGCGAGGCCGTGGTGGGAGACGAGGCGGCGTACGGCCCAGTCGCTGGTGGCGACGACAGCCGGTACGGCCCGCAGCGTCGCGCGTTCGCGGGCGTCGAGCTCGGCGGCGACCGCGGGCGGCAGCCCGGTCTCGTCGCCGAGCGGCAGGTGCACCAGCACCGCGAGGCGCAACCGTTCTGCCTCGGGCACGACGATCTCCGGGACGCCGCAGGCGACCAGGCCGTCCAGCAGGACGACGGTACCGTCCGGGAACTCGGCCAGTGTCCGGGCGAGTTCGATGCGGGCGGCTGCCCCGGGCCGGGGCCAGTCGCCCGGGACGGCGTGCCGGTGCACCTGCCAGCCGAAGCCGGGCAGGTCCAGGCAGAGCCGGCGGTCGTAGGCGTTGCCGCCGCTCGGCGCGGCCGGGTCGTCGACGCCGCCCGGCATGACGAAGTGCACGGAGCGCAGGGACATGGGGATGATCTCGGCGTTCTTGAGTGCCGTGTGCCGCACGGGCCGGTAGTTCAGGGACATCTGGTCCCGGGGTCCGGACGCCAGGCCACGGTTCGGGATCGTCTGGTCGAGGGTCGTGTCGGTCACAGCGCACGCTCGTAACTCGCCCAGGCGATGTGCGACTCGTGCAGGGTGACGGTGATGCCGGACAGGCCGTGGGCGCCCTCGCCCAGGGCGCCGGCGTGCACGCGGTCGGCGAGCCGGTCGGCGATGACCTTGGCCAGGAACTCCGTCGAGGTGTTGGTGTCCTTGAAGTCGGCTTCGTTGTCGAGGTTGCGGTAGTTCAGCTCGCTCACGACGGCGCCGAGTTCCTGTGTGGCCAGTCCGATGTCGACGACGATGTTGTCGTCGTCCAGCTCGGCGCGACGGAAGGTGGCGTCCACCAGGAACGTCGCCCCGTGCAGGCGCTGCGCGGGGCCGAAGACCTCGCCACGGAAGCTGTGGGCGATCATCAGGTGATCGCGGACGGTGATGCTGAACAACGGACGACCCTCCAGGTGCGGTGCGTCTGATCCCCTGCCGGGGCACGTCGTGTAGTACGGCTGCCTGGTTCTCCTTGTTCAGCCGCCCGTACCCCTTTCTTCGAAGTCCTCGGAGGTCAGGCAGCTTGCCGCGGGCTCAAACGTCGTCGTAGACCACGCGGTGGCACAGGCCGGGTATGGATCCGGCGGCGAGCTTCGCCATGACGTCGGGCAGTTCACCGAAGACGCACTCACCGGTGACGAGCGCGTCGAACGCCGGCTCGGCGAGCAGTTCCAGGGCGAGCGCGAGCCGGTCTGCGTACGTCCTGCCGGCGCGGCGGGCCGGGGATACGGAGCCCACCTGGCTGCTGCGGACGACCAGGCGGCGCGAGTGGAAGGCCTCGCCGAGCGGCAGGCTGACGCGTCGGTCGCCGTACCAGCTCAGTTCGAGCACGGTCCCCTCGTCGGTGAGGAGTTCCAGGGACCTGGTGAGTCCGGCCTCGGTGGCGCTGGCGTGCACGACGAGGTCGCATTCGCCGGCGGCGTCCCCGGGCAGCGCGAAGTCGACGCCGAGCGCCCGCGCGATGTCCGCCCGCGAGGGGTCGGCGTCGACGAGCTGGACCCGTACGCCGGGGAAGCGGGCGAGCAGGGCGGCGACGGAGCAGCCGACCATGCCGCCGCCCACCACGGCGATCCGGTCGCCGACCAGCGGGGCCGCGTCCCACAGCGCGTTCACCGCGGTCTCCACGGTCCCGGCGAGCACGGCGCGCGGGGCGGGCACGGTGTCCGGTACGACCGTCACCGCCTCGACCGGGACGACGTAGTGCGTCTGGTGCGGATACAGGCAGAAGACGGTCCGGCCGAGCAGCGACTCGGGTCCTTCCTCCACCTGGCCGACGCTCAGATAACCGTACTTGACCGGCGCGGGGAAATTCCCCTCCTGGAACGGTGCACGCATCGAAGCATGCTGGCTTTCCGGAACGCCGCCGCGGAAGACGAGGGTCTCGGTGCCCCGGCTCACCCCGGAGTAGAGCGCGCGCACCCGCACCTGCCCCTCGCGGGGCGCGGGCACGGTGACTTCGCGGATCTCGCCGTGTCCGGGAGAACCGAGCCAGAAGGCCCGGGCTGTGAGTTCCATGAGCGTCCCCCTGAACGATTCAGCAGATCTTCACGTACGGAGCGGTGACAAGCCGCGCACTGTACGCGGCGTTGATCGACTCTGTCATACGGCCGGAGGATGTGCGGTGGCCCTGAACAACACGTACGACGCGAGGCTTCCCCAGCAGGAGACCATCGTGGGAGCCGGTGTGCAGCTCGTGCTGCTGGCTCTGCTGGGCACGGCGATCGGTATGGGGCCGGCGGGCTGGCTCACCGGTCTGGCCTTCGCGATCGCCACCTGGGCGGTGCTGACCCGGGCCCTGCGCCGTTCACAACCCCGCTCCTTCGGTCCGGCCAACCGGGTGACGCTGGGCCGCGCGATCCTGGTGGGCGGGGTCACCGCGCTGGTCGCCGACTCGTTCCAGAGCTCTCCTCCGGTCAGCCTGCTGGTCGGTCTGACGGCGGTCGCGCTGATCCTCGACGGCGTCGACGGCAAGGTGGCCCGGCGCACCGGTACCTCCTCCGCCCTGGGTGCCCGCTTCGACATGGAGGTCGACGCGTTCCTGATCCTGGTACTGAGCGTGTACGTCGCGATGTCGCTCGGCCCGTGGGTGCTGCTGATCGGCACGATGCGCTACGCGTTCGTGGCGGCGGCCCGGGTGCTGCCCTGGCTGAACGCCGCGCTGCCGCCGAGCATGGCGCGCAAGACGGTCGCCGCCATGCAGGGGATCGTGCTGCTCGTCGCGGGCGCCGGGATCCTGCCGCGCGCGGCGGCCGCGGCGGCGGTGCTGCTGGCCCTGGCGCTGCTCGTGTGGTCGTTCGGCCGGGACGTCATGTGGCTGTGGCGCCGGAGCGGCCGGACGGCTGCGGCGGCGGACCGCGGCGCGGGAGCGGGCCGCGACGACCGGAACGCCGGCGCGGACCGGCCCGCCACCAGGGTGCTCGCGCTGTCGGTCAGCTCCGCCTCCCGGCCGGTACCGGCGCGTTCCGAGGGTTGATGACGTGCCAGAACAGGTCGACCCCGTTGGTGTCGGCCGGCCGGACGTCGTCGGTGTACCAGTACAGCGGGAAGCCGTCGTACGTCACCTGGTTCCCTCCGTCGGGCCGGGGGACGGTGCCCAGCGTGCCGGCGATGCCGGGCGGCAGGCGGAGTTCGGCGCCGGGCGGGCTGAGCAGCGGCTTGCGGGTGTCCGTGCAGGGGTCCACGCAGGTGACGGTTCCGGAGCCCTCCGGGTCGAAGCGGTAGAGCGTACGGCCGTTCGGGTCCGTGAGCACGCGCCCCATCGTGTCGGTCTCGGCGACCATGACGGTCGGCCGGGGCGGCTCGGGCGCCGCCATCGCGGGGTAGGGCAGGCCGAAGCAGGACGCGAACGCCACCGCGGCCAGCAGGGGGGTGACCGGTCGACGCATGATGCTCTCCTCGCTCTGTCGCGGCCTCGGGACCTGGCGCACGGCCGCACGGGCCTCGGCGGGTGTCCCGGCCGGGACCTCAGTAGGTGATCTTGACTCCGTGACCGAGTGGTTGTCCGTGCGGCCGCCGTTGGCGCCGCCGAACCCGGTCAGCACGTTCTGCGGCAGCTTCACCGCGGTGTCGACGACCTGTGTGCCGTCGAGGGACGCCCGTCCGGGTCCGTCGGGGACCAGGCCGCCACCGCCCGTCCGGATGCCGGCCACGCCGTGGGCGGACGAGTCCTCGCCGGCCCACTGGGTGGTGGCGCGGCTGCTGGTGTCGACGCCCGGCGCATGGCCGACGTAGGCGCCGATGTCGCAGTACGAGGCGAAGGCGGCGTAGCCGGAGCCGTCCAGTACAGAAGGTGCGCCGGCGGTGTTCGCGGTGGCGGCACGGGAGGGTGCACCGGCGGTGTTCGCGGGCGGGGTGTCGCCCCGGGGCGGCGGCGCGGCATGTGCCGGTGAGGACGCGCCCAGGGCCGGCAGGTGACCGCTCGTCAGCAGGGGGAGCACCCGGCGTTCGGCCCGTGGTCCGCGCCTGACGCGCATGTCTCCACCTCGGTGCGTGAGTGTCGAGGGCGGAGAACGGCCCGTCCCGCCGGCGATCATCGTCTGCGGGACGGGCCGATGTTCGTACGATTTCGGTGCGCTGCCCGGTGGTGTTCACCCCGACAGGCCAAGGCGGAGGCGACGGCGGGGGTCCGGGCGGCGGGGTCAGCCGTGGTTCTTGATGAAGTTCTTCACCTCGTCCCACACGGACGGCTGTTGCAGCAGGATGTCGCTGCCGTGGGCGGCGCCCGCGACCATCTCCAGCTTTTCGCCGTGCGACTTCTTCGCCAGCTTGTGCAGCGTGCGGGCGTCGTCGGCGAACCGTCCGTCGCCCGAGGCCGCGAGCAGATACACGGGCATGGTCAGCTCCGGCACGGCCTTGGTGGCGTCCATGTCGCCGTACACTCCCGGGCCCGACAGCGACACCACCGCCGTGACGGCCGGTCTGATCCTGGAGGCGGCGACGAGCGAGGCGGTGCCGCCCTTCGAGGCGCCCATCAGGACGACCTTCCGGGCTCCGTCCTCGCGCAGCCGGGCGGCGGCGGCCTCGATCTCCGGGATCTCGGAGGAGTTGCTGTTCACGGCGAGCACGCGGTAGCCGGCGGCGGCGAGTTCGTCGGCGGACGGGATCCAGGAGCACACGTCGTTGTTGGACTGGTGGGACAGGACGATGCCGGTGGTGCCGGTGCCCGTCTCGTAGCCGTCGACCTCGTTGCCCTCGGTGTCCTCGAACGTCGTGGACTTCTTGAGCTGCTTGCCCGCGAGACAGCCGAAGTCGTTCGCCGCCGACTCCGACGGGCTCGCCGCCGACTCCGACGGGCTCGCCGCCGTCCCTCCGGCGTCGGCGTCCTCTCCCTCGTCCCCGCCCCCTCCGCAGGCGCTGAGCACCAGTACCCCCGCGCACGCCAGTGCGCGGGCAGCCCGGACCGATCCGTTCATGCGTCGCTCCCCCGTCTTCTCGGTGAGGACTTGCCTGGCCCGCATCATGGCAGCTGGTCCAGACAGTTGGACCGGACTGCGCGGAAGTCGATCCGCGCACTCCGGTCCCTCGGGCGGGGTGCCCCGCCGGAAACGGGGCCGGTGGTCTCAGGACCCGACGCGTTCGCCCGGCAGCTGAGCGTCGGGGTGGTCGAGACCGAGGTGGTCGCGCAGCGTGGTGCCCTCGAACTCGACGCGGAAGACCCCGCGTTCCCGTAGCGGCGGGACGACGGTGCCGGCGAAGGCGTACAGGCCGCCCAGCGAATCCTTCACCTGCGGCAATCGCGATCGAACATCAACTGACTAGACTACGCACCCTCGTACACACGATCGCGCCACGTACGAGCAAAGCCGTTCCCGAAGGGTTCCGACTCTTGATAGCCATCGAAGATGTCAGCAAGCGGTACGCCGACGGCACGGTGGCCGTCGACCGCCTCTCCCTGCAGATACCGGACCACTCCATCACCGTTCTCGTCGGACCCTCGGGCTGCGGCAAGACCACCACGTTGCGCATGATCAACCGCATGGTCGAACCCAGCAGCGGAACGATCCGGGTCAACGGCGAGGACATCCGCAGCCGGCCCGTCAACGCGCTGCGCCGGTCCATGGGTTACGTCATCCAGAACGCCGGGCTCTTCCAGCACCGCACGATCCTGGACAACATCGCCACGGTGCCGCGGCTCCTCGGCTGGTCCAAGGAGCGCGCCCGCGCCCGCGCGGCCGAACTCATGGAGCGGGTCGGCCTCGACCCGGGCATGGCACGCCGCTATCCCTATCAGCTCTCCGGCGGCCAGCAGCAGCGCGTCGGCGTCGCCCGCGCCCTGGCCTCCGACCCTCCGGTCCTGCTCATGGACGAGCCGTTCTCCGCGGTCGACCCGGTCGTCCGGCGCGGCCTCCAGGAGGAGTTGCTCCGCATCCAGGAGGAACTCGGCAAGGCCATCGTGTTCGTCACCCACGACATGGACGAGGCGATCACCGTCGGGGACCACGTCGCCGTGATGCGCACCGGGGGCAGGCTCGCCCAGTTCGCCTCGCCCGACGAGCTGCTCTCGTCGCCCGCCGACGCGTTCGTGGAGGAGTTCCTCGGCGCCGATCGGGGCATCCGCGGGCTGTCCTTCCTGTCCACCCGCGAGCTCACACTCGACCGCACGGCGGTCTTCCCGGTGGGCTCCGACTGGCAGGCGATCGCGGGGCGTGCGGACGCGCCCGCGCAGGTGCTGGTGACCGACACCGGCGGCGGGCCGCTGGGCTGGGCCGATCCCACGGCGTGGGGCGGCGAGGTCGAGGCGCTGGAGCCGCATGGGCAGACCTTCGAGGTGGGCCGCGACTCGCTGCGGGTCGCGCTGGACCGGGCGGTGCTGTCGCCCACGGGTCAGGCGGTCGCGGTGGACGGCGCGGGACGGGTTCTCGGGGTCGCCGGGCAGGAGACCATCGCCGCCGCGATCCGTGCGGCGCGCCGGCAGCGGGCCGCGGGCTCCGAGCCGGGTCCGTCCCAGGTCGAGGCCGCACGATGAACGGCTTCTTCGACATACCGAGCGACCTCCAGCACAGCTATCTCGGCCTGATCTCCTGGCACATGCAGGAGGCTCTGATCCCGGTGCTCGTCGGCCTGTTGCTGGCACTGCCGATCGGTCTGCTGTGCGTCCGCTTCAACTGGGTCTACGCGCCGGTGCTGTGGGTCACCACCGTGCTCTACGCGATCCCGTCGCTGGCCTTCTTCGTGGTGCTCATCGACTACACCGGCCTGAGCCGGCTCACGGTGATGATCCCGCTGTCGCTGTACAGCCTGGTGATCCTCGTCCCGTCGGTCGTCGACGGCGTCCGGTCGGTCCCCGAGGAGACGAACGCGGCCGCGGCGGCGATGGGCATCGGCCTCGTCCGCCGGTACTTCCAGGTCCAACTGCCCATCGCCGTACCGGCGATCACGGCGGGGCTGCGCGTGGCGACCGCCTCCAGCATCAGCCTGGTCAGCGTCGGCGCGCTGATCGGCAACCAGGGCGCGCTCGGCAACCTGCTCACCACCGCGATGTTCTACCACCGGCCGGTCCTGGCGGTGAACTCGGTGGTCACCACCGCGGTCCTCGCCGTCGTGGCCGATTCCCTGCTGGTACTGCTGCGACGGGTGCTGACGCCCTGGCAGCCGCCGTCCGCGCGCAGGGCGGGCCGCGGCAGGGCCACGACCGCGGGCACCGCCCGCACCCCGGAGAGCGTCTCGTGAACGTAGTCGAATTCATCCGGTCGTTCTTCAGCGACGGCTCCCACTGGCACGGCTACGACGGCATCCCGCAGCGCGTCTGGGAGCACGTCCAGTACTCGGTCTCGGCCCTCGCCATCGCCACGGGCATCGGTCTGCCGATCGGCCTGGTCACCGGGCACACCGGCCGCGGCGGCAACGCGCTGGCCTTCGTGTCGTCCGCGGCCCGCGCGCTGCCGACCTTCGGTCTGCTGGTGCTGATGTTCGTCTGGCTCGGCATCGGCATCACGCCGGTGATGATCCCGCTCGTGGTGCTGGCGATCCCGCCCGTGCTCATCACCACCTACGAGGCGGTCCGCAACGTGGATCCCTCCCCCGTCGACGCCGCCCGCGGCATGGGCATGCCGGAGGGGAAGATCCTGCTCCAGGTGGAGGTCCCGGCGGCGCTGCCGCTGATCCTCAGCGGTCTGCGCTCGGCGGCGATCCAGATCGTGTCGACGGCGACGATCGCGGCCTATGTGAGCCTCGGCGGGGTCGGCCGCTACATCGTGGACGGCCTGTACCAGCGCGACTACGAGAAGGTGGTCGGCGGCGCCACGCTCACGGCCGTCCTCGCCCTGCTCGTGCTGGCGCTGTTCTGGGCGGTGGCCCGGGTGGCGGTCTCCCCCGGCGTGCGCAGGCGTCGTACGGCCTGAGAGCCACGCACGGCCGCGTCGGCGGGCGAACGCACCTTGGGGGGTGGGCCGCGGCCCAGCCCCCGGGTAGGTACCGGAGGGGACGGGTCACGACCCGTCCCCTCCTCACTTCCTCACTGTTCCGCGGTGGCCAGCGCGTGTTCGAGGACGACGAGCAGCGCGTCGCGCACCGAACCGCGTTCCCGCGCGTCGAACACGGTGAGGGGCACGTGGTCGGCGACGTCGAGGGCCCATCGCACGTCGTCGAGATCGTGCTCGACCTTGCCGTCGAAGGCGTTGACGGCCACCGCGAAGGGGATCTCGCGGTGCTCGAAGTAGTCGACGGCCGCGTAGCAGTCGTCGAGCCGGCGGGTGTCCACGATGACGAGCCCGCCGAGCGCTCCCTCCACGAGGTCGTCCCACATGAACCCGAACCGCTCCTGGCCGGGCGTCCCGAAGAGGTAGAGCTTCAGGGTGGGGTCCAGGGTGACGCAGCCGAAGTCCATGGCGACGGTCGTCGTCATCTTCTCCGGGGTGTGTGTGAGGTCGTCGACCCCCGCGGCGACCGAGGTGATGGAAGCCTCGGTGGTCAGCGGCTCGATCTCGGATATGGCGCCGACCGTGGTGGTCTTGCCGACACCGAAGCCACCCGCGATCACCATCTTCACGGGCAGGGGCGGCTGGGGCCGCTCGCCGTCAGCCCTCACGGATCGCGCCCCTGGAGTCGGGGACAGCTCGGAGACCATCGATAACCCTTCGCAGTACGGTGACATCGCGTTTGGAGTGGGCCGGTGCGTACAAGGCCAGTTGGCCGTCGGCGCGCAGATCGTCGGCGAGGACCCGGATCACGTTCAGGTGCATCCGGAGCTTCGCCGCGATCTCCGCGAGCGACTGCGGCTCCCGGCAGATCGCGATGATGTCGCGGTGCTGCTCGAAGACCAACACGTCCAGAGCCGCCAGCCCCAGATCGGTCGCGACCACCTGGGTCTCGATCGGGATCGGCGGTACCAGACTGTCGCCTCCGGCGATCCGCCCCGCGGTCAGCAGGAACGGCCGGACGAACGACGCGGGCGGTTCCGCTTCCCACCCGGCGTCGTCGATGGCCGATGGCTCACCAGCCGTCATCACGTCGTCCCCCTTCACCTCTCGGGGCCGTCACCGGTCGGCGTGAGGCCCCGTCGGACATCAGCCGGCCGGCGTGACGCCCACCGTGTTCTTCAGTTCCATGACCAGCTGCGGGCTCAGCACCGCGCCGGCCCGGTTGGCGAAGAGGGTCATCTCGTACGCGATGTTGCCGAGCTTCGCCTCCTTCGAGGCGACGACGCCGAGCACCGCCCCGGCGCCGAGCGCCGACACCAGGACGTGGCCTTCCTCCAGGTCGATGATCACCTTGTTCAGCGCGCCGAGGCCGTAGTTGCCCGACGCGCCCATGGCAAGGCTGGTGATGCCGGAGACGATCGCCGCGAGCCGCTCGGAGTCGGCCTGGCCGCGCTGTTGGGACACCGCGATGAGGAGTCCGTCGGAGGAGACGCCGATCACGTCGACGACACCTGCCGTCTCCGTGGCGAAACGATTGAGCAGCCAGTTGAAGTCGGCAGCGGCGGCCTTCACGTCGGTCGCCGGTTCCGCGGTCCGGGGCTCCGGCTCGCCTGTCCACATGGTCACTTGCTCGTGCCTTCCGGGAATGAGGGTCTGCTGTTGTCCGTGCTGGGGTCGTTCCGGGCGCCGGGCCGGTCCCCCGGCCCGGCGCCCGTGCCGAGGTCCTGGGCGGAGGTCTCGCGGTGCGCCCGCAGGACGGCGGCCTCGAACTCGTCGATCTCGGACCGTGCCGCCTCCGCGTCCGAGGGCTGCCAGGCGGGCGGGCGCGGGTTCGTGACGGGGGGCCGTTTGGGCAGCCGGCTGGACGCGGTGGTCGCCGACAGGGTCGCGCCGCGCACCCGGCGCCGCAGCGGCCCGGCCTGGCCGGGCCGCAACGGGGAGCCCGTCCCCGGCACGGGGTCCGCACCGGTTCCGGGGCGCGCGGCGAATCCGCCGTCCGCGCCCGGTGCCGTACCCCGGCCGCCGGGTCGGGACGCCTCGGCGCCCCTGTGCGGTAGGCCGGTACCGGTCGCCCTGGCTCCGGCGTTCGGGACGGGGGCTCCGGGGGCCCTGCCGCGTGCGTTCGGCGCAGGGGTCCCGGGGGCGCCGGCTCCCGTGAGCGGCCCGGTGGTTCCGAGGCGCGCGGCTCCCGCGCCCGGGGCGGCCGTTCCCTGACCGCCGGTGCCAGGCCGGGGCCCAGGCGTGCCGGCGGCGCTCCCGGGGTGGGCCAGTGCGCCCTCGCCGCCCATGCCGCCGGCCGGTTCCGCGTGACGCGCGTGACCGGGGGCCTCGCCGGGCCGGGGCCGCGCCGGAATCCTGCGCGGCAGCCCCGAGGAGCCGGACGGCGTCTCCACCCGTGCGGGGCGCGGCTCTCCCGCGCCGGAGCGGCGGGCGGGCGGCAGGATGTGCGCCGCGCCCTGTGCCGGGCCGGCGAGCAGCAGATGGGACGCGGGGACGGCGACGGTGGCCGTGACACCGCCGCCGGGAGTGCGGGACAGGGCGACTTCGATGCCCCAGCGGCGCGACAGTCCGCCCACCACGAACAGGCCGAGCACCTCCGTGGGTGCCAGGTCGAGCCGTTCACGGCGGATGAGGCGGGCGTTCTCCTCCACCAGCCGCTCGGGGCTCATGCCGAGGCCGTGGTCGATGATCTCGACGAGGGCGCCGCCGGTGCCGTGCCGGGGACGGATGACCACTTCGACGCCGCTGGTCGCCGGGGAGAACATCACGGCGTTCTCCAGCAGTTCGGCGAGCATCAGCGTGAGGTCGCCGACGATGTCGGGCACGACGGTGACATCGCCCTCCGCGTGCGGGGTGACCCGCTGGTAGCCCTCGATCTGGCCGAGCGCGGCCCGGACGATGTTGCTGAGCCGCACCGGGTCGGTGTTCTGGCCCGTCTCGCTGATTCCGGCGAGTAGCATGAGGCTGTCCGCGTTGCGCTGGAGACGTACGGCGATGTGGTCGATGCGGTAGAGCCGGTCGAGGACCTCGGGGTCGGTCTCGCCGCGCTCCACCGAGTCGATCAGCGCGAGTTGACGCGCGGTCAGGTTGCTGACACGGCGGCCGACGTTGCCGAACATCTCGGCGATGTTGCGGCGGCTGACGACCTGGCGCTCCAGCAGGGCGGCCGCGGTGATCTGAACCTGGTTGAAGGCCTCGGCGAGTTCGCCGATCTCGTCCCGCACGGGCACGGGTACGGCCTCCAGCCGCGGCGGCCCCGCGTCGTCGGCGTCGTCGTCCGCGACCCGGGCGAGCTCGGTCTCGGCGGCGGTGGCCACGTGCTGGGCCGCACCGGTGAGGGTCCGCACCGTCCGCACCACCGAGCGGCGCACCAGCACGGAGAACAGGAGCCAGGCCCCGAAGGCGAACAGCGTGCCCGCGATCAGCCAGGCCACCTGCCACCAGGCCCTGTTCGAGGCGTCCTGGGTGCCGGCGGCGATCTCGTCGATGAGCCCCTGGACGACCTTCAGCCGGTTCTGCGCCTGGCGTTCGTACGTAGGGTCGGCGCGCAGGGCGTCGTCGAGCGCGGCGCGCAGCTGGGTCGCGTTCTCGGCGACCAGGGCGCTGGGATCGACCTGGAGGGCGGCCCAGTGCTGCGTGATCACGCTCTGGTACGGGTTGTGCTCGATCTCGGCGAGGTCGTTGCTCTGTTCCTGGTCGGCGAACCGGGTGAACCGCTCGGCCTGGTAGGTGTACTGGTCGTAGTCGCCGACGGCGCCGGTGAACTCGATCAGCGCGTTGGGGTCCCGGGTGCGGGCGGCGAAGACGCTGGTCTCGAAGGAGGCGTGGGCGGTGTCGGCGCGCAGCAGCGCGTCGAGCAGATTGCCCGCGGACGAGGACGACTCACTGCCGGACTGGCCGAGACCGAGGCCGTTGATGAGGCCTTCGATGACGGACCCGTACGCGGGGTCGATGTTGTCCGCGGGGATGGGGCCCTGCTCCACCGTCTTGCGGAGGCTGTCGAGGCCCTCCAGTTCCTTGAGCGCCTGCGCCTCGGCCTCGGGCAGCCGGTCCCCGTAGACCGACCGCACGGCCGCGATCTGCGCGGCGACTTTCTGCTGCGACTGGAGATAGGCGGCGGTGCCGGGCGCGCTGTCGCCCGTGCGGGCGGCCTCGTGGCGCAGGGAGACGAGGAGCGCTTGGCGGTGCTCGGTCTGAACACCGTCGATGAGCTTGGTCACCTGCACGCTGTCGCGGGCGAGTTGGGCGGTGTCGGCGGCGGACCGCGCGCGGTCGATCTGCCCGTAGACGACGTAGGAGAGCATCGCGGAGACGACCGCGAGCGGGACGATCACCAGGACGTTGAGCTTCCGGCGGAAGGGCCAGCGGTCGAGGAGGGGCGGCGTCCTGTCTGTGCGGGGAGCCTTCGACGCCTGTGCCGGGGTGACGGCTCGTCTGTGCGCGGGCACCCAACCTCCTTGACTTCGTTCCCCGTGGAAGCCCGTTCGCCAGGGCAGAGTGGATCAACGGTCGCGACGGCATGGTCAGGCCGACAAGTGGAACAAGGCCCTCGACGCGGCCCACACTAGCCGCTGCCGCAAGAGTGCGGCCATGATCAACCAAAAAGTGACATGCGAACGAGCCGGTTTCACACGCATATTGACCGCGTTGCGCACACGGGGTGGAGCCGCTCGGTCCCCTTCGGTGATCTATTCGTGTCTTGACGGTCCGCGAGACGGCTCGATTGGATCGTCTGGACCGTCCACACCCCCGCGCTACGGCCAAAACCGCCCCACCACATGCCAAGTCTGGATGACCAAAGTGACCATCGCCAGAAGTACCAGAAAATCCGCAACGTACGCTGTCTCCCTGCTGGTTGCGGCCTCGGCCGTACTGACGGGCTGCGGTTCGTCCGACGACTCCGGCAAGAGCGACCCGTTGAAGGGTGACACCGCCAAGGGCGGCACGGTCGTCGTCGGTTCGAACAACTTCCCCGAGAGCATCCTGCTCGCCGACATCTACGGCGAGGCTCTGAAGTCCAAGGGGATCAAGGTCAGTTACAAGCTGAACATCGGTAGCCGCGAGACCACCTATGGTCTGATCAAGAACGGCACCATCACGGTCCTGCCCGAGTACAACGGCGCCCTGCTCGCCTACCTCGACGCCAAGGCGGCCCCGAAGACGGTCGACGAGACCACGACGGCGATCAACGCCAAGCTGGACTCGAAGCTCACCCTGCTGAAGCCGTCCACGGCCGAGGACAAGGACGCGGTCGCGGTCAACGAGGCGACGGCGAAGAAGTACAGCCTGACGGACAAGTCGACGATCGCCGACCTCGCCGACGTGGCGAAGGACATCGTGATAGGCGGCTCGCCCGAGTTCCAGACCAGGCAGCAGGGGCTGAAGGGTCTGAAGTCCGTGTACGGGCTGGACTTCAAGTCCTTCAAGGCCCTCGACGCGGGTGGCCCGCTGACCGTGGCGGCGCTCAAGGGCAACAACATCCAGGCCGCGGACATCTTCTCGACGGATCCCGGCATCGCCAAGAACAAGTTCGTGGTGCTCCAGGACCCGAAGAGCCTCTTCGGCTTCGAGAACGTGACGCCGCTCGCGTACAAGAGCGGTCTCTCCTCGGAGGGTGTCTCCGCCCTCAACGCCGTCTCGGCGAAGCTCGACACGGAGACCCTGGTCAAGCTCAACGGCCAGGTGCAGAACGACAACAAGGACCCGCTGGACGTGGCGAAGGAGTGGCTGACCTCGGCCGGCCTGTCCTGACGACCGCCGGGCCTGCGACCGCCGGGCCTGCGACCGGCGGGCCTGCGACCGGCGGGCCTGCGACCGCCGGGCCTGCGACCGCCGGGCCTGCGACCGCCGGGCCTGCGACCGCCGGGCCTGCGACCGCCGGGCCTGCGACCGCCGGGCCTGCGACCGGAGCGTACTTCCGCTCCGGCCGCAGGCCCGTTCACCGGTTTGGCGCGCCGAGCCGGGACTCCGGCTCGG
>NZ_AUKV01000057.1:0-29090 GCF_000424945.1 Streptomyces sp. 142MFCol3.1
ACGAGGAAGCCTTCCTCGCCGCGATCGACGAGACGATCAAGTACTTCAACGACGGCGACATCGTCGACGGCGTCATCGTGAAGGTCGACCGGGACGAGGTCCTGCTCGACATCGGTTACAAGACCGAAGGTGTCATCCCGAGCCGTGAGCTCTCGATCAAGCACGACGTCGACCCGAACGAGGTCGTGGCCGTCGGCGACGAGATCGAGGCCCTGGTCCTCCAGAAGGAGGACAAGGAAGGCCGCCTGATCCTCTCGAAGAAGCGCGCTCAGTACGAGCGTGCCTGGGGCACCATCGAGAAGATCAAGGAAGAGGACGGCATCGTCACCGGTACCGTCATCGAGGTCGTCAAGGGTGGTCTCATCCTCGACATCGGCCTCCGTGGCTTCCTGCCGGCTTCCCTCGTCGAGATGCGCCGTGTCCGCGACCTCCAGCCCTACGTGGGCAAGGAGCTCGAGGCGAAGATCATCGAGCTGGACAAGAACCGCAACAACGTGGTCCTGTCCCGCCGTGCCTGGCTGGAGCAGACCCAGTCCGAGGTCCGCCAGACGTTCCTCACGACCCTGCAGAAGGGTCAGGTCCGTTCCGGCGTCGTCTCCTCGATCGTCAACTTCGGTGCCTTCGTGGACCTGGGTGGCGTCGACGGTCTGGTCCACGTCTCCGAGCTGTCCTGGAAGCACATCGACCACCCGTCCGAGGTGGTCGAGGTCGGCCAGGAGGTCACCGTCGAGGTCCTCGACGTCGACATGGACCGCGAGCGTGTCTCCCTGTCGCTGAAGGCGACGCAGGAAGACCCGTGGCAGCAGTTCGCCCGCACCCACCAGATCGGCCAGGTCGTGCCCGGCAAGGTCACGAAGCTGGTTCCGTTCGGTGCGTTCGTCCGTGTGGACGAGGGCATCGAGGGTCTGGTGCACATCTCCGAGCTGGCCGAGCGCCACGTGGAGATCCCGGAGCAGGTCGTCCAGGTCAACGACGAGATCTTCGTCAAGGTCATCGACATCGACCTCGAGCGTCGTCGCATCAGCCTCTCGCTGAAGCAGGCCAACGAGTCCTTCGGTGCCGACCCGGCCTCGGTCGAGTTCGACCCGACCCTGTACGGCATGGCCGCGTCCTACGACGACCAGGGCAACTACATCTACCCCGAGGGCTTCGACCCCGAGACCAACGACTGGCTCGAGGGCTACGAGAAGCAGCGCGAGGAGTGGGAGCGCCAGTACGCCGAGGCGCAGCAGCGCTTCGAGCAGCACCAGGCGCAGGTCATCAAGTCCCGCGAGGCCGACGCCCAGGCGGCGGCCGAGGGCGGCGACGCGACACCGGCCCTCGCGTTCGAGAGCGCCGCCCCACCAGGCCGACGCTCCTGGACCATAGGCGAATTCCGCCCGCGGTCGCGCGGTCAGGCGCGCGCCGGGCTGCTCCTCGCGCCAGGCCTCGAACCCCCGACGTGGCGCACGCTCCTGGCGCTGGACATCGAGCAGTTCGCCCGCTCCAGCACACCTGTCCAGGACTACCTGCGGAGAAGGCTGCACGAGATCTTCGGCAACGCCGTCCGTTCGTACGGCATTCAGTCCGACGGCGTCGGTATCGAGGACCGTGGCGACGGCCTGATCGCGCTCTTCCCGCCGGCCGTCGCCCTGGCAGAAGTGCTGGACACCCTGCCTCGCGCCTTGCGGGAAGAGCTGCGCCACCACAATCAAATGGCCTCGCCCCAGGGTCAGTTGCGGCTACGCGCGGCGGTGCACACGGGTCCGGTGGCGCGGGACGACCGGGGGTGGACCGGGGCCGCGCTGAACCAGGTCGCCAGAATGATCGACGCTCCGGTGCTCAGGGACGTGCTCGGTGCCGAGCCCCGGTTCCCGTTGGCCGTCCTGGTCTCGGACGCCACCTTCCGATCCGTTCTCCAGCCGGCCACCGCCGTCGACTACGCCCAAGTCACCGTCGACGGCCCGCCGGACGAAGGGATACGTGCCTGGGTGTCGGTGCCGGGGGTACCCGATCCCGATCGGCTTCTCACCACGGCCGCAGGACAGCGGGAGGTCCAGGCAACCGGCCGGAGAGGCCGCAGGGAACCAGGCCCGCGAGACCGTCAGCGGCCGACCGTCCGGGACGAGGACTACGAGTTGACCGCACATCACGAGTCGCAGCCTCCCCCGTCGGGCCGACGGGGATAGCTCCCTCGCGCACGTCACGACCGACCGGCAGCGTGGGAGCGGGCGGTCCTCGACAACGCCGCTTGCTTCCAAAGCTCTTCTGGCGCGCTCGCGTTAACGGAGGGAGAAGCTGTCGGCCGGTGCGGTGGCGTGGGAGCGTTCCGAGGAACCCGACGCCGTGCTGCTGAGGCGGACGTCGAGTTGCAGCTCCCGTACGAATAGGAAGGTTCCGCGTACGGGCGCGCGCCAGGTCCGCCCCCGCTCACGCCGCACCGGGCACGCGCCGCGCGAGCGCGCGTCCGGTCGGCCGCGGGGCGGACACCTTCCGCAGGGCGCGGTCGTGCGCGACTGGTCGATGTCACATTTGTGAGCCCGGCGGTGTCTCCATGCCGAACAGCCACACAGCCACACAGGCGTACAGCCGCACAGGCGTACAGGCACACGGACAAGGAGAACACCATGACGCTACGCGTCCCGAAGGCCGAGCTCCCCGCCGAACTCAAGGAGAACATGATCAAGCAGTTCGGTGCCGTGCCCGAGAACGTCGAGGTGCTGTGGCACACCCCTGAAGTCGCGCAGGCCAACTTGGAGTTCGGCGGCAAGGTGGGCGCCTGGGACTCGGCCGACGCGAGCCTCAAGTCGCTCGCGCACATGGCCGTCGCGGCGCAGGTCGGCTGCAGTTGGTGCCTCGACGTCGGCTACTTCCAGGCACAGAACGAGAACCTGGACCTCACCAAGGCGAGCCAGGTGCCTCGCTGGCGTGAGTCGGACGTGTTCGCCCCGCTGGAGCGGGACGTGATGGAGTACGCCGAGGCCATGACGAACACGCCGCCGACCGTCACCGACGAGATGTACGCGAGCCTGCTCGGCCGGCTCGGCCCGGCAGCGATGGTCGAACTGACCGCGCACATCGCCTTCGTCAACCTGGCGACGAGGGCCAATGTGGCGAACGGCGTCCAGTCGCAGGGCTTCTCCGCCGCCTGCGAGATCCCGCTGGCCGCACGCCCGGCGAGGTCCGGCGCGGCGTCGCCCGCATGACCGAGGACCCGTACGTCACCCATCGCAGCCTGCTGTTCACGATCGCCTACGAGATGCTCGGCTCCGCGGCCGACGCGGAGGACGTGCTGCAGGAGTCCTGGCTGCGGTGGGCCGACATCGACCACGCGCAGGTGCGTGAGCCACGGGCCTACCTGGTCCGGATCGTCACACGGCAGGCGCTCAACCGGTTGCGGGCACTGTCACGCAGCCGTGAGGACTACGTGGGCGAGTGGCTGCCGGAACCGCTGCTGACCAGCCCTGATGTCGCCGAGGACGTCGAACTCGCGGAGAGCGTCTCGATCGCGATGCTGACCGTCCTCGAAACGCTCGGTCCGGCTGAGCGCGCGGTGTTCGTGCTCCGCGAGGTCTTCGACATGCCGTACGGCGAGATCGCGGAGGCCGTCGGCAAGTCCGCCGCCACCGTACGGCAGATAGCCCGGCGGGCCCGCGAACACGTGGCGGCCCGGCGGCCCCGGGTCCAGGTGGACCGGTCGGAGCAGCGGGCCGTCGTGGACCGGTTCCTGGCGGCCTTGCGTACCGGGCAGTTGCAGGAGTTGATGGAGGTCTTGGCGCCGGACGTGGTCATGATCGCCGACGGAGGCGGGGTCGTGGCCGCCGCCCTCGATCCGATCCACGGGGTCGCGGCGGTCGCCGAGTTGCTGGCACGCGCCAACCAGGTGGTCGACGCGCTCACGACGACGGCCGTGTGGCTCAACGGCGCGCCGGCGGGGCGTATCGAGTTCGACGGCGAGCCGTCCGCGGTGAGCCTCGCGGTGGAGGACGGGCGCATCAGCCGGATCTACGTGGTGCGAAACCCGCGGAAGCTGACGCGCCTGGACGAGCCGGCCGAACTCGCCAGGTAGTCCTCGGCACTGCGGCATCGTGGACGCCTGGCCGAGGGAGGGGGACCGCTGCCTTCCTCGTAGGCGGCCCCCCTTCGTCATGAGCGCCGGGGCGCGATCATGGGGACCCGGCCGGCGTCAGGAACTCGTGAGTATCACGAGCTGCTGGGTCGCTCGGGTCATCGCGACATAGTGGTCGACCGCTCCTTCGATGCCCTCTGCGAAGTGCTCCGGATCGATGACGACGACCAGGTCGAACTCGAGCCCCTTCGACAGCTCGGGGGTCAGCGACTGGATGCGGGGCGTCGCACGGAACGAGGGATCGCCGATGACGCAGGCGATCCCGTCGGCGTGCCCGGAGAGCCAGGTGCCGAGAACCGCGTCCAGCTCCGAAACGGATCCGTGGACGACGGGGACGCCACCGCTGCGGATGGACGTCGGCACATTGGCGTCCGGGAGCACGGCACGGATGACCGGTTCGGCTTCCGCCATGATCTCTTCCGGCGTGCGGTAGTTGATGCTGAGGGAGGCCATGGTGATCCGTTCGAGCCCGGCCCGCTCCAGCCGGGCCCGCCACGACTCCGTGAATCCGTGCCTCGCCTGGGCGCGGTCCCCGACGATGGTGAAGCTCCGGGACGGGCAGCGCAGCAACAGCATCTGCCACTCCGCGTCAGTCAGTTCCTGAGCCTCGTCCACGACGATGTGCGCGAAGGGGCCGGCGAGCAGATCCCGGTCGGCGGTGGGCAGTTCGGACTCGTCGACGAGACTGACCTCGGCGTCCCGGCCGCGCAGCATCCTCACCAGGCCTTCGCCGTCGTCGCCGTCGGCACCGGAGGAGGCCGCGGCCTCGATCAGGTTGTCCACGACTTGCGTCATGCGCTCGCGCTGGGCGGCCATGACGGCGTCGTGCCGGCGCTTGCGCAGTGCCGCCTCCGGGTCGCCGAGCCGCTGGCGCGCCGCGTCAAGGAGCGGCAGGTCGGACACGGTCCAGGCCTGGGGAGCTTCCTTGCGCCGCAGGGTGCGTACGTCCTCGGGGCCGAGCCAGGGAGCGCACATCCGCAGGTAGGCGGGTACCGACCACAGGTCCGCGACGAGGTCGGCCGCTTCGAGCAGCGGCCAGGCGCGGTTGAGGGTGTCGACCAGGTCCTTGTCGTTCCGCAGCGATCTGCTGAACCGGTCGGTCGGGACGTCGCCGTCGAACTTGTCCAGCAGGATGGTGACCAGCTCCTCCCAGATCCGCTCGCGCGCCTCGTTGTGCGGCGTGCCCGATCCCGCGGCCCGGAACGCCTCGGCCCAGTCGTCGGGGCTGAGCCGGATGTCGGCCCAGTCGGTCGTGACCGTCATCCCCTCGGCGGGCGGCTCCTCGTAGAACCTGACGGCCGCCTCGATCGCCTTCACCATGTCCGCGGACGACTTCAGGCGGGCCACCTCCGGGTCGGTCTCCACCGCCGCTGTCGCTCCCTCGGCGACGAGATCGCGCAGGGTGCAGGTCTGCACGCCCTCCTCGCCGAGGCTCGGGAGCACGTCGGCGACGTACGCCAGGTAGGGCCGGTGCGGGCCGACGAACAGCACGCCGCCCCGACGGTGACCGAGGCGCCGGTCGGAGTAGAGAAGGTGGGCGGTGCGGTGCAGGGCGACGACGGTCTTGCCGGTGCCCGGACCGCCGTCGACGACGAGCGCGCCGCGGGATCCGGCCCGGATGATGGCGTCCTGGTCGGCCTGGATGGTGGCGAGCACGTCTCGCATCCGTGACGACCGGTTGCCACCCAGGCCGGCGATGAAGGCGGACTGGTCGTCGAGCGCGGCATGCCCTTCGAGCCCTTCGGCGGTGAACACTTCGTCCCAGTAGTCGCTGATCCGGCCGTCGGTCCAGCGGTACCTGCGGCGGCTCGTCAGCCCGGCCGGGTTGGCGTGGGTGGCCGCGAAGAAGGGTGCTGCCGCGGGAGAGCGCCAGTCGATCAGTAGTCGGCGCCCCGTGCTGTCGGTGAGACCGAGCCGTCCGATGTACACGGGCTCGGGGTCGTCCGCGCGGACGACGTGTCCGAGGCAGAGGTCCAGGCCGAAGCGGCGCAGGGTGCGCAGCCGGCCGGTCAGTCGGTGGATCTCCGCGTCCCGGTCCATCGCCTGCCGTCCCATGCCGCCGGGTGCCCTGAGTTCGGCGTCGAGGCGGTCGGACAGTTCGGCGATCGTCTGCTCGAGGGTCTCCGCGATGGCCGCGAAGTGCTGTTCGTCGCCGCCGATCAACGCCGGGTCGTTTTTCGGGGAGAGACGTTCGGGGAGGTCGAACGCACTGGTGGTCAGAGGGTTCACGTCATCAGCCCCGTTCCGTGGTGGCGCCCGCGGCGTACGCCGTTGCGCACCCGGGGACGACGGTGTCGAGTGCCCGCGGCCGCGGCGTGAAGTCCGCCGCCCGCTCTTCGCGGCCGCATGCCTCACTGGCTGACAAAAGCCCACGCAATTCGTGAATCTCCAATTTCTGCAGGTTCTGGCTGAGATCAGCGATTCTGCAGTACGACCGGGGCCTTGTCGCAAGCCCCCTGGTGCGCTATAAGTTGAGAGTGGCAAGGAGCGGAGTTCTCCTTGCCCTTTCTTTTTCCTCATCACTGCGCACAGGGTGGAGTTCCCGATGTGCTAGGGAAGGGCGCCCGCGGCGACCGGCGGGGTGCGGCGCAGGTTGGCGGCGTCCTGACTGGGGGGTGCGCCGAACTGACGGCGGTACTCCCGGCTGAACTGTGAGGGACTGTCGTACCCGACACGGTGCCCGACCCCCGTGATGTCGTCGGAATGTGTGGCCAGCAGAAGGCGGGCCTCCTGGAGCCGGATCTGTTTCTGGAACTGGATGGGGCTCATGGCGGTCACCGCCTGGAAGTTGCGGTGGAAGGCGGAGACACTCATGCCGGACAGGCGTGCCACGTCCTCGACCCGGATCGGTTCCGCGTAGTGCTCGCGGATCCACCGCACCGCTCGCGCCACGTGGCTCAGACTGCTGTCGGCCAAGCCGAGTTGGCGCACGATGCCGCCCTGTTCGCCGGTGATCAGCCGCCAGACGATCTCGCGTTTGATCAGTGGGGCGAGCACCGTTCTGTCGCGGGGCCGATCGAGCAGGCGCAGCAGTCGGACGACCGCGTCGAGCAGTTCTCCCGGGGCGTCGCTGACGGCGATGGCCGGCAGCGCGCCCTGGCCGGCGCGGGGGGCGTCGCCCGGCCCGGCCTGGAGCAGCAGTTCGGCGATGGTGGAGGGGTCGAGGGTGAGCCCGAACCCCAGCGCGGGATGTCCTGGGCCGGCCTCGGTGAAGTGTCCGGTGACGGGCAGATCGACGGAGGCGACGAGATACTGTCCGGCGCCGTACTCATGGACCCGTTCGCCCAGCGCGAGGCGCTTGGCGCCCTGGGCGATGACCGCCAGCACCGTGCCGGACATCGACGGCGACGGTGGATCGGGCCGCTCCACCTTGGAGATGAGGACACCGTCGATGGCGGTGGTCCAGTCGGGCCGCGCATGCCGGTCCAGCAGGGTGCAGAGCTCGTCGAGACGCATGACCCCATTGCAGCACACGCCCCGGCGCGGTCTCTTGTGCGCGAGAGGATCGTGCAAGGGGTCGCGAGCTTTGTTCTACCGATTCCGCAGGTCAGGCCGCTTGAATGGAATCACCGGAATCCACGACAGGGAGTTCCGGGCATCGAATGGCTTCCTGCCGCAAAGGAGAACATCATGAAGGTGGCCATCGTCACCGGCGCCAGCTCGGGTATCGGGCAGAGCGCGGCCATGAAGATCGCCAAGCGCGGGACCGGAGTGATTCTGACCTACGGAAACAACGCGCAAGGAGGGCTGGAGACGGCGGCCGCGATCGAGAAGGAGGGCGGAACGGCCGTCGCGCTCCCGCTGGACGTCGGCGACACCGGCGTCTTCCCGGCCTTTCACGACCGCGTGGTCGGAATACTTCAGGACACCTGGCACCGCACCACATTCGACTACCTGGTCAACAACGCCGGCATCGCACATACGGCGCTTTTCGAGGACACAACGGAGGAAGTGTTCGACCGGCTGATGCGGATTCTGTTCAAGGGGCCGTATTTCCTCACCCAGAAGCTGCTGCCGATCATGGAGAACGGTGGAGCGATCGTCAACACGAGCAGCAACTCGGCGACGATGTCGGGCCCGGAGCCGGGGTACTCGGCCTATGCCTCGATGAAGGGCGGGCTGAACGTACTGACACGCTACATGGCCAAGGAGTTCAGCACGCGCGGTATCCGCGTCAACGCCGTGTCTCCGGGCTCGACCCGCACCCGGATCGCCGACGACGCCTTCGCCCGCTTCCCCGAGGTCGCCTCGGCGCTCGCGGCGAAGACGGCACTCGGCCGGGTCGGTGAACCGGACGACATCGGCAAGGTGATCGCCACCCTGCTGTCCGAGGAGAGCAACTGGGTGACCGCCCAGAACATCGAGGTGTCGGGCGGCTACAGCCTGTGATCCAAGGCGAACCAGGCGCCGGATCCCCTGGCGGCGACGGGCGGTCGAGCAGCCGACCTCCGCCCGGGCTGCGTCCGTTCGGGTCCAACTGGGCCTGGGCGCCGACCGCGCGGCATCAGTGGCGATCACTCTTGGACAGTGTCAGCAGGACCGGCACATCCCGTGATCAAGGAGGACAGCATGGCCATCGACACCGTCGAGCGATTCCTCGACGCTTTGACCCCACAGGCCCGGGAGTACGTCCAGAAGCAGCCGCGCGAGGAGCAGGAGAAGCTCGCCGCTGCCTGGGAAGAGGAACTGAAGGCCGACACCGACCTCGACACGCTGAGCGAGTTGTCACCCGCGGCCGCCGAGAGCGAAGCGGCCGCGCGGGTCGTCAAGAAGCTCTTCGACTAGTCGAGAGGCTTTTCGATCAGCGGCTCTCAACGTCCTGGCGGCCCGTCCTGCACGGTCCGGCCGCCGGGGTGACGACGACCGTGACCTGGCCGCGTCTCGCAAGCCAGGTCAACGGTTCGGGGTGGGATCAAGGGAAACGGAGGCTGGCGACGGCCTGCGCCTGCGCCTTGTCCACCGACTTCTCGTTCGCCTTGGAACCGACGGTCACGACCTGGACGACACGGTCGTCAACGGCGACGACACGCGTGGTGAGGACCATCCGCGTGCCCGTCATCGAGTTCAAGTGCGCGTCGAGGGCGGTGTGACCGTCCATCGTGAGGTGCTTCTTACTGGTGATGGCGGCACCGCCGAACCTCTCGGCCATTCCCTGCCGGGTGCCCTCGACAAGTTGCTCGAGGTCCCCCGGCCCCGTCGCCTTCGTGTCGACGACCATGAAATACATGAAACCGTCCGGTGTTCGCACGGAATAGTGACGTGCCTGGATTCCGTAGGTTTCCTTCAGGTTCTGGATCTTGGGTTTTCCGGGCAGCTTGAACGCGATGCCGCTGCGGTCGTCGGTGGCCTCCTTCCATTTCGCGGGGGAAACGTGGGCGCCGGGATCGGGGCCGCCGTGACCGGCTCCCTGCGTGTTCATGGTGACGCTCACGGAGTGCGGGGTCGCCGGGGCCGCGAGAGCGCTGGTGGGCAGTAGTACCGCGCCGGCCACCAAGGCGGCCGGGGCGGTGAGCATCAGAAGGCGCTGTGAGACGGAACGGTGAGTCACTGAAACCACGTCCATTGAGAAAGGAGAAAGGGGGGAGATTCTGCCGTCACCCCTGCCGGCCTTCATGTCGTGACCTTCGGGGTTCGTGAACCACGTATCCATTAGGCCCGCCGGGCAGAATCGCGTCATGCCCCTGATGTGCGTGACACGGGTGTTCGGGACTTGACAGGCAGGGATGACCGGTGCCCGGCAGCCACGTGCCCCGCCATGGTTGCGCGGAGCACGTGGGCCGCCGACCGCGCGGTCTCCCGGCCGCGCGGTCCCGGGCCGCGTCGACCGGAGATCCGTCGGCTTCGGGCCCGAAACCCCCGGCGTCGGCCTGAACTCAACCGGATGCCGAGGGGCCTTCTCCCGAGGGCATGGGCGTCGAGGCTTCGGCGTGTGTCCGCAGCTCGAACCACATGGTCTTACCGGTGGCCGTGTCGCTCGTCCCCCAGGCGTCGGTGAGCAGGTCCAGCAGCTCGAGCCCGCGTCCGCCCTCGGCGTCGACGTCGACGAAACGGCGTACGGGGCCGGACGGATCGGTGTCCTCGACCTCGCACCGCAGCCGGGAACCGCGCACCTGGAGGTTGAGCCGCAGGGGGCCGCGCGTGTGGCGCAGGGCGTTGGTGACCACTTCGCTCACCAGGAGTTCGGCGGTGTCGGCCGGTTCCGTCATGTTCCAGGTCTCCAGCTGGGCGATCACCAGTTTCCGGGCCCGGCGGACCGATGTCGGATCTCGCTGAAGGGGCCAGGAAGCGTCCCACGCACTGGGGCGGGCGCGGGGCGCGTCGAGAGGGCGCAGGGGTTCCAGCGTGCGCGACCACAGGGCTCGACGCTTGTCGGCCCGCGACACGGGGACGTCCCCTGGAGAGCTCAGCTCCCCCTGACCACGGTCCTGGGCGATCGTGCGGAGCGGGTCCCCCGGGCCACGCCGGCGCAACCGGGCGAAACGCCCCCAACGCGCGGTCGCGATGAAGGTGATGGCCTGGGGGGCCATGGGAACCAGTCCCTTCTCAATAGCGGGGCATACACGTAGCGGTCGCTACACCTACAATATACACGTAACGGTTGCTACAGTAAATACCCCCTCAAAACCGACTTAGCGGACAGATCGCGGCAGGATGCTAGACCCGCCTCTGACGTGCGGGAACGCGCCCCCGCAGCCGCGCGACCACACCAGGAGCTCTCATGCCGCGCCCGCCTGACCCTGCCAAACGAAGCGCCCTGCTGGACCAGGTCCGCGCGTATCTGATCCGCAACGGCCTGGCCGATCTGTCCCTGCGCCCGCTGGCCCAGGCCCTGGGGACCAGCGACCGCATGCTCCTGTACTACTTCGGCAGCAAGGAACGCATGGTCAGCGAGGCGATCGCCCTCGACAAGCAGCGTCCGCTCCTGCGCTCCCGGGCCCTGTTCGGCACCGATGCCTCACCCAAGGACCCGGCCTCGCTGCGCCGCCTCCTGGAAGAACTCTGGCGGCAGTTCAACACCCCCGACCTGCACGGCGCGCTCCCCCTCTACCTGGAGATCATGGTCGCCAGCCTGCTCCACCCCGAGCGGTACGGGCCTTTCCTGCGCGATCTGATCACCGAGTGGACAGGACTGCTCGCCTCGGTCTTCCGCGACATGGGCATGACCGAGAGCCGGGCCAGGACGGAGGCCGGTCTCGTGGTCGACGCGACTCTCGGTCTTCTCATGGCTCCCTTGGCGGACGGCGACTGGGACCGCTCCGACGCGGCCTTCCGCGCACTCCTGGACCGCCTGCAACCCGGCTGGCAGGTGAGCGCCTCCACGGAGCGAAGCGAGGAGTCGCACCCGCCCGGGGACGCGTAGGCAAGGCGGACGGCTCCACCGGCGTCCCCTCGCGCCGCGCGACCGGTCAGGCGACGGTGTCGGCGATGTGGAAGTAGTGCCCCTTGTCGAGATCCTCGAGAAGGCCGGGCCGGGTCGGCTCCCAGCCGAGCAGCTCACGGGTCAGGGTGTTCGACGCCGGAGAGTCGAGGCCGAGGAACCCGGCCAGCCAGGTGAAGTGCTCGGCCGCCCGATCCGGAGCCAAGGACACCACCGGCACGTCGAGGTGACGGCCGATCACCTCGGCGACGTCGCGAATCGTGACACCCTCCTCGGCGACACCGTGCAGCACCGTTCCCGCGGGGGCCTGCTCGGCCGCCAGCCGGAACAGACGTGCCGCGTCCAGGCGGTGGACGGCGGGCCAGCGGTTGGCGCCGTCGCCGACATAGCCGGACACACCCTTGGCCCGGGCGATGGCGACCAGGGTCGCCATGAAGCCCTGGTCCCCCTCGCCGTGGCAGGTGGGCGACAGCCGCACCACGGACGAGCGCACGCCGTGCGAGGCGAGCTCGAGCACCTTCTGCGCCGTGGCCTGCCGGATCGACACCGGCGACCCGTCGGTCACGTGCGTCGAACGCTCGGTCGCCACACGTCCGGGTGCCAGTCCGGCGACGCCGGAGGCGAGGACGAAGGGCCGGTCGGTGCCGGCGAGCGCCTGGCCGAAGGTGTCGACGGCGCGGCGATCGGCCTCGGCGGCACCCTGGAAGTCGCCGGTGAACGCGATGTCGTGCTTGAAGGCGAGATGGATCACCCCGTCCGACGCGACGGCGGCGTCCCGCAGCACGTCGAGATCGTCGACCGTGCCGCGGACCACCTCCGCCCCGGACTCGGTGAGCACCTCGGCGGAGGCGTCGGAGCGGGCGAGCCCGACGACCTGGTGTCCCGCGTCGATGAGTTCGGGTACGACGGCCGATCCGATCCAGCCGGACGCGCCGGTCACGAAGAACCGCATGGGAAGAACTCCAGACTAGTGATGTCAGTGACTGTCATCGACCTTAACACCTGATGTCAGGGACTGTCATCACGTAGGATCTGCCCATGGGTAGATGGGAGCCGAACGCGCGTGGACGCCTCGCGGAAGCGGCGTTGGAGCTCTACAGCGAGCGCGGATACGAGCAGACGACCGTGGCGGAGATCGCCAAACGGGCCGGCCTCACGGAGCGGACCTTCTTCCGCCACTACACCGACAAGCGCGAGGTGCTCTTCGCCGGATCCGGCGAGCTGCAGGAACTGTTCGTGCGGGCGGTGACCCAGGCTCCGGAGTCCGCGGCACCGATCGACGCGCTGGCACTGGGACTTGACGCCATCTCCCGGGTGTTCGTCGACCGGCATGAGCAGTCGAGGAAGCGGCACGCCGTGATCACGGCGAACGCGGAACTCCAGGAGCGTGAGCTGATCAAGCTCGCTTCGATGTCGGCCGCCCTCGCCGACACTCTGCGGGGGCGCGGCGTCACGGAGCCTGCCGCGAGCCTGACAGCCGAAGCGGGCATGGCCGTCTTCAAGGTCGCCTTCGAGTGCTGGATCGCGGCAGCCGAGGAAGGCGACCTGGCGCGGTTGATGCGGGAATCACTGGACGAGCTCAAGGCCGTCGCCACGGCCGGCCGGAATCCGTCCGCCTCACCGACGGCGGGCTAGGGGTTTCGTCTGGATCAGGTCGGATCAGGCCGCGGCGTCCGGTGCGGCGCGTCGCAAGGCGGAGGATCACCCTCGGGTGGTCCGACGACGCGGCGAGGTGCCGTGCCGGTCGCCGCGGAGCCGGGGCCGATCCGAACGAAGCCCCCTGGGTTCCGTCTGTCCGGCGGATCCCCTCCTCCTCTTGGTCGCGGCCCGCCGGCTCACGCTTGACCTCAACTTCGGTTCAGCTCCTACCTTCGGCGTCATCAGCAACAGCCGGCCAAGAGGAGGCAGTTCCCATGTCCGTGAGCGCCGTTCCCGAGACCTACCGCAACGCCGTCATCTCCCACATCATGATCGACGGCGCCGCCGCCGCGATCGACTTCTACACCCGGGCGTTCGGTGCCGAAGAGCTGTTCCGCCTCGACGGCCCGGACGGGCGCATCGTGCATGCCGAGGTCAGGATCGAGGGTTCCACGATCATGCTGGGCGACGCCGAAGGACCCCTCTTCCGCGCGCCGACCGCGGTCGGCGGTACCACCGTGGGCCTGCACGTCTTCGTCGACGACGTCGACGCACTCGCGCACCGGGCCGCCGCGGCCGGTGCGGAACTGGTACAACCGCCGACCGACCAGTTTCACGGCGATCGCACGACGATCCTGAGGGACCCCTTCGGCCACGTCTGGGTCTTCCTCACACACATGGAGGACCTGACTCCGGACGAGGTGGCCCGCCGGGCTCGCGAACTCTTTCGCTGAACGATGCTCCGCCGGACGGTCCCTGGACCGTCCGGCTCACGGTGAAGTGTGCCTTCGCCGCGCGGAGCCGCCTCCTCCGGATGAGCAGTCGGCGTGCTCTCGCACGGAGGATCCGCCGGCCACGGGGCGGAGGACCGCCCGTCGGGCGCCACGCCGCCCCGCAGGCATGGGCCGGCCCAGCACTACCCCGGCCAGGACGAGTACCAGCCCCCAGACCTGCTGGAACGCCAGGGTCTCCCCCGCGACCGCCGTGCCGAGCAGCACGC
The DNA here is from genome assembly GCF_000424945.1 of Streptomyces sp. 142MFCol3.1. NCBI lineage: Bacteria > Bacillati > Actinomycetota > Actinomycetes > Kitasatosporales > Streptomycetaceae > Streptomyces > Streptomyces sp. 142MFCol3.1. The sequence continues at coordinate 14,125 of NZ_AUKV01000057.1, forward strand.
CCGTCGCGGGATTGAGCAGCCCGATCAGGCCGACCGTGCCCGAGGGCAGGTGCCGCAGCCCGGTGAACCACGCGACGAAGGCCAGCGCGGTGGCGACCAGGGCGACATAGCCGAACGCGAGGAGCGCCGACACGGACAGTTCGCGAGGGGGGCCCTCCACAGCGGCGGCGACCGGGATCAAAAACAGGCCTCCGGCGGTGAGCTGCCACGCGGTCGAAGCGAGTACGTCGGCATCGGCGGTCCACCGCTTGGTCAGGATGTGGCCGAAGGACGACACCAGCACGGCCGCGGCCGAGGCGAGGCCCCCCGCCACGCCCACTCCGCCCGCTCCCGTGAGCAGCATCAGGCACACCCCGGCGAGCCCGACGGCGGCGCCGGCCAGGTGGGAGGGCCGGGGCCGCTCGGCCACCAGGGGCCAGGCCATGAGCATCATCGTGAGCGGGGACACCGCCATGACGGTCGAGGCGACGCTCGCCGGAAGCAACTGGGAGGCGGCGTAGACGAGGACGAAGAAGACGCTCACGTTGAGCACCCCCAGGACGGCGGACCGCCACCACCAGGCGCCCCGTGGCCGTTGCCGGCGCACTGCCAGCAGGACGAGACCGGCGGGCAGCGCCCGTAGGGCGGCCCCCGACAACGGGCGGTCCGCGGGGAGGAACTCGTGCGTGACGAAGTAGTTGGTCCCCCAGGCCACCGGGGCGACCGCGGTCAGGGCCACCCAGCGCAGATTGGCTTCCATGGAAGATAATATAGCTTCCCGGGAAGCTATTCTGTCCGCATGGAAGACCGGCAACCCCTGGACCGCGTGGACCGCATCCAAGCCGACTGGCGCCGCGAGCGGCCCGACGTCGACATCTCCCCGCAGGGGGTGATCGGCCGCCTGCACCGCCTCGCCGACCGCCTCACGGAAGAGCTCTGCCTCGTGTACGGCCGCTACGGCCTGACCGAGGGAGAATTCGACGTCCTGTGCGCCCTGCGCCGCGCCGGCGAGCCCTACGAACGGGCGCCCGGCGAGCTCGCCGCGCACACCATGGTCACCACCGGCGCCATGACGAAGCGGATCGACCGCCTGGAGCGGGCCGGACTCGTCACACGCCGCCGTTCCGACGACGACCAGCGGGGCCGGATCGTCGCCCTCACCGAACCCGGACGCCACCTGATCGACCAGGCGTTCACCGACCACATGCGCAACGAACGCCACCTGCTGGACCAGCTCACCGCGTACGAGGCCGAGGCCCTCGAATCGCTGCTGCGGACCTGGCTCGCCCGCCTGGATCATCCGCACCCTCGCGTCGAGGAATGACCGACCACTCCGTGGAGACATGACCGGGGGAACCGACCTCGCGGACGACACTCGCCCGGCCCGGTCACGGAGTTCCGCCTCGCAGACCCTGCCGGCCCGGCCCGCCTCTGCTCTCACCGTGCCCATCTCCGCGCAGGCGTCGCGGAGTTGAAGGGACAGGTGGACGGCGTGTTTGTGGGTACTCGCGAGGTCACCGGACATCCGGTGCGCCCCGGCGCCCCGGGTCCGGAGGAAGTCACGTGACGGGAGGTGAGTGTCGTGTCGAGTACGCAGCCGCGCCACGGCCCGGGGCAGCAGGCGCCCGGTTCGGAGCCGGTGGGCGAGTTGGTCCAGCGCGCCACACAGCAGCTGACAGAACTCGTACGAACCGAACTCCGCCTGACACAGGCGGAGATGAAGGAGAAGGGCAAGCGGTACGGCAAAGGGGGTGGTCTCTTCGGCGGCGCCGGCGTCGTCGGCATTCTGATGCTTCAGGCGCTCGCGGCCACCGTGATCGCCGCACTGGCGCTCGTACTGCCGGTGTGGGCCGCCGCGCTCGCGGTGACCGCCACGCTCGGCGTGATCGCCGCGGTCATGGTCATGTCCGGGAAGAAGCAGGTCACTTCGGCCGCACCGCCGGCGCCGACGCAGTCCATCGACAACGTGAAGGCGGACATCGCCGAGATCAAGGAGAGTGCGCACCGATGACCGAGCAGCCCCACGACAAGAAGACGGCCGAAACCCCCGCGGAGCTGCGCGAACAGGTCGAGCAGACCCGCCACGACCTCGGGGAGACCGTAGCGGCACTCGCGGCGAAGGCGGACGTCAAGGCCCGCACCCAGGACAAGGTCGCCGAGGTCAAGGACCAGGCCGCCGCCAAGGCGGGTGCCCTGAAGGCGAAGGCGACCGAAGCCGCGTCCCGGGTCCAGGACAAGCTGCCCGACCCCGTCAAGGACAAGGCCGCCCAGGCCACCGAGCAGGCGCACACGAAGGCGGTCCAGGCCGGTCGGCTGTGGGAGGAGAAGGCGCCCGAACCGTTGCAGGCCAGGACGGCCCAGGGCGCGCAGATCGCCCGGGACAACCGCGGTCTGTTGTTCGCCGGCGTCGGTGCCGCAGTCGCGGCGTGGCTCCTGTACCGCCACCGTCAGGGGTGAGCGTACGAGGCGGCGCAGAGGGCCGGCCCGGAGCGCGGCCGTCGCGGTCCAATGCCTTCAGTACTCAACACCGCTGAAAATGCGCGGAGTCAGCGGGCGGAGCCGTCCCGCCTCTCGAGGTGACCGTGGTGGGTCCGCGGAGTCTTGGCTACTCAACGTGACGCTTCAACGCGCGATCGTGCAGGACCCCACTTACGTTGGGCGGGCAAGCCACACCACCTCTGAAGGAGGAGCCATGGCCGGTAAGGGCCGTCAGGACAAGATAAAGGGCAAGGCCAAGGAGATGACCGGCAAGGTCACCGGCGACCGCGAGATGCAGGCCGAGGGTCAGGTGGACCAGGCGCGCGGCGAGGCCAAGAAGACCAAGGCCAAGGCCGGCGAGCGGATCGAGGAGACCGGGCGCGCGATCAAGCGCGACCACACCTGAGCATGCGCGGAGAGGGGGTCTGCCCGTCCAGGGCGGGCCCCCTCGCCTGTGGGCGCGACCGCCTCGGACCGCCTCGACTCGACGGCCACGGACCGCCCCGAAACGCACGACGGGCCGCCCGCGACTCGCGCGCACAGCCCCCTCTCCCCCAACCGCACAGCCCCCTGCCCGCACGGCCGCGGCAACGCGCGCCGGGTGTTCCCCGGGCGAAGCCGCCGTCCGGCCTCCCGCCCCGGCCGCGGGCCGACGCCGTGCGCCGGCGCCCCGCGGGGAGGATACGGTCGCCCCCTCGTACCTCGTCCTCGGCATCATCGACAAGCTGGGCGAAGGCAGCGCCTGCGACGTGAAGGGGAGGCAGCCCGCACCTCGCCCCGCTCTGTTCCGTGCCGCACGCGCAGGTCTACGCGCAGTGTGAACGGCTCCTGGAGGCGGGGCTGTTGACGATGGTGCACAGGAGGCCGGGCGCAACCGGCGCGTGCTGGCACTGACCGACGACGGGCGCACGGCCCTTGCAGGCGGCACCTTCCCGTCTGCCCTGCTCTGCTCTGCTCTCAGCCAAGCGGGTCGCGCGTCCCGCGGCACGGGCGCGAGCATCCTCCCATGCAACCGATCTTCGTTCTCGTGCACAGTCCGTCCGTGGGACCCTCGACCTGGCAGCCCGTGGCCGACCAACTGAGGGCGGCGGGACACCAGGTCCGTGTGCCGTCCCTGCTGGACGTGGGCGCCGGACCTCCGCCGTTCTGGCCGCGGGTCGTGGAGGCCGTACGTGACGATCTGCGACAGGTGCCGGTCGACCGCCCCGTCACGCTGGTGGCGCACAGCAACGCGGGATTGTTCCTCCCCGTGATGTGCTCGGGCCTCGACCATCCCGTGACGGGCTCGGTCTTCGTCGACGCCGCGCTGCCGGCCCGGACCGGTCCCACCCCTGTCGCCCCGCCCGAGTTGATGGAGTTCCTCCGTCCGTTGGCTGTGGACGGCAGGCTTCCGCGCTGGACCGACTGGTGGGACGAGGCGGACGTCGCCCCCATGTTCACCGATCCGACCGTCCGGCAGACCGTCGTCGAGGAGCAGCCGACCCTGCCGCTGTCCTACTACGAGCAGCGCATCCCGGTCCCCGGCGGCTGGGACGATCACCCCTGCTCCTACTTGCTGTTCGGTCCGCCGTACGACGACTTCGCCGCCGACGCGAGGGAACGCGGCTGGAGCGTGGCACATCTGCCGGGCGCACATCTGCACCAGATCGTCGATCCCGGCGGCACGGCCCGGCAGCTGGTCGAGCTGTGCGGAACGGCTTGATCCGCCCGTGGGACCGACTGTCACAGCCGACCTATACGCTGCGGGCGATCCGGAACCAGCTGATCGGAAGGCACGATGACTCACACGCCCCGTCCGACGCCCGAGGCGATATTCGCCGTGCTGCCCGAACTCGCTCCCCACGCGCGCGACGCGGTCATATTTCATCCCACGCGCGCGGAGCCGGACTGCCGGGACAGTTCTCTCGGCGGACCGCTGCTGTGGCCCAGTGGCGAGCCGTGGCCCGAGTGCTCCTTGCCCGACGTGATCAGCCCTGACGGCGGTCCTGCCACGGCCATGGTGCCGGTCGCGCAGATCTTCCGTCGCGATGCGCCGGGACCCTGGTGGCCCGCCGGCATGGACCTCTTGCAGATCCTGTGGTGTCCCAATGAACACTGGGACCCTCCGGCCCAGCAGGCCGATGTCAGCCCTGTGGTCGAGATGCGATGGCGTCGGGCCGCCGACGTGACCGACCGGTTGACGACTCCGCCGACGCCGTCACGACATGAGGAGGACGGCTACCTGCCGCAGGCATGCACCGTCACCGCCGAGCGTGTGACCGACTTCCCGTTCCGTGAGCAACTGCCGGAAGAACTGCGTCCGCGGCTCCAGGAGTTGATCCGCGAGACCGGCGACGGCGGTGACGTCATCACCCGCCTCGCAGGCTGGAAACTCGGCGGCTGGCCCACCTGGCATCTGACGCACCCCCAAGTCTTTGCCTGTGGCGACTGCGGCACGGCCATGACACTCCTGTTCACCGTGGCCAGCGACGCCGAGACAGATGTTGTCGTCGGCCGATCGGGAGACTTGCGCGTCTTCACCTGCCCCGCCGACCACCGGCACGCGCTCCAGGTGGACCTGCACTGACCAGCGGCCCATCCCGTGCGGCACTGGTCTCGTCGCGAGGCGCTCGCCGCTGCGGTTCGTCCGGGGAACGCACCGAGATCACCTACGCGCATCGTCGTCCTTGCGCACCGCGTGCTCTTCGCCGCCGACAACACGCCCTCGGAGCGCTGCTGCCGGCCGGAACAGGCCACGGGCGCCGTCACCCGATCTTCTGGGCGCGGCGGACCGTGCCGCTCGGAGGAGTGACTCGACAGGCGAAACGGCGGTCACCGGACCGGGCGGCCCGGCTCCCCGACCGCCGCGACCCCCACGCCGGAGCAGGACATCTTCCTGGATGCCGGCCCAATTGATCACCTCGAGTGCCGGGCGGCTGGTGCGGCCCACCCATGGAGCTCGTACACGCGGGCGAACCGACGCGGGATGGTGGTGTGACGGGCCTATGAACCGCCAATGGCGCCGTTCGCGTGAAGCGTGGCGAATGCCGCAACCGGTACCGGGGCGCGAGACCTCCTGGCATGCAGAACCGATACCGCTGCAAGGGAGATTCCCGTGACCACCCCCGCTTTCGCGTCCGGTGCGGCGCAGTCCTCCTTCGACCCCTACGCCTGCGACGAGCCCGGCTTCTCGTGGTGGGACGGGGCCGCACAGCCCCATGAGCAGGAGCAGGAGCAGGGCGACCACCTGTTGCCGCCGCCCAACCCCACCGAACGGCTCGACATCACCATCGACCCACGTGACCGCAGGCGTCTGGACCTGCACGCGGCCCTGACGGCCGCCGGAATCCCGCCCCTGCCCGAGGACAGGGAGGCCATCGACCGGCTCAGCGCCCTGCCCGCCGACATCAACATCGCGGTGCGCCGCTGGATCGAGCACGCCGCCTGACCCCGCTCCGGGCAGGACCGTCGGACGGCGGCCGGGGCGCGCTTCCCCGGCCGCCGTCCGCCCGGCGGGCGCAGGACGGCTCGGTGCCCCTGCTAGTCCGCCCCGTCGATCCGTGCCGGTCCGCCGGGGGTGCGAGTGTCGGGCTTCGCCCCATTTCCATACCGTCCGACGTGGGCGGATCCCCGTGAGGGGCCCCGGATAGGGTGAGCGCGACAGCACTTCGCGAACCGGATCAAGGAGCAGACGTGAGCGAGTCGGCGTCCATCGCCCTGCAGCAGGAGATCGCCCGGGAACTCGAGGTCTCCGGGACCTTCGAGGCCGAGCGGGAGATCGAACGCCGCGTGGCTTTCCTCGCCGAGCGGCTCACCTCCACCGGTCTGCGCTCCCTCGTGCTCGGCATCAGCGGCGGCGTCGACTCCACCACCACCGGCCGGCTGTGCCAGCTCGCGGTGGAGCGGGCGCGGGCCGCGGGGCACGAGGCGCAGTTCTACGCCATGCGGCTGCCCTACGGCGTCCAGGCCGACGAGCACGACGCCCAGCTCGCGCTCTCCTTCATCCGGGCCGACCACGTGCTGACCGTGGACATCAAGCCCGCGAGCGATGCCGCGCTCGAGGCCTCTCTGGCGGCGGGCGTCAGCTTCCGCGACACCCACCACCAGGACTTCGTGCACGGCAACATCAAGGCGCGGCAGCGGATGATCGCCCAGTACGCGGTGGCCGGCGCGCACAACGGTCTGGTCGTCGGCACCGACCACGCCGCCGAGGCCGTGTCGGGCTTCTTCACCAAGTTCGGCGACGGAGCCGCCGACCTGGTCCCGCTGACGGGCCTGACCAAGCGCCGGGTCCGCGCTGTCGCGGACGCGCTGGGCGCGCCCGCCGAGCTGGTGTGGAAGACGCCGACGGCCGACCTGGAGACCCTCGACCCCGGCAAGGCCGACGAGGACGCGCTCGGAGTCACCTACGACGTCATCGACGACTTCCTGGAGGGAAAGCCGGTGGACGAGAGGGACTTCGAGACGATCGTCCGCCGCTACCGCCTCACCGACCACAAGCGCAGGCTGCCGATCGCCCCCTGACGGCTGCCGGATCGCCTCGGGGGTCCTGACGGCTGCCGGAACACCCCTGGGATCCTGACGGCTGCCGGAACACCCCGGGGATCCTGACGGCTACCGGAACACCCCGGGGAAAGGGAGCGTTCGGGCACAGCGCAAGGTCGGGGACACGTTGCGGGAGCCGGCCGAGCGAGTCGTGTCGTGTCGTGTCGTGTCGTGTCGTGTCGTGTCGTGTCGTGTCGTGTCGTGTCGTGTCGTGTCGGCAGCGAATGGGCCGCCCGAGCCACGGGCTCGGGACAGCCCTCGCGCACTGCCCGTCACCCGCCCTGAACAGGCAACCCCGCGAGCAGCGCGGACTCCGTCGTGGCCTGGTGGCAGGCTTCGCGTCGCACCGCCGAACGGCCGGGCTCGGGTCCGGCCGCGCCCGGCACCGTGCCCCGCCGGGCGGCCCCGGCCGGCTCGTCCAGCCGCCACCGGCTGCCCTCGGTGTGCAGTGCGGTGGGGATCTGCTTACGGCTGGCCGCGACGCCCGGCAGCGCGCCCATGCGCATCCCGGGGTACCGGACGACCTCGGCCAGGCTGCCGAAAACGCAGGTCAGCATCAGTTCGCGGCCATCGGTGCTCGACGGTGAACACGTGCGGGTCCCGGGCGAGTTCGGCGGCCACCTCGTACAGCCGCCCGGGCGCGCAGTCCACGAGTGCGCGTACGTACTGGTCTGGCTGTCGTGCGCGGTGTGCGCCCTCGCCGGGGCCGGCACGACGCTGCCGACGCGTCGCTCCGAGGACCCGCACGGCGCCGCAGCTCCATGAGGTGACAGGGAGAGCGGCCCGGCCGACATGGTCCCGCTCCTACGGATCGCGGCTCCGGCGCGTGTCGCACCGGGGCGGAGTCCGGCACGGAGATCCAGTCGGCCGGGGCACCGGCCGTGCCCGTGTTTGGGGGTATAGGTTCCATTGGCTCGAGTTGCGGTTGTCACCGAAGGGAAGGCCTGCGATGGAGCGGACGACATGCTGCGTGGTGGGCGGCGGCCCCGCGGGAATGGTCCTGGGCCTGCTGCTGGCCCGTGCCGGCGTGGACGTCACGGTGCTGGAGAAGCACGGAGACTTCCTGCGCGACTTCCGCGGTGACACCGTGCATCCCTCGACGCTGGCGCTGCTGGACGACCTCGGCCTGGCCGAGCGCTTCGCCCGGTTGCCGCAGCGCCGGGTGACCACGGTGCAGCTGCCGCTCGGCTCCGACGGTTCACTCGTCACCGTCTCCGACATCAGCACCTTGCCGGGGCCCTACAACTACGTGGCGATGGTGCCGCAGTGGGACCTGCTCGACCTCCTCGCCGACGAGGCCGGCAAAGAGCCGTCCTTCTCGGTGCGGATGAGCACCGAGGCGACGTCCTTCCTGATGGAGGGCGGGCGGGTCGCCGGGGTGCGCTACCGCACCTCCGACGGCCGTACCGGCGAACTGCGGGCCACCCTCACGGTGGCCTGCGACGGCCGGGGCTCGCTGGCCCGGTCGCGGCCCGAACTGGGCCTGCGGAGGTACAGCTGCCCCATGGACGCCTGGTGGTTCCGGCTGCCCCGGCGGGACGGAGACCCGCACGGGCTCGTGGGCGCCACCGGAGACCGCCTCCTGGCCGCGCTCATCGACCGTGGGCAGTACTGGCAATGCGCCGGGCTGATTCCCAAGGGCACCGACGCCGAGCGTCGCGCGGCCGGTCTCGAACGGTTCATGGCCGAGTTCTCGGACGCCGTGCCCTGGCTCGCGGACCGGGCCCACGAGCTGCGGTCGTGGGACGAGGTGAAGATGCTCGACGTACGGCTCGACCGGCTGCGGCGCTGGCACCGCCCGGGACTGCTGTGCATCGGCGACGCCGCGCACGCCATGTCGCCTGTCTTCGGCATCGGCATCAACCTCGCGGTCGAGGACGCGGTGGCCGCCGCCCGCCATCTCGTCGAGCCGCTGCGCACGGGAGTGGTCGGCCTGCGGGACGTGCGCGGCATCCAGCGGCGACGGTGGCCGACCACGGCGCTGACGCAGGCACTGCAACGCCTCGCTCACGCCCGGGTCATCGCGCCCGTACTGGCGGGCGATCCGCCCTTCGGCAACTCCAGGCGGGCCAAACGGGTGAGCGGCCTCCTCACCGGCTCGCAGTGGTTCAAGCGTGTTCCGGCGTACTTCATCGGCTACGGCGCCCTGCGTGAGCGTCCGCCCGCCGCCTCGCTGCGGTGAACCTCGCGGTACGACGGGCGGGGAGTACGTCGCCCGATCGGCGGAGCCCTCGTCGTACCGCCGAGCGCACGGACCTGGGGCGCTGTTCTCGCGGGCGCTCCGGCCCGGAACTGCGGGGCTGTGTGGCGCTCGGGTGGTACGTTCCGCCGAACAGGTGTTACCTAGTGCGAGGGGAGAAACCGGAGGGGGGCAGGTATTCGGGGGAAAGGAGACCGAATGATGCGCAGGAAACCGGTCATGCGAACCCTCGCCGCTGCCCTCCTCACAGGCGGCGTCATCGCGGGTATGGGAGTGGCCGCAAGCCCGGCCTCAGCCGCGACCACGAGCGGCGTCGTCTCACTGTCGCCCAACATGCCGGCAGGCAACGGGTGCGGGTTCGGCGTCGGCTTCAACCGGGGCTTCAACTCGTACTGCGGCGGCTTCGGCTTCGCGAACTCGTTCGGGTACGGCGGCTTCGGCGGCTTCGGCGGGTACGGCTTCAACTCGACACCTGTCGTGATCATCGTCAGCTGACGCTCCCTCGGCACAGGTCGGGAACGTCACGAAGCGACAGAAGGGGGGCCGCCGCGCCAGTGCGCGGGCGGCCCCCCGCCTGTGCGGACGGTGGCGAGCACCGATCCCGCCTCGTACAGAGCGGTCGACTCTCCTGTCGGCGTGGCTGCCTGACGCCGCATCAGGCGATCATCGTGTCGTGGGCCGGAGGCTGCCTCGGTGAGGCCGGCTCGCCCGGGCCGGCTCACTGCGGGCGCGGTCAGTGCCTTCCGGCTCGGGCCAGCGCGTCCTCGGCCTGGCGGACCAGGGTGCCGACCAGATCGGCCGCGGACGGCAGGTCCTCGATGAGGTCGACGGCCTCGCTCGCCCACCGCGGCAGCGCCGGGATCTCGCCCCGTGCCGCGGCATCCTCGTACGCCTGCCGGGCTCGGGGATCCGCGGCGAGTTCCTCCTCCTTGCCCCGCCAGCCGTCGAGGAAAGGATGGGCGAGGGTTCGCGCCGTGTAGCGCGCGGGCCACCGCGAGCCGCGCGCGATGTCCAGCACTCTGCTGCGCTCGGTGTCCTCGCCACGGCCCTCGACGATCGCTTTGGCCGTCGCGGGGTCGACCAGGGACTCGGTCGTGGCCTGGAAGCGCGTTCCGAGCAGAGCGCCGGACGCCCCCAGCGCCAGTGCCGCCGCCACGCCACGCCCGTCGGCGATCCCACCGGCCGCCAGCACCGGCACCGGCGCCGCCAGGTCCACCACGACGGGCACGAACGGCAGTGTGGACCGTCCGTGCCGGGCTCCGTGCCCGCCGCCCTCGGTGCCCTGCGCCACGATCACATCGGCGCCCAGATCCACCGCTCTGCGGGCCTCCTCCAGGTCGGTGACCTGGAGGATCAGCGTCGTGCCCGCGCCACGGACCCGTTCCACGAGCGGAGTCGGGTCGCCGAAGGACAACATCACCGCCGCCGGCCGGTGTTCCAGCGCCCGCGCCACCACCGAGGCGTCGATCGCCCACGTCTGGAAGCCGATGCCCCACGGCTTCCCGGCGCTCTCCTCAGCCAGGACGGGCAGTTCGCGGGCCAGCCAGTCCTGGTCCCCGTTCCCGCTGCCCAGCAGGCCGAGCCCACCGCCGCGCGAGACCGCTCCCGCCAGCGCGCCACCGGCCGAACCGCCCATCGGGGCCAGGGCGATCGGGTGTTCCACACCGAACAGTTCCGTGAACTCCGTCGACAGTCCCATGACCGTCATCCTCACGCACCCGTCATGCAGGCCGCAGCGCATTCCGTCGCACGAGGCCGCCGGCTTCCGGCGGACCGTCGTGTGCCGTCGATACGGATGCCGTCACGGGATACGGACCAGCGCCTGGTTCGTTGTGCGTCGTTCGTATCGGTGACGATTTCCATAGCGAGGTCTGCACGAAGGTGACGACACCCGCGCCGCCGCCGGAGGCGAGGACGGATGGACGAGAACGTCAAGCGCTTACCCCAGGGCTCGCACCTCCCCGCGGGCCGGTCGACCTCAACCGCCACAGGCGTATCAACCACGGCGATTCGGCCAGGAGCGCCCTCGCCCCTGCCCCGTGCCTCCATGAGCGACCCACGGCGTGACCGCGCCGCGCACGGAATCCGTTGCGGCCGAAATACGTGTGTTCGAACCCGACGCCCCTGTCGTTGAATCCCGTGGCGCCGCGTTCACCCCCGTCCGATCCCGCAGGGAGATGTGCAGTTGACCGCTTCTTCCCGTCTCGTCCCGCCCCCGCCTCCCGCCGAGATCACCTACTCCGGGCACTACTCCGTGAACCCGCTCGGCGAGGTCGGCTTCCGCGCCCTGTGCGCCCAACTCCCCCGTGTCCTCGGGCGTATCGCCGCCATGGCCTGGCGCATCGACCGCAAGGCGGTGCTCCTCGTCCTCGCCTGCCAGCTCGCCACCGGGATGGCCGCCGCCGTGCTGCTGGCCGCCACGGCGAGGGCCATGACGCCCGTTCTCGGCAGTGGCGCGGTGGCGGACCGGCTGCGCGAGGCGCTTCCGGCTCTGGCCGTCGTCGCCGGCGCGACCGCCGTGGCGCGGCTCGCCGTGGCGCTGGCCGCGTACGCGGAACGGCGCATCACTCCACGGCTGACGACGATGACGGACTCGGCGCTGGTCGAGGCGGTCTGCCGGGTCGAGGCGTCGGCGTACGCGGTGGACGGTTTCTCCGACCGGCAGGAGGCCGCGGAGATGGGCGTCATCCGCACACACGTGATGGTCATGGACGCCCAGCGCTTCATGGCCGCGCTGATCAAGATGGTCACCGCGGGTGGAGTCGTGTCCGTGCTCAACCCGGTCATGCTTCCCCTGCTGATCCTCGCCGTCTCCCCGGCCGGCGTCGGCGCGGTCCTCACCGCACGCGTCGACTACGAGATCCACTACGCCAACGTCGCGGACCGCAACGTCCGCGGAATGACCCGCTGGTGGGCGACGACACCCAAGTACGGCGACGAGGTCCGCGCCAATGGGATGGTCGAGTATCTCCTGTACTGGTACCGCGCCCTCGACGACCTCGTCCACGCCGGCGGCACCTTCGCCGACCTCCTGCGCCTGTCCCAGGAACGCTGAAGCCGAATCCGGCTTCCCACCCTGCACCGCCACCGACCTCACGAAGGACACCCCACGTGACCAGCATCGAATCCGCAGCGCCGCAGCCGCTCCTCACCACGGAAGTCCCCGGCACCGCCGCCCTCCTGGTCGACGACGACGGCCGGTATCTTCTCCACCTCCGCGACGCGAACAAACCCATCTGGCAGCCCGGCCGCTGGGCCCTGCTCGGCGGGAACACCGAGCCCGGCGAAACCTGCGACGAGGCCATGGTCCGTGAACTGCGCGAGGAGACCGGCCTCACCGTCCCCGGCCTCACCCCGTTCGTCACCGTGGAGACGGTCGACACGGACGGCCGGCTGAAGTACCGCATCCTCGTGTACCTCGGCACCCTCAACCGGCCCGCCCACGAGATCCCCCTCCACGAGGGCATCCAACTGCGCTGGACCGACGCCGCCGACATCGTGCACATGGCCTTGGACCCCGGCACCGCGGCAGTCGTCCACGAGCACCGGAAGCACCCGCACCCCCGGCTCGACGCCGCCGGGCGGCCGCCCTCGCTGCGCGTCCAGGAGACCGCCGCTCAACGTGAGCGCAGCATCGTCGGCGTGCACCTCTACCTCGAACGCGACGGCGCCGTCCTGCTCGGCGAACGCGCCCCCGAGAGTGCCTTCGCCCCCTTGATCTGGCACGTGCCCGCCGGCCATCGCGAGGCGGGCGAGTCGGCGCTGACCTGCCTGATCCGGGAAACGGCGGAGGAAACCGGCATCGCCGTGCACGCGAGCGACCTGACCCTCGTGCACGTCGTGGACGTGCGGGATCCCGGCAGCCCGGTCCCGCGCCTGCAGCTGTTCTTCGCCGCGTCCCGTTGGCAGGGTGAGCCCCGGGTCCTCGAACCCGACCGGTGTACGCAGTGGCGTTGGTGGCCGCTGGACGCGCTGCCCGGCCGACTCGTCGAGTACACCCGCGCCGCACTCACCGGCATCGCACGCGGTGACACGTACACTCACATGGGATGGGTGTCGTGAGCCCGGCCGGGAGGGGGAGCCCGATGCCTCGGCCTCCAGGTTTCGTCGTGGAACACGCCCTCGCCTAGGGGGTGTCGGCGTGCAGATGCGTCAAGGTCTGCCAGCGGCGCTCGAAGTCCTGCGACTGCTCCGCGATCTGCACGGCGGTGATCGGCCTGTTGTGCTGGCCGGTGATCCCGCGGCGTGCGCAGTCCTGGGCGACGGCGTCCGGTGAGGGGGCCCGGTCGTGGCGCATGCGGTGCTCGGCCCACACCCCGTAGATCCGGAACCACAGCGGGTAGCGGCGCAGCGTGGACGGGCTGACCGCCTTTCCTCCGCGGCCGAACATGCCCTTGGCGGCGAGGAAGGCGGACAGTTCGTCGGGGTCGGGTTCCGCTCCGTGCCGTGCCTGGTATTCCGTCCAGGCGAGGTAGTAGCGGTCGACGGCGTTGAGTTCGAGGGCCTGCGCCGCACCTTCACGTGGACGCTGTCCGACGATGTCCGCGTCGGCCCTCGCGGCGCGTTGCGCGGCCGCGTCGGCCGTGTCCGGGGCAGGGCTGTCCTCGGGTGCCGCGGCAGGCCCCGGGGGGACGGAGCCGTCCGGCTCGCCCCTGACCGGCGCGGAACCGCTCACGTCGTACTCGCGCTCCTGGAACTCCATGACGTAGGCCTGCACATCGGCGCCGGTCACGGGCTGCCCCGTGGCTCCGGTGATGCCGTCGAGCCGGTACACGTACTCGGCGAGGGCGTCGGCGTCGGGATACACGCCGTGCTCTCGCGCGAAGCTGAGCCAGGCGTTGTGGAAGTAGTCGCTCCAGGAGAGCTCGCCGTCCGCGTTCTCCGGGGCCGCCTCCACGCCGATCACCGCGTCACGTGACGTGTGGCGCTCCTTCAGAACACGCAGGAGGGGCTCCAACTGCTCCTCGGAGAGCGGGTCTCCGGCACCGGTCGAGATGCCGTACTCGTCGCGGAGCCAGATCGAGAACTGCGTGGGCGTGGGCTCGGTGCCGAAGGCCGACAGCCAGGCCCCGTAGGCCCCGGCGAGGGCGCCGGCACGCCTGTCGTGGTCCGGCTCCGGGTCCGGAAGCGGGGTGTACGACGGCGCAGGGACAGCGGGTCCCGCAGGCGACTGCTGCGCGGCGGCGGGTGGCAGAACGGCCGCCACGGGGACCGGGGCCACGTCAAGTGCGGGGCTGTGGCGCCGCTGCGCCGGCACGGGGGTCCGTTCGCCGGTGATCTGCACCGATGGCTCCTCGATGCCCGCGGCGGCCAGGCCGGAGGGCCCGGTTTCGGCGAGGGGGACGCCGTAGCGGGCGAGGCGCAGGGGCATCAGGGATTCGACGGGGGCTTTGCGGCGCCAGGCGCGGCCGAAGCGGGAGCGCAGCCGGGCCTGGTAGACGAGGCGTTCCTGTTCGAGCTTGATGACCGCTTCGTAGGAGCGCAGTTCCCACAGCTTCATGCGGCGCCACAGGAGGAAGGTGGGCACCGGGGAGAGCAGCCAGCGGGTGAGGCGGACGCCTTCCATGTGCTTGTCGGCGGTGATGTCGGCGATCCGGCCGATGGCGTGCCGGGCGGCTTCGACGGAGACGACGAAGAGGATCGGGATGACGGCGTGCATGCCGACGCCGAGCGGGTCGGGCCAGGCCGCCGCGCCGTTGAACGCGATGGTGGCGGCCGTCAGCAGCCATGCCGTCTGGCGCAGCAGCGGGAAGGGGATCCTGATCCAGGTCAGCAGCAGGTCCAG
>NZ_AUKV01000058.1:0-28615 GCF_000424945.1 Streptomyces sp. 142MFCol3.1
GGTACCGACGGTAGCCAGACCGATCCGGGCCAGACGGACCCGGGCCAGACCGATCCTGGGCAGACGGACCCCGGTACCGACGGTAGCCAGACCGACCCGGGGACCGAGGCCGGCCTGTCCGACGAGGGCCCGTCCGACCAGGGCTCGACGGACCAGGGGTCATCGGACCAGGGTTCGTCGGACGCCGGTTCGTCGGACGGCGGATCGATGGACTCCGGTGGTGAGTGACGGTCGCACCCGCTGACCGCCCCTCACCGACGGACCGGACGGGCTCCTGACGCCCGGCCCGTGGAACCCACCTCGACGGGGTGGAGGCCCAGGCCTCCACCCCGTCGTCGTGTCGTCGGCCGAGCCGAAGGGCCCGAGCCGACGGGCGCGACGACGAAGGGCCCCGCTCGCACGAGCGGGGCCCTCCGTCGTCCTACTTGGTCAGCCGCACTGGCACGGATTGCCCGACTGGCAGCCGCACCCGCAGCCGGAGCCGCATCCGCAGGCTCCGAACAGTGGCAGGCTCTTGATCTCGGCGGGCTGCTGGGTGTCGCGGTCCTGCGTGGGGTCGGGCGTGCTGGGCGATTCGGCCATAAGTCCCTCCTTCAGGCGCGAAGGCGTGCGAGGCACACTGCACCGCACAGCTCCTGTCGCCCATTTCATGCCCAGTGGGGCAGGCGCATCAACGGCGCATTGAGGTGCACGCGCGCCCCACGGCGGGACGACGACCGCCGGACGAACCTCGATCGAGCCCCCGTAGACCCCGATCGAGCCCCCGCACGGACCTCGGCCGAGCCCCCGCACGGACCCCGACCGAGCCCCCGCAGGGGTCGTGATCGAGCAGCCGCACGGACCCGATCGTGCCGCCCGCAGGCCCCCGGTCAGGTCCCCGCGAGCTCCCCGATCAGGCCCCCTCGACGCCCGTCACCGGCTGGATGTCCGGCTGGAGGTCGTCCGCGTGCTCGCCCGTGACCAGGTACACCACCCGCTTGGCGACCGAGACCGCGTGGTCGGCGAAGCGCTCGTAGTAGCGGCCCAGCAACGTGACGTCGACGGCCGTCTCGATGCCGTGCTTCCAGCGGTCGTCCAGCAGGTGCTGGAAGAGCGTGCGGTGCAGCAGGTCCATCTCGTCGTCGTCCTGCTCCAGCTGGAGCGCCAGGTCGACGTCCTTGGTGATGACGACCTCGGCGGCCTTGGCCATCAGGCGCTGGGCGAGCTGGCCCATCTCCAGGACGGTGGCGTGCAGGTCGCTGGGGACCGCGCGCTCCGGGAAGCGCAGCCGGGCCAGCTTCGCGACGTGCTGGGCCAGGTCGCCGGAGCGCTCCAGGTCGGCCGACATGCGCAGGGAGGTGACGACGATGCGCAGGTCCGTCGCCACCGGCTGCTGCCGGGCCAGCAGGGCTATCGCACGGGCCTCCAGGTCGTGCTGCAGATCGTCGACCTTCTGGTCGGCCGCGATCACGCTCTCGGCGAGCTTCAGGTCGGTGTCGAGGATGGCCGTCGTGGCGCGCCCGATCGCCGACCCGACGAGCCGGGCCATCTCGACCAGACCCTCGCCGATCGAGTCCAGTTCCTCGTGGTACGCGTCCCGCATCTGGTTGTCCCTCTCTCATGTCAGCTTGGGGGTCCGGGGGCAGGGCCCTGACCTCGGACAGGCCCCATGAACCCCACGCTCCCACGTTCCGGCCCGTACGCGTCCGTTTCCGTCACCTCAAGTGAACCGTCCCTAGCTCCCAGGTGAACTCTGGGCGACGAGTGTTCGAGGTCGCACTCTGATGGCTGTGGCCAGGCATGACGGCATGCCTAACCTGGACGCATGGACGTGAACGCGGCGGTCGCCGCAGCGGCAGCGATCGCCGGAGTGCTCACCGGTGTCATCGCCATGCTGGCGTTCCGCTGGAGCGAGCGCGACCAGAAACGCCCTACTCGCTCTTCCCTGCACACGGACCCAGTGCTTCCGCCCGGTGTCGACACCGTGCTCTCCGTGCTCCGGTCCTCCGCCGTCGTGCTCGACGAGGCGGACGCCGTCGTCAAGGCCAGCTCGGCAGCGTATGCACTCGGGCTGGTGCGCGGCGGCAAGCTGTCCGTGGAGCCGATGCTCCAGATGGCACGTGACACCCGCCGTGACGGGGAGATACGCCAGGTCGAGCTGGACCTCCCGCGACGTGGGACGGGCCGGGGCGAGGCCCTCGCCGTCTCCGCCCGTGTGGCACCGCTCGGCTCGCGGCTCGTGCTCCTGCTCGTGGAGGACCTGACGGAGGCCCGGCGCATCGAGGCCGTACGGCGCGACTTCGTCGCGAACGTCAGCCATGAGCTCAAGACCCCGGTGGGCGCCCTCTCCCTGCTCTCCGAGGCGGTCATGGACGCCTCGGACGATCCGGAGGCGGTGGAGCGCTTCGCCGGGCGCATGCAGATAGAGGCCACCCGGCTGACGAACCTGGTCCAGGAGCTCATCGACCTGTCACGGGTGCAGAACGACGACCCCCTGGAGGACGCCGAGCCGGTGCGCGTCGACGAGCTCGTCGCCGAGGCGATCGACCGGTGCCGCCACCAGGCCGGCACCAAGCAGATCACCATGGCCGCGGGCGGCACCGCCGACCTGAGCCTTTGGGGGAACCGCGGCCAGCTGGCCGCGGCCCTCGGCAACCTCGTCGAGAACGCCGTCAACTACTCCCCGGCCCGTACCCGTGTGGGCATAGCCGCACGCAGGGTGACCGCGCCGGGCGGGGACCTCATCGAGATCGCCGTGACCGATCAGGGCATCGGCATCTCCGACAAGGACAAGGAGCGCATCTTCGAGCGCTTCTACCGCGTGGACCCGGCCCGTTCCCGCCAGACCGGCGGTACGGGTCTCGGCCTCGCGATCGTCAAGCACGTGGCCGCCTCGCACGCCGGAGAGGTCACGGTCTGGAGCTCCGAGGGTCAGGGCTCCACCTTCACCCTGCGGCTGCCGGAGGCGGGCGCGGCCCGCGACCGTGCGCACGAACACCACATGCCCGGACTCGACGAAGAGGACGAGACCGAGCAGCCCGACGGGACGACCACCGTCTCATCCCCGTACGAACCGCTTCCTGCTCCGGAGGTCCTTCCGTGACCCGTGTGCTCGTCGTCGAGGACGAGGAGTCCTTCTCCGACGCCCTGTCGTACATGCTTCGCAAGGAGGGCTTCGAGGTCGCCATCGCGACCACCGGGCCCGACGGACTCGACGAGTTCGAGCGCAACGGCGCCGACCTCGTCCTCCTCGACCTGATGCTGCCGGGACTGCCCGGCACGGAGGTGTGCCGTCAGCTGCGCGGCCGCTCCAACGTCCCGGTGATCATGGTCACCGCCAAGGACAGTGAGATCGACAAGGTCGTGGGGCTCGAAATAGGAGCCGACGACTACGTCACCAAGCCGTTCTCCTCCCGCGAGCTGGTCGCCCGCATCCGCGCCGTCCTGCGGCGCCGCGGGGAGCCCGAGGAGGTCACCCCGGCCGCGCTGGAGGCCGGACCGGTCCGCATGGACGTCGACCGTCACGTGGTCACCGTCTCCGGCTCCAAGGTCGACCTCCCGCTGAAGGAGTTCGACCTGCTGGAGATGCTGCTGCGCAACGCGGGCCGGGTACTGACCCGTATGCAGCTCATCGACCGCGTCTGGGGCGCCGACTACGTGGGCGACACGAAGACGCTCGACGTCCACGTGAAGCGGCTGCGCGCGAAGATCGAGCCCGACCCCGGTGCGCCGCGGTACCTGGTGACGGTGCGCGGCCTCGGCTACAAGTTCGAGCCGTAGGCCGGCCTCGTCCGGGCGCCAGTGAGGCGGGGTGCCGCCGAGGCGCCACCGGTCGCGCGAGTACGCCGAAGGGCGGGACCCCTTTTCCGGGGTCCCGCCCTTCGGCGTAGGGACAGGTCAGTGACCGGCCGAGGCGGTCGCCGTGTCCGTGGCGGTCGCCGTGGCCGTCGCGCTCGACGAGGCGGCGTCCGTGGGCTTGCCCGAGGCGGACTCGGACGGCGAGCCGCTCGCACTGCCGGACGGCTTGGTGGTCGCGGAGGCGCCGGGGGCCGCCGGGATGTCGCTCGGGCCCCACTTGGAGAAGTAGCTCTCGGCCGGGACGACGAAGGCGCGCAGGCTCACGTCCCCGGTGCTGCTGAAGCTGAAGGTGACCTTTTGGGCGTTGCCGTCCTGGACGGCCTCGCTGCTGTTGTCCAGGACCGCGGAGGCGTTGCCCTTGCCGCCGATGACGACGGAGCCGCCGGCGGGGACGGTCAGCTTGCCGGTGCCCTTGGCGGGCGAGATCGTGGCCGCCTTGTTCGTATCGGCGACGGTGATCGCGTCCAGCGTCTGCGGGGTGCGGCCGTTGTTGAAGATGGTCGCGGAGATCACGGCGGGGCCCGTCGACTGGAGGTCGGGCTGTGTGATCACGGTGGCGTTCTGGATCTTGATGGTGCCGACGGAGGTGGCCGCGTTGTCCGGCTTGACCCCCAGGGTCTGTGCGTTGCTGCCGGCACCGCACGCGGCGAGCGAGGCGATCGAGAACGCGATGGCGGCGGCGGCGAGAGCGCCGCGTCGAAGGCTGCTGCTCACGGCGGCGGCAACTCCTTGAACGTGGGCGAAGCAGGGCGACTTCGTTGTAAAGCCGCCCTAAGGGTCTGTCAGCGGCCTTAGGTTACCGAGCCGTTCCCGCGCCACCGCACCCGACCCGCCTCTAAGCGTCGACGGGCTCCGCCGCGCGGGGTGCGCGGCGCGTCCGCCGCACACTTCACCGACGCGGCGGGACTGTTTTGGTGACACGCTGGTCCGCCATTCACATAAGTTCCCCCGTCATCGGCTTGCGGATTTTCCCGTAAGGCGTCGTAAGTCGTAAGAGGGTGAAGGAATGCCCGGAGCTCTCTAAAATCGATCACCGGGTGAACGCGGGTTGATCGCGGCCGGATGGCCGGCGGATCGGCGGTCGATCATCGGGCCTCTTGATCAATTCCGGATTCGACTCGTACTCGGCTCCGCTCCCCGAACGGAGTAGCGGAAGTCGCACCCTTGGAGTGGGACAAAACGGGATGTTCGGACGCCGGTGAGGGGCTCTCGTCGCGTGTGGCGTGCGCGTTTCGCTCCCCCTGGACAGCGGCTCCGACCTGCGAATACCCTCTTCCGCTCGCCCCTCGCAGCACGTTCCTGTTGTGGTTGTCAAGCCCCGAGATATGCCCTGACCTGCGAAAACGCCATTCAGAAGACGCCGTATCCGTGTTACCCTGGATAGCCACGGAAGGGGTACCTGTCACATGACGTTCAAGGTTGGCGACACCGTGGTCTATCCCCATCACGGGGCCGCGCTGATCGAGGCCATCGAAACTCGCCAGATCAAAGGCGTGGACAAGACCTACTTGGTGCTGAAGGTCGCCCAGGGCGACCTGACGGTGCGTGTGCCAGCGGACAATGCGGAGTTCGTCGGCGTGCGTGATGTGGTCGGTCAGGACGGGCTGGATCGGGTCTTCGAGGTGCTGCGCGCGCCGTACGCCGAGGAGCCCACGAACTGGTCGCGCCGCTACAAGGCAAATCTGGAGAAGCTCGCCTCCGGCGATGTCATCAAGGTCGCGGAAGTCGTGCGTGACCTGTGGCGTCGCGAGCGCGAGCGTGGACTCTCCGCCGGTGAGAAGCGCATGCTCGCCAAGGCCCGCCAGATCCTGGTGAGCGAGCTCGCTCTCGCGGAGAACACGAACGAGGACAAGGCCGAGGCACTGCTCGACGAGGTTCTCGCGTCCTGACGCAGGCCGCGGTCGCCGAGACGGTCGCCTTTCCCACGGCGGTCCTCCCGACTACGCACACGCCCGCGCAGCTGCGCAACGAAATGCCGCGGTGCCCGATGACGCATTTGCTGTCGCCGGGCGCTGCGGCATGTTCGTACCCGCGGAAATCTTTCATCCGCGCCCACTCGGTGTTCACCCGGGAATCCGGTCCCGGGTGACCGAAGTACCCGATACTGGCGTGCCGGGCCCGTGCAGTCGCTCGACCGGATGTCACGGAAGGGTTCCGGTCGAGGCGTCGCGCCCGGCACTCCCCCGATCTCGGTGAGCCGGGGGTTACCCCCAGGGCCATACCCATCAAGGCCGAGCACACAAACCTGACAGGAACCGATGTCTGACGATTCGCGCCCTTCGCCGTCGGGCGCACGTACCGCGGTGGTGATTCCGGCCGCCGGCCGGGGCGTGCGCCTCGGTCCGGGCGCCCCCAAGGCGCTCCGCGCGCTGAACGGCACCCCCATGCTCATCCACGCGGTACGCGCGATGGCCGCGTCCCGCGCCGTGTCCCTGGTCGTCGTCGTGGCCCCGCCCGACGGCGCGGCCGAGGTGAAGGCGCTGCTCGACACGCACGCCCTGCCCGGGGACAACCCCAGCGGCAGCTGGGGGATGACCGACTTCCTCGTCGTCCCCGGCGGCGACAGTCGCCAGGAGTCCGTGAAGTACGGGCTCGACGCGCTGCCGCCCGGCATCGACATCGTCCTGGTGCACGACGCGGCCCGTCCCCTCGTGCCCGTCGACACCGTGGACGCCGTCATCGAGGCGGTACGCGACGGCGCTCCCGCCGTCGTACCGGCCCTGCCACTCGCCGACACCGTCAAGGAGGTCGAGCCCACGGCCGTGCCCGGGGCGCCCGAGCCGGTCGTGGCCACGCCCGTGCGGGCACGGCTGCGCGCCGTGCAGACGCCGCAGGGCTTCGACCGCGAGACGCTCGTGCGGGCCCACGAGACCGTGACGGACGACGTGACCGACGACGCCAGCATGGTCGAGCAGCTGGGGCTGCAGGTCGTGGTCGTGCCCGGACATGAGGAGGCGTTCAAGGTGACGCGCCCCCTGGACCTCGTCCTCGCCGAGGCGGTTCTCGCGCGACGGAGGCTCAACGATGGGTTCTGAGGCACCCGTGATCCCGCTCGTCGGGATCGGCACCGACATCCACGCCTTCGAGGAAGGCCGCGAGCTGTGGTGCGCCGGCCTGAAGTGGGACGGGGAGGGCCCCGGGCTCGCCGGCCACTCCGACGCCGACGTCGTCGCGCACGCCGCGTGCAACGCGCTGTTCTCGGCGGCCGGGCTCGGTGACCTCGGCGCCCACTTCGGGACCGGGCGGCCCGAGTGGTCCGGCGCCTCGGGCGTCACGCTGCTGACCGAGGCGGCCCGGATCGTCCGTGAGGCGGGCTTCACCGTCGGCAACGTCGCCGTGCAGGTCGTCGGCCCCCGGCCGAAGATCGGCAAGCGCCGCGAGGAGGCGCAGAAGCTGCTGTCGGAGGCGGTCGGGGCGCCCGTGTCGGTCTCCGGTGCCACGACGGACGGTCTCGGCTTCCCCGGCCGGGACGAGGGGCTGATGGCGGTCGCCACGGCACTGGTGGTGCGGACCGGCTGAGGCCGGGGCCCAGGAGCAGGGCCGACTTGCCGGGGTGTCCCTCTTCGGACCCCCGGGACGGGCCCGGCCTGCCCGGGTGTCACCCCTCCATGTCACGAATACGTGCCCCTTGAGCCGGAGGGTCGCGAGGCACTACCCAGGGGCCACTACCCTGGAGTGGTGACCATTCGCCTGTACGACACCAGCGCCCGGCAGATCCGTGACTTCACCCCGCTCGTGCCGGGTTGCGTCTCGATCTACCTGTGTGGTGCCACCGTGCAGGCCGCGCCGCACATCGGGCACATCCGCTCGGGTCTCAACTTCGACATCATGCGCCGCTGGTTCGAGTACCGCGGCTACGACGTGACGTTCATCAGGAACGTCACGGACATCGACGACAAGATCATCACCAAGTCGGCCGATCAGGGCCGCCCGTGGTGGTCCATCGGCTACGAGAACGAGCGCGCCTTCAACGACGGCTACGACGCCCTCGGCTGCCTCCCGCCCAGCTACGAACCGCGTGCCACCGGCCACATCACCGAGATGGTCGAGATGATGCGCGGGCTCATCGAACGCGGCCACGCCTACGAGGCCGACGGCAACGTCTACTTCGACGTGCGCTCGTTCGAGGGGTATCTGTCGCTGTCCAACCAGGAGCTGGACAACCTGCTCCAGCCGTCCGGCGAGGGCGAGACCGGCAAGCGCGACCCGCGCGACTTCGCCATGTGGAAGGCGGCGAAGCCCGGGGAGCCGAGCTGGGAGACGCCGTGGGGCCGCGGACGCCCCGGCTGGCACCTGGAGTGCTCCGCCATGGCCCACAAGTACCTGGGCTCCGCGTTCGACATCCACGGCGGCGGGATCGACCTGATCTTCCCTCACCACGAGAACGAGATCGCGCAGGCCAAGGCCTTCGGCGACGACTTCGCCAAGTACTGGGTGCACAACGCCTGGGTCACCATGAGCGGCGAGAAGATGTCGAAGTCGCTCGGCAACTCGGTGCTCGTGAGCGAGATGACCAAGCGGTGGCGGCCCATCGTGCTGCGGTACTACCTGGGCACCCCGCACTACCGCTCGATGATCGAGTACAGCGAAGAGGCCCTGCGCGAGGCCGAGTCGGCGTTCGCGCGCATCGAGGGCTTCGTGCAGCGCGTGGTGGAGAAGGCGGGCGGGGACGTGGCCCCGGCCGACGAGGTGCCGCCCGCCTTCGCGGAGGCCATGGACGACGACCTGGGCGTCCCGCAGGCGCTCGCCGTGGTGCACACCACGGTGCGTCAGGGGAACTCCGCCCTGGCCGCCGACGACAAGGAGGCCGCCGTCGCGCGCCTCGCCGAGGTCAGGGCCATGCTCGGCGTCCTCGGACTCGACCCGCTGGACCCGCGGTGGGCCGGCGAGGGGGACCGGGGCGAGGACCTGCACGGCGTCGTCGACACCCTCGTACGCCTCGTGCTCCAGCAGCGTGAGGCGGCCCGCGGCCGCAAGGACTGGACGACCGCCGACGCGATCCGCGACCAGCTCAACCAGTCGGGTCTCGTCATCGAGGACAGCCCCCAGGGGCCGCGCTGGACGCTCGGACCGCGCTAGCGGCCCGCTCCGTCGGCCTTGATCGATTGTGCCGCCCGGGCCTCCGGGCGGCACACTTCATATACGTACATACGCACGCTTCACACAGACAGGTAGGTCATGGCCGCTAACAACCGCCGCATGTCCGGCAAGAAGGGCGCGCAGATCGGCAGTGGCGGTCAGCGGCGCCGTGGCCTTGAGGGCAAGGGCCCGACCCCGCCCGCCGAGATGCGCAAGGGACACAAGAAGAACCGCATCACCACCGCCAAGGCCAAGCAGGCGCAGCGCCGTCCCGCGCCGCGCGGCCGGGGTGGCAAGGGCACCTCGGAGATGGTCGTCGGGCGCAACCCCGTCGTGGAGGCGCTGCGCGAGGGCGTGCCCGCCACGACGCTCTACGTCCAGCAGTTCATCGACAACGACGAGCGGGTGCGCGAGGCGCTCCAGCTCGCCGGCGAGCGCGGCGGCATCCATCTGATGGAGGCCCCGCGCCCCGAGCTCGACCGCATGACCAACGGGCTCAACCACCAGGGTCTCGTCCTCCAGGTCCCGCCGTACGAGTACGCGCACCCCGAGGACCTCGCCGCCGCGGCGTACGACGAGGGCGTCGACCCGCTGATCGTCGCCCTCGACGGGGTGACCGACCCGCGCAACCTGGGCGCCGTGGTGCGGTCCGTCTCCGCCTTCGGCGGCCACGGTGTCGTGGTGCCCGAGCGGCGCGCGGCCGGCATGACCGCCGGCGCCTGGAAGACGTCCGCGGGCACCGCGGCCCGCACCCCGGTCGCCCGCGCCTCCAACCTGACCCGCGCCCTGGAGGCGTACAAGAAGGCGGGCCTCATGGTCGTCGGCCTCGCAGCGGACGGTGAGGTCGAGCTCGGCGAACTCGAAGCGCTCGGCGGCCCCGTGGTCATCGTCGTCGGCAGCGAGGGCAAGGGCCTCTCCCGACTCGTCGGCGAGACATGCGACTTCCGGGTGCGGATCCCGATGCCGGGTGGCGCCGAGTCGCTGAACGCCGGTGTCGCGGCGGGAGTTGTGCTGTACGAGGCGGCACGGCGGCGCGCCTGAACAAGCGTGCGCGACGTCACCCCCGCGGGTGGATCCGGACGTTCGGGACGATCTTGACGCGGTCCGGACAGATGGGTGCGGTCAAAGCAGTGTCCTAAAGACACGTCACTCGGTTAGATGAGTGTGGACACCAGAACACCCCGCACACCCACGGGGGACCGCTCGTCGGGATTCGACGACGCTCCCGCGCTGAGCATGGTGAAGGTGCCGAGCGATCCGGCGCAGGTCATCGTCAATCATGCGAGCTTCCGCGTGCAGCTAGGCGCCCCGGCGCGGAAACAATCCCCGCGCGTCGCGCGGCACTTGAGCTCCACCGGCGACGCCGCGCGCTTCCCTGCCGTCGGCACGGCGGGCAGAGCGGGGTCGGCGGCCGGGGGCCGCCGCCGCGCACCCGTCGTCTGGAGCGGGCGGTCCGCCCCGGACGACACCGGCGCCCACCGGCTGCTCCAGGCCGTGCGCGGCTCCAGCGTGGGTCCCGCCGACGCCGGCGCGACCCAGGTCATCCCGCGCGTAGGCGAACACCCCGGCTACGAAGCCGCCATGGGCGTCGACACCGTCGAGACGCCCGTCGTCGGCAGCCAGCGCACCCCGGAAGCCGGCGAGCCCCGGCTGCTGCCGCGCATGCGCACCGTGGGCAGCGCCTACGACGAACCCCCTTACATCGAGGACCAGTTCGACGAGTACGAGTACGAGTACGAGGACGAGGACGAACTCGACGAAGCGGACGACGAGGACCGGGACGAGCGACGCGGCTCCAGGGCGGCGTCGGGCGCCTCCTCCGGGAGCGTCCGGCACGCCTACTACCCCGGCCGCCGCATGAACCTCGGCGTCGTGCTGCTCCCGCTGCGCGTCTTCCTCGGATTCATCTCCATCTACGCCGGCATGGGCAAGCTCTGCGACCCCGTCTACTTCGACGGCGGCAAACGCGGCTCCATGGCGAAGTGGCTCGACACCCTGCACCCCTGGGAAGTCGCCGAACCGCTACGGCAGTTCGCGCTCCAGCACCCCGTCGGTGCCGGGCTCGTCATCGCCTTCTTCCAAGTCGTCGTCGGTGTCCTCACGGTGCTCGGGCTGTGGCAGCGGGTCGCCGCCGTCGTCGGTGCGATGCTGTCCGCCGCCCTCATCGTCACCGTGAGCTGGAAGACGGTCCCCGCCTACGACGCGCCGGACATCATCTACCTCGCCGCCTGGTCCCCGCTGATCATCGCCGGGGCCCCCGTCTACTCCGTCGACGGACGCCTGTCCGGCGAGGCCTGGCGCACACTCGGACCGCGCGCGGAGCTCGGGGAGCTGCGACGGCGCGTGCTGCGCCGCGGCGCGCTCGTGTCGACCGTCGTCGTCGGCCTCACCCTGCTCATCGGCTCCCTCCTCGGCGGTGCCGTCCGCGACGCCGACCGCGTCGTGGTGCCCGGCCCCGGCGAGGCACCGCGCAACGAACTGCCCGGCTCCCCGCTCCCCGAGACGCCCGGCGAGCGCCACCACAAGGCGTCCCCGTCGGCCTCCTCCAAGGCGCCCACACAGGGCACCTCCTCGTCCCCGTCGGGTGCGGCGGCCACCACGCCGGGCGCGACCCGCGGCAGCGGCACGGTCACCAGCGGGCCCAGCCAGACCCAGGGCACCGGCCAGGCCCCGCCCCAGCAGTCCTCCCCGGTGGACCAGGCCCCGAGCACCAGCGCGGGACCGACGTCCGGTGGCGGCACCGCGAGCGGCGGCACCACCGGAGGTTCGACGGGCGGCGGCTCCGGCAGCGGCGGCGGCAGCTCCTCCGGCGGTCAGCCGGGGCTGGTGGGCGGCCTGCTGGGCTGACCCCCCGGCCGCCGGTCCGGCCCCCCGTCACCGGGGTGGGCGCCGTCCGGCCACGACGACGAGGGGCCCCGCACGGAACATCGTGCGGGGCCCCTCGTCGTCGTACGGGGTGTGGCCGGGCGGGGGCCGCTCAGCGCCCCAGAGCCGCGAGCTCCTTGGCCGCCTCGGTCAGGTCCTTCGCCGTGTCGATGGCGCGCCAGTAGGCGCCCTGGGGGATCGGGAAGCCGGCCAGGCGGCGTTCGCGGGCCAGGTGCGGGAACGTGGTGCGCTCGTGGTCGCCGCGCTCCGGGAGCAGATCGGCGAACTCCGGCGAGAAGACGTAGACGCCGGCGTTGATCTCGAACGTGGAGGGCGGGGCCTCGATGAAGTCCGTGATGTGGCCGAACCCGTCGGTCTGCACGGCGCCCCACGGGATGCGCGGCCGGGCCAGCGCCAGGGTCGCGACGGCGTCGCGCTCGGCGTGGAAGTCCGCCATCTCGCGCAGCGAGAAACGGGTCCAGATGTCGCCGTTCGTCGCGTACCAGGGCCTGTCGGGGTGAGGCAGGTGCGCGGCGGCGTACTTGAGGCCGCCGCCGCGGCCGAGCGGCTCGGTCTCGACGACCGTCTTGACGGTGACCGGGAGGTCCGCCGAGTCCAGCCACTTCTGCAGGACGTCGGCGAGATGGCCGCAGGAGATGACGACGTCGGTGACGCCCTCCTCGGCGAGCCAGGTCAGCTGGTGTCCGATGATCGGGGTCCCGGTGCCGGGGATCTCGACCATCGGCTTGGGCCGGTCGTCGGTGTACGGGCGCAGCCGGGATCCCTGGCCGCCGGCCAGGACAACGGCTTGAACGGGGCGCGACGCGGCGTTCGGATCGGTCATGCCCGAACTGTACGTGGCGCCCCGCTCGTGGCTTCCGGCGGCAACCGTTCCTTAATCAGCCGCTCCCGGGCGGCCCTGGACGGGCCGCTCTTCGACAGCCGTCTGCCGACCGCCCCCGCCCGTCGGGCGGGGAGCGCCGCGGTTCAGAGACGGGTGGTCGCGACCCCGGAGGCGAACGAGGTGTCGCACACCGGGCGGGCGAAGGACTGGGCACGCGTCGGGCCGTAGGCGCGGACGGCGGCCCGGCCCAGCGCGCGGGCGATGGAGACGCAGTGCTTCGCCAGCGACGGCCGTCCGTTCACCGCTTCCTGGAGGTGGGTGAGGGCGACGCCCGGATCCTTCTCCTGCAGTTCCAGGAGCAGCTTGTCGCGCAGGACGTCCTGGGGGGTGCGGGAGGCGGCCCGGGTGGAGACGTCCGCCGACGAGGCCTCGGCCGCGGTGAGCACCGAGTCCGCGGGATTCCCCGACCAGTTGACTCGGGTGACCGCGAGGGTCCCGGAGAGCACCAGGACGACAGGAAGAACGAGGGCGAGGGTGCGGCCGATCCGGCGGGCGGGGCCACGGCCATGCCGGGTCCGTTGGTTAGTGGTGGAGTGCTTCACGCGAGTGAGGGTAGCGCGGGGTGATGATTTGGCGACATTTAGTCACCGGTTCGGGGGAGCAGAAACCGACGTTCTTTGGGTAGCGGGTTGACGAACACGTATCGAAATGCCTGGTATGCCAGGGTATTTGTCGACAACGAAGAGGGCCCCGCAGCAGGCTGCGGGGCCCTCTTCGTCAACTTGGATGAATTCCACCCCTGCGGGTGTGGAATCCGCCTCGGCGGTGTCAGTCGGAGAGACGCTCGCCCGTCGAGGTGGAGAACACGTGGGTCTCGCCCGGACGCGGCACGACGTGCAGCGTGGCGCCCTTCTCCGGGACCGCGCGGCCGCTGACGCGGACGACGAGGTCCTTGTGCTCGTCGCCGACCTTGGCGCTGCCGTAGACGTAGCCGTCGGCGCCGAGCTCCTCGACCACGTTCACCGACACGGCGAGGCCGGCCGGGGCGTCCTCGGTCTCCTTGGAGAGGGTCTTCGCGGCGCCGCCGTTCTGCTCGACGATGTCGAAGTGCTCGGGGCGGACGCCGACGGTGACCGTGCGGTCGCCCTTGTCGGCGGCGGCCTTGAGGGCCTCGCGGTTGACCGGGACGACGCTGTTGCCGAACTTCACGCCACCGTCGGTGATCGGGACCTCGACCAGGTTCATGGCCGGGGAGCCGATGAAGCCGGCGACGAAGAGGTTCGCCGGGCGGTCGTACATGTTGCGCGGCGAGTCGACCTGCTGGAGCAGACCGTCCTTGAGCACCGCCACGCGGTCGCCCATCGTCATGGCCTCGACCTGGTCGTGGGTGACGTAGACGGTGGTGATGCCGAGGCGGCGCTGGAGCGACGCGATCTGCGTACGGGTCGAGACACGGAGCTTGGCGTCGAGGTTCGACAGCGGCTCGTCCATGAGGAAGACCTGGGGCTCACGCACGATGGCGCGGCCCATGGCGACACGCTGGCGCTGACCGCCGGAGAGGGCCTTCGGCTTGCGGCCGAGGTACTCGGTGAGGTCGAGGATCTTCGCCGCGTCCTCGACCTTCTGGCGGATCTCCGCCTTCGGCACGCCGGCGATCTTGAGCGCGAAGCCCATGTTGTCGGCGACCGTCATGTGCGGGTAGAGCGCGTAGTTCTGGAACACCATCGCGATGTCCCGGTCCTTGGGCGGCAGGTGCGTGACGTCGCGGTCGCCGATGCGGATGGCTCCGCCGTTGACGTCCTCGAGCCCCGCGAGCATGCGGAGCGAGGTGGACTTGCCGCAGCCGGACGGACCGACGAGGACGAGGAACTCGCCGTCGGCGATCTCGATGTCCAGGCCGTCGACGGCGGGCTTCTCGGAACCCGGGTAGATCCGGGTCGCCTTGTCGAACGAAACAGTGGCCATGGTGAATGGGCCCCCTTCACCGGCAGGAACGTGCCGGACGATCCGTTGTAAAGGTGGTGGTGTAGTCCACAAGGGTGAACTGGGTCAGGACGCTACCTGGCGTTCACGTGGTCTGTCAGTACCCGGAGCCCTGTGAACTTCGCGGGAATTTTCGACGGGGCCCGGCGGGGAGGTGGGTACACTGCACGGGCACGCTCGCGGTGGGCGCGCGTGCAGGCCTCCTTAGCTCAGCTGGTCAGAGCGCCGCTCTTGTAAAGCGAAGGTCGTCGGTTCGAATCCGACAGGGGGCTCTCTCGCTGAGCAGCACCAACGCCCCGGCCGGTGGTCGGTCCGGGGCGTTCGACATCCCACGGGTGGCATCGACCGGGGCGGTCGCTCACGGTCGAGACGGCGCCTGAGCAGCCGGTCACGCCCCCTGTCTCTCCCTCTGATCTGCCTTGCGGCACTCCGGTGGCACCGGATGCGGCAGACCGATGCGGCGCGGCTCCGGGGAGTGGAGCTGTCCCCGTCCTCGCACGTCTTCACCACGCGCACCGGCCGTCCGATCGACCCGCAGTACATCAATCGGTCGTTCTTCCGCATCACGGCCGCAGTCGGCCTTCGGCGCATCCGTCTGCACGACGCCCGGCACGGCTGCGCCACGCTCCTCACGGCGGCCGGAGTGGTGCCCCGTGTCGTGATGGAAATCTTGGGCCACAGCCAGATCCGCATCACGATGGACAGGTGCCCGCGGCCACTGTTTCGAACAGCTTGGCCAGCCGGTGCCCATCCGTCGCAGTTTCCGTCTCATTCGGCAACGGCCACCACCGTTCACGAGAGTCCGGCCGTCAGCTCGTACGGAGCACCTGGACGAGCATGAACACAGGTGAACGCCCGGGCACGCGGCTCACTGGACCCCCAACAGACTTGTGCTGCGTGCACTCAGCGAGCCGGCCGCCCGGGCCGGCTCGGCCTGATAGGTCAGCGGGAGCCGCGCGGCGAAGCCGCGGCCGGGTGGCCGAGGGCCTCGAACGCCGTCGTGGTCGTGTAGGCGCCGGTGGGCAGGTAGTCGCCCATGACGGCGCGCTCGTCGCCGGGAGCCTTGGTGTCCTGGACGGCTTGGTGGAAGCCTGCGGACGGCAGCATGTTGCGCAGGATGAGCATGGTGTCGTCCGGGTGTC
This sequence comes from Streptomyces sp. 142MFCol3.1, assembly GCF_000424945.1. Lineage (NCBI taxonomy): Bacteria > Bacillati > Actinomycetota > Actinomycetes > Kitasatosporales > Streptomycetaceae > Streptomyces > Streptomyces sp. 142MFCol3.1. The sequence goes on from NZ_AUKV01000058.1 coordinate 15,751, forward strand.
CGGCGCCGTCTCCCTTCGGGGACAGGCTCAGCCAGGTGACGCCGTTGGCGGCGGTGGCGTTGGCGGGCCGGTCCTGCGGCAGGCTCAGCACGATCGTGTACCGGCCGTGGCTGTCGGTCAGCACGTGTTCGTCGTCCACGCAGGCGACCGCGCGAGTGGTGGCGTAGCTCTCGTTGGAGCACAGTGACCAGTACCGCAGGTCGGTGTGCGCGGCCATGCGGGGCTCGCGGTCGAGGGTCGCGGGGGTGACGGGCAGTTTGCCCCGCAGGACCAGCACGTTGCCGAGGGCGCGGCTGACGTAGGCGTCGACGTACTGGTTGTCGCGGTTGGAGTACTGGCCTCCGGTCCGGGCGGGCGTGCCGTCGCAGGCGCCTTGGTAGACGCAGGCCAGGCTGAAGGCGGAGTTGTAGAAGGCGTGCCAGACGGGCTGCGCATCGGCGGGGAACCCGGTCGGACGGTCGGGCTGGTCGCGCAACGCCAGATAGCTCTGCAGGGGCAGGGTGGCAAGAGGCAGTAGGCTCCGCGACGCCGCGACTGCTTGGCACAGGGCCGGACCCGTCACGGTGGAGCCGTCCGCCAGGTGCAGGGTGGGGCGAGGCAGACCGGCACCGCCAGTGGCGTCACGACCGCGGTCGGGCAGGTAGACGCGGTAGATCAGAGCCATCGTCGACTGCCCTGCCACGCCGGCGTAAAGCGTGTTCCCGGCTCGTCGCGCCGGGTCCGTGGGCGCGGGGTCGCCCACGACCGTGACGCGGTACGAGCGGTGGGAATCGGACGCGCGCCGGGCACCCGGGAGATAGGGGTTGGACGAGCCCGCGTCCGGCCGGGTGGAGACATCGTTGAGCGCATCGGTCGGCCCGTGCGTGGCCATGTCGTAGCTGTTCAGTGACTGGTAGCGGGCGTGGGCGTACTCGCCATCGAAAGTGAGCCGGGCGCCTGCGGGCAGAGTCAGCTGTGCGGACCAGTAGCGGGCTCCCGCGTCAGGAAAGGCGTAGTTCTGGGCAGGATCGTCGACCATGCCGGCCGGCCCCTGCCACAGGCAGTCGGCCGCCTGCGCGCCCGCGCTCTCGTCGGCGCCCCCACGGGCGTGGGCGGGTGCGACGGTCAGGGCGGCGCTCGTGATCAGAGCGCAGGTCAGGGCGCCGAGTGGAGCGGGAAGCAGGCGCACGCGGACTCCTCCTTGAGTCTCGATGGTCCCGCATCCGCGGGGCTCCGGAGACGCTAAGACCCCGTGGGACACTCGTCAATAGTGTTTCATTTGATTCAGAAGCACAATCTGTGCCGCTCTACGATGGCCCGGTGAAGTCCACCCCGGATTCCGAGCCCGTGCTGCCCCGACTGCAACGGCCGACCCGTGAGCTGGCCGTGCAGTACGCCCGGCGGGTGTTCCTGCACGGTGAGCGCGTAGACATGCGCACCCTGGCGGCCGCCCTCGACGTCGGACGCAGCACGCTGTACCGGTGGGTCGGTGACCGTGAGGCGCTGCTGGCCATGATCCTGGCGGAGTTCAGCGCCGAGACGTGGCAGACAGTGTCAGAGGGCAGCGCCAGTGGCGGAGTGCCGGGGGCGCTCGCCGACATCCGCCGCTTCATGCAGGTGACGTCCGGCAACGGGCCGCTGCGGCAGTTCGCGGAACAGGAGCCCACCGTGGCCCTGCGCGTACTGATGGCCGAAGCAGGCCAGGTGAACGCCGCGCTGCGCGCCGGCGTGACCGCCTGCCTCACAGCGCACGGTGTGAACGGAATCGACGCACGGACGGTGGAAATCGTCGTGCAACTCGGCACCGCGCTGCAATGGACCCCGATCGTGATCGGCGAACCGCCCGCCATCGACCGTGCGATCACACTGATCCAGCACCTGCTCGACGAACCGGCATCACCACGCCGACCGTAGTCGGTCAGGAGGTCCCCCGGCCCGCTACACGATTCAGCGACCACAGCAACCGGCAGCGCCCCACGCCGGCCACCATGGGCTTCCCGGCGGCCTGTGTGACCCTCAATGACCGATCTCTGTAGGGCTACGGATCAGAAGGTTCTGACATCCACGGCTGACGTCGACAACGCCAGACGGGGGGCACACGCCAGTGACCCTGTCCGGCTGTCGCACCAGTCGACGACGGCAGCCAGAGCGGACCCGGATCGAACTTGTAAAGCGAAGGCCGTCGGTTCGAATCCGACAGGGGGCTCTCTCGCTGAGCAGCACCAACGCCCCGGCCGGTGATTCGGTCCGGGACGTTCGACATCCCACGGGTGACATCGACCGGGGCGGTCGCTCACGTCGACACGGCGCCTGAGCAGGCGGTCCATGTGATGGACGGCCTCGCGCCGTGTGTCCGGTGTCACGTGCGTGCAGACATCCATCCCGATGCTGATCTGACCGTGGCCCAGGATTTCCATCACGGCACGGGGCGCCACTCCGGCCGCCGTGAGGAGCCTGGCGCAGCCGTGCCGACGCACCTGGGTCAGGGCCGGTTTTCAGGATGCTCTGTGGCTTGCTTCGGCCATGGGAACTCGGCCCGACTGCGCGGCTGGCTCACGTGTCCCGGGATGCTGCCTTCCGGCGCCGCCACATCACAGCGGGAAGGATCACACCACCCAGGGCCAGCCCGGCCGCCCCTCCGTAGAGGGCCATGTGCCTGCCGGCGACAACGGCCTGTGCCGGGACCGGCCGCCCGTGACCTCCGTGGCGTGGGAAGGTGATGCGAGCGCGGTAGGTCTCCTCGTACAGGCCGCTCTTGAGGTGGAGCGTGGCCTTCCAGGGGCCGTTGTCCACTTGATCGGTCACCGGCACCGTCACCGGCTCGGACTGGCCGGGCGCGAGGGTGGTGCCGAGCTGAACAGCGTAAGGCCCGGCGTTGATGCTCCCTCCCACCTTGGCCAGATTGAGGGTTCCGCTCAAGTCCAGAGCACGGCCGCCCGTGTTGTGGACCTGGGCCTTGACGATTGCCCGACCAGCCCGGTCGCGTTCGGCTGTCATCGTGTCGACCGTGAATTTGGTCGGCGGCGGATTGTGGCCGCCCACGGAGAGATACAGCCGGATCCCGGCGCGGTTGACCAGCGTGACGCCGGGGCCGTCTCCTCCGGACACCTGTGCCCAGATGACGCCGTATCTCTCGCCCGGGGCCGCGTCCCGGGGCACGCGGATCGTCACGGACGTACGGGCCGTGGAATGGGCCGGCACCTCGAGCCGTTTTCTGGACAGGGACGTCCACGAGGTCAGTTCGCTCCTTCGTCCCCCGAGCGCTCCGATGAACGAACCGTGCCTGATTCCCGCAGCCCCGGGATACACCACCACACGCGCCGGTTCGTCGGAGGTGTTCGCCACCTCCACCCGCCGACGGATAGTGGTGCCCGGATGCAGGTTGTCGATGATGTACTGACGTGCGCGTGTGTCGTTGATGAGGGAACCGGGAACGTCGACGAGCCGTACGGAGAAACTGCCGTGACCGCCAGTTCCCTCCGCCGCGACCCGGGGTGATGCGGTTGCGGACGGAGGGACGCTGATGGTCCCGGCAAGCGCCAGCAGGCACAGCGCTCCAGCCGGAATGTACTTGTGCACAGAAGAAGCCTCGGTTGGGTGCCGCTAGGTCACGCCACGGAATGCGTGATGGTCGAGTTGTACGTGCCCGCGAGCGAGTTCGCGGGGACAGTGATCGAGATCGTCGGGTTCCAGGTCGCCGAGTTGGTTCCGGAGACACCCGTGGCGGTCTGCACGGGGCCCGGCGGATACATGGGGCTCAGGTCGTGCGGGGTCACCGTGGCGGTGCCGATGACGCTCGCCTGGGGAGCGTGGTACGTGCTGGAGTTCGGTGCTGAGACCGAGATGGTGGTGTTGTTGGGGCCCGCGAAGTCCACTGCCTGCGCGGTGACCGTCCAGTCGGCGGTAGCGCCGCGCTGGTCGGTCACAGTGACGTTGCCCAGTTGACTGGTGACCGTCTGCGGGCTGGAACTGACCGCGGTCGAACCGAGGTCGACCGGCCCCGCCGGCACCGTGATACCGAGACCACCCCCGGTCACCTCCAGCGTCACGGGGGTGTCTTCGGCGGAGGCCGAGGTGGGGAAAGCCAGGACCGCCACGCTGGACAGCATCACAGACAAGGGAATGCCACGATGCATTCTCTATTTTCCTCTCGAGGGGAGACACATCAGCGTCTCGCTGATGATCACTGACATGGTGCGGGCCTGAGTGGCTGCCTGTAGCCGTTCCCGATCCGACACGACCGCCGCTAGCTGATTCGGATCAAAATTCATTTCGGTAAATTATTCCCTCGGGGTGGTCGCGGAGAATGCCGTCGGAAATCCCGTCGTACGGGGCGGAATGGCAGTAACGGTCGCCAGCGCACTCCGCGCAACAGAGCTGTATGCGCCCACGGGACCTGTTCCAGCATGGCGTGGGCGGCGTCGCCCAGTCGGCGCAGTCCGGCGGGAGCGGGTAGTGCGGTGAGGCGGGCGAGCGGTCCGGCGATGACGAAGACGGCCCCGCGGGCGTCCGGAAGGCCGGTCAGCAGGCGTGTCTCGTCGAGCCGTTCGAGCAGGAGCGTGCGGGTGGACGCGTCGTGTTCCAGGAGCCGCACCGATCCGTCGCCGTCCCACAGGCGCAGGGCGACGGGCTCGCCGGCGCTCTCCTCGTCGAGGAGCTGGAGCTTGAGCGCGGCCCGTGCCGGACCGTCGTGCTGCCCGCCAGGGAGGGACCCGTGGCGTACCACCGGAAGGACCAGCGCGCTCACCCCGTGCATGGCGGGCCCGTCGATACCCAGACCCCACAGGCCGAGGAAGCGGGCCGCCCGCCGGGGCAGGCCGGCGACGAACGCGCGGCCCGCGGCGCCGTTGAATCTCTCCTGCGCGGCCGCCGGCTCGCCAGGCACGTCGATCACCTTGCCGACCATACTTGCCGGTGTGAACCGGGTCGCGCGCACGAGGAGCCGGGGCCGTGGCGCGGAACGGGGCGGCCCGGTGGGGGTGCGCGCCCACGTCCGCACCGGCCTGGGGAGAGCGCGCGCCTACGTCCGCAGCGCCCCGGGGACGTACATCTGGCTGCTGGCCCTGTTCGTCACCACGGTCGCCCTGCACCGCATGTCGCCGGATTTCGAGCAGGACTTCCTGCGGCAGCGCTCGACGAACATCCACGAGCTGTCGAACGATCCGCTGCGGGTACTGATCTCCAGCGCGATGTGGATCGACAGCGGGCACTGGCTGCCGTACGCCGCCCTCTACACGGTCTTCCACGCGCAGGCCGAACGCTGGCTGGGCACCGCGCGCTGGCTCGTCGTGTGCGTCGCCGCGCACGTCCTCGCGACGCTCGCCAGCGAGGGCGCCCTGCTGCGGGCGGTCAACGACGGGATCGCCCCGTACTCGTCGCTCAACACGCTCGACATCGGAGTGAGTTACGCGCTGGCGGGGGTGATCGCCGTCCTGGCCTACCGGATCGCCCCGCCGTGGCGGTACGCGTACGTGGGCATCGTCCTGCTCGGCTACGCCGCTCCGCTGACGGTCAGCCCCACCTTCACCGATTTCGGGCATTTCATCGCGGTGTTGATCGGTCTGGCGTGCCGGCCGCTGACTCTGGGCCGCGCAAAAGCATGGAATCCGAAGGAGACACTGGCCGCGCTCAGGCGTTAACGTCCCGGCCATGAGCAGCGCAGTCAGCGGTGTCGTCAACGGCGGCATCTCCTTCTGGTACGCGGACGACGGTATCCCCGTGACGCGGGAGCCCCTCCCCGGCGACGCGACCGCCGACGTCGTCATCGTCGGCGGCGGATACACCGGCCTGTGGACCGCGTACTACCTGAAGAAGGCGGCGCCCTTCCTCCGCGTCACCGTGCTGGAGCAGAAGTTCTGCGGGTACGGGGCCTCGGGGCGCAACGGCGGCTGGCTCTACAACGGCATCGCGGGCCGCGACCGGTACGCGAAGCTGCACGGTCACGAGGCGGCCGTACGTCTCCAGCGGGCGATGAACGACACCGTCGCCGAGGTGGTGCGCGTCGCCTCGGAGGAGGGCATCGACGCCGACATCCACCAGGGCGGCGTCCTCGAGGTGGCCTACGCGCCCGCCCAGCTGGCACGGCTGAAGGCCTTCCACGAGCACGAGCTGTCGTACGGCGAGAAGGACCGCGAACTGTACGGCGCCCGGGAGACCGCCGCGCGGGTGCGGGTCGCGGACGCGGTCGGCTCGACATGGACCCCGCACGGGGCCCGGCTGCACCCGGTGAAGCTGGTGAAGGGGCTCGCGGCGGCCGTCGAGGACCTCGGGGTCACCATCCACGAGCAGACACCCGTGACGGAGATCCGGCCGGGGCACGCGGTGACGCCGTACGGGACCGTCCGCGCGCCGTACGTGCTGCGCTGCACGGAGGGCTTCACCGCGAGCCTCAGGGGCCAGAAGCGCACCTGGCTGCCCATGAACTCCTCGATGATCGCGACGGAGCGCCTGGCGCCGGAGCAGTGGGAGGCCATCGGCTGGGAGGGCCGCGAGACGCTCGGCGACATGGCGCACGCGTACATGTACGCGCAGCGCACCGCCGACGACCGCATCGCGCTGGGCGGGCGTGGGGTCCCGTACCGATTCGGTTCGCGCACCGACAACGACGGGCGCACCCAGCCGGCGACGGTCGAGGCCCTGCGCGAGATCCTCGTGCGCTTCTTCCCGACGCTGGCGGGCGTGCGGGTGGAGCACGCCTGGTCGGGGGTGCTCGGCGTGCCCCGCGACTGGTGCGCCACCGTGACCCTGGACCGCTCCACGGGCCTCGGCTGGGCCGGCGGCTACGTCGGCTCCGGGGTCGCCACCACCAACCTCGCCGCGCGCACCCTGCGTGACCTGGTCCAGCAGGACTCGGGCCGGTCGGGCGCGACCGACCTGACCGGGCTGCCGTGGGTCGGCCACAAGGTCCGAAAGTGGGAGCCGGAGCCGCTGCGCTGGATCGGTGTGCACGGGCTGTACGCGACGTACCGCACGGCGGACCGCCGCGAACTGACCACGCACAGCGCGCGGTCGTCGCGTCTGGCGCAGGTGGCGGACCGGGTGGCCGGGCGGCACTGACCGGCCGGAGCCGGGACGCGGGCGCCCCGCCGGGGTGCCGTCACCCCACCGATTCCGGCACCCGCGCGTTCGAGGGGAGGCGTGCGGGGGGCTTCGTGGTGACCATGAGGCCCGCGACGAGCCCGGCCAGGAGCATGACGCCGACGGCCCACCAGATGGCGACGGTGTAGCCGTGCACGATGCCCTCCCGTACGACCAGCTGCCTGTGTGCGGCATCGCCGAGGTGGGCGGCGACGAACGCCGTGCCGCTGGTGGTGGCGATGGTGTTCAGCAGTGCGGTGCCGATCGAACCGCCGACCTGCTGAGAGGTGTTGACGGTCGCGGAGGTCACGCCGGAGTCCCGCGGGGCCACCCCGGCGGTCGCGGTGGCGAAGACCGGCATGAAGACCAGGCCCATGCCGAGGCCCATCAGGATCAGTCCGGGCAGCAGCCGGCTCGCGTACGCGGAGTCGACCGTGATGCGGGTGAGGACGAACATGCCGCCGGCCGCGAGGACCGTGCCGGGGACCATCAGTACGCGGGGTGCCACACGGGGCAGCAGCCGGGCCGATATCTGCGTCGAGCCGATGACGATCGCGATCGTCAGGGGCAGGAAGGCCAGGCCCGTCCGCACGGGCGAGTAGCCCAGGACGACCTGGAGGTAGTAGGTCAGGAACAGGAACATGCCGAACATGCCGATGACGGCGAGGGTCATCGTCAGGAAGCAGCCGGCGCGGTCGCGGTCCTTGACGATGTGCAGCGGCAGAAGCGGGCCGGGGGCCCTTGTCTGCCGGCGGACGAAGCCGGCCAGCAGCACGACGGCGAGCGCGAACAGCGACAGCACCAGCGGGTCCGTCCAGCCGCGCGGTTCCGCCTCGCTGAAGCCGTAGACGAGGGAGACCAGCCCGCCGCAGCCCAGCACCGCGCCGAGGACGTCGAGCCGGGCGCCCTTCTGTGCCGGACTGTCGCGCAGCAGCGCGTACGCGCCGAGGACCGCGGCGACGGCGATCGGGACGTTCACGTACAGGCACCAGCGCCAGTTCAGGTACTCGGTCAGCAGGCCGCCCGCGATGAAGCCGATCGCCGAGCCCGAACCCGCCAGCGCGCCGTAGATGCCGAAGGCTTTCCCGCGTTCCCTCGGGTCGGTGAACGTGATGGTCAGCAGGCTGAGCGCCGAGGGGGCCAGCACGGCGGCGAAGGCGCCCTGGAGCGCGCGGGCGCCGAAGAGCATGCCGGGGCCGGTGGCGGCGCCGCCCAGCGCGGACGCGGCGGCGAAGCCGATGAGCCCGATGACGAAGGTGCGTCTGCGGCCGGCCAGGTCCGCGATCCGGCCGCCGAGCAGCAGCAGACCGCCGAAGGCCAGGGTGTACGCCGTGATGACCCACTGCCTGTTGCCGTCGGACAGGCCGAGGTCGTGCTGTGCGGAGGGGAGCGCGATGTTCACGATGGTGGCGTCCAGCACCACCATCAGCTGTGCGAGGGCGATGATCACCAGGCCCCACCAGCGGTGGGGGTCGGTGCCCGGGGCACCTGTGGGAGCGGCGGATTCACCTGTTCGGGTGCGGCTCACTTGCCCAGAAGACCATGGATGGGTAGGGGTCGCATCTCCGGTCCGGTGCCGGATCACGGCTCCAGCACCACCTTCCCGGTCGTACCCCGGGACTCCAGGGCCCGGTGCGCGGCGGCCGCCTCGGCGAGCGGGAAGCGGGTGACGGCCGGGGCGAGGCGGCCCGCGGCGGCTTCGGCGAGGGCGCGCAGTTCCAGGGTGCGTACGGGGCTGGGACCACCCGCCTTCCGCAGCATCGCCGGACCGAGGACCTGCTCGGAGACGCCGTCGACGAGATACGCGGAGCCGTCCTTGATGCCTTCGCCGGACCAGCCGAAGACGATGTGCCGGCCGCCCGGGCCGAGGAGGGCGACGGCGGCGCGGGCGACGTCGCCGCCGACCCCGTCGAAGACGACCGTCGCCGTGCGGGTGCCGAGGAAATCACGCACGTGCCCGGGCCAGGCGGCGTCCGTGTAGTCGACGGCCAGGTCGGCGCCGTTCGCACGGACCCGGGCCACCTTCTCGGGCCCGCCCGCGAGGCCGATCACGGTGGCTCCCGCATGCCGCGCGTACTGCACGAGGAGGGTGCCGATGCCGCCTGCCGCCGCGGGCACGACGGCCACGGAACCCGGGCCGAGGTCGGTGAACTGCACGATCCCCATGGCCGTGCGGCCCGTTCCGATCATGGCGACGGCCTGGGCGAAGTCCAGGTTCTGCGGGATCTCGTGGAGGCGGTCGGCGTCCGTGACGGCGAGCTCCGCGTAGCCGCCGGGTGCGAAGCCGAGGTGGGCGACGACGCGCCTGCCCAGCCAGAGCGCGGCGACGCCCTCGCCGACGGATTCGACGGTGCCCGCGACCTCGCGGCCCGGGATCGTCGGCAGTGGGGTGGGCTCGGGGGCAGGGCCCTGAGCACCTTCGCGCAGGGCCGTGTCGAGGAGGTGGACGCCCGCCGCGGCGACGGCGACGCGGACCTGGCCGGGGCCCGGCTCGGGGTCCTCGGCCTTCTCGTAGGTGAGGTTCTCTGCCGGACCGAAGGCGTGCAGGCGGACGGCGTGCATGGTGGGCTCCTCCCGGGCGCCTGGTCGTCGGGCGCCCCGCGTGTTCCTGTCGCACGCCAGCCTTCGACCTCAAGCATGCTTGAGGTCAAGGCGCTGCCGGATCCGCAGGGCGAGAGCCACGGCTTCGAGGGCGCTGTTGAAGGACACCTCCGACAGCACCCCGGGGGCCGCGACCTGGTCGCCCGCCAGGTACACGCCGTCGCCGCGGTCGATCCGCGGCCGGTCGCGCCAGCTGGTCCCGGGCAGATCCACCGCGCCGGTCCGGCCGTTCGCCACGGCCTCGCGCCGCCACACGAGCCGCTCGCGCCAGCCGTCGAAGGCGAGGTCGAGCAGGTGCTCGGCACGGGCCACGCCGTCGGACCTGGACTCGTGCGGTGCGATGGGGATCTGCCCCTGGATCAGCTGCTCCCCGGCCGGGGCGAGAGTGCGGTCCTGCGCGGTGAACCGCTCGATCCAGCCGGGCGTGTCCAGGTCGGAGACCGCGAACGCGTCGCCGCGGCGGGTGCGCAGGGCCAGGTCGACGAGCGCGGTACGACCGCCGGTCCAGGTCAGCGACGGGTCGCCGAGCAGACGCCGCGCCGAGTCGAGGGAGGTGGCGACGACGACCGGACCACGGTTCACGGGGACCTCGTCCACGCGGGACAGTGTCTCCATGCGCACACCGAGGTTCCACGCCCGCGCCGCCATCCGGTCGATGACGCTCGCCCAGCCGCCGCGCGGGTAGTGCGCCTCCGGGGGCAGTCTCATGGCGCGGCGCAGCCGTTCCTGCACGAAAGCGGCGGACAGCGCTCCGGGATCGTGGTGGAAGAGGGCAACGGCGGAGTAGTTCGCGGCGGCCCGCGCGCCCTCCTCGCCCGCCTCCGCCGTGGCCCAGGTCATGAAGTCGACGTCCACGGGTGCCTGCCGGGAGGCGCGGCGCAGCAGTTTGAGCATCGCGAAGGGCGGGGTGCGCCGCAGGGCGCCCCTGTGGTGCAGCCGCAGCCGCGCCGCCTCCAGGGGCGGGATCGGCGCGAGCGGCCCGATCAGGTCGCGCTGCTTGAGCCAGGTCCAGTGCGGGCCGCCGCTGTAGAGGGCGTGCGGCCCCTCGTTGGTCCGGTACGGTCCCTCGGCGGTGCGGGCCCGGCCGCCGAGCGTGTGATGCGCCTCGTGCACGGTGACCTCGGCGCCCGCCTCGGCGGCGGTGATGGCCGCGGTGAGTCCGGCGAAGCCACCGCCGATGACGGTGATGTGATGCATGACTGGGGTCTCCCTCGCGTCGTCGTCCGCTGTCGGCTGTCCGGTGCTCCTCTTCTGCGCATACGACCGATCGAGCACCCCGGAATGTGACATAGGTGGTGACTTCGCAGGTCAGGGCGATTGTCAGTGGCGCCGTGCAGGATGGGGCCATGGCGAGGACAGCGACGGGCGGCAAGGGCGGGACACGGGGGGCCGGCGGGGGCGCCGGGGGCGGTGTGAAGGCGGCGCGGCGGCCGGAGGTCCGGCTTCCCCCGCTGGAGCCGTTCGGCGGCGGGGAGTTGGAGCCCGACGGGGACTACGACGGGCTGGAGTTCCTCCAGGCGGACTTCGCCGGCCAGGACGGCGGGGGTGCCCGTTTCATGGACTGCGCGCTGACGGGCTGCGCTCTGGACGAGACCCGGCTGCACCACGCGCGCGTGCTGGACTCGGTCCTGACCGGCGCCCGGGGTGTGGGCACGGATCTCGCCGAGTCGACGCTGCGCGACGTCGAGTTGGTGGACGCCCGCCTGGGCGGGGTGCAGCTGCACGGCGCCGTCCTGGAGCGGGTCCTGGTCCGCGGCGGCAAGATCGACTATCTGAATCTGCGCACGGCGCGCCTCAAGGACGTCGTCTTCCACGGCTGCGTGCTGCTCGAGCCGGACTTCGGGGGCGCCCGCCTGGAGCGGGTGGAGTTCGTGGACTGCGTCCTGAAGGGGGCGGACCTCACGGGGGCGACCCTCGTGGACGTGGACCTGCGCGCGGCTGCCGAGCTGGACATCGCGCGGGGCGTGGACCGGCTGTCGGGCGCGGTGGTCAGCCCGACCCAACTGCTGGATCTGGCACCGGTCCTGGCGTCCGAGATGGGTATCCGGGTGGACGGCGGGGCGGTGGAGGGCTGAGGGACTCGGAGCGGTGGGGGCGGGGGAGCGACGCGGTGGTGAGCCGCGCCGGTGCCCGGTCGGCGCCGGGCGCGGGCTCCCGGGGGCTCCGGGCTACGAGACGCGGGGAAAGCGGGCCTGGAGCGTCCAGATCGCCGGGTTCTCGGCGAGGTCGTCGTGCAGGTCGGTGAGGTCGGCGATCAGATCGTGCAGGAAGTCGCGGGCCTCGCGGCGGAGTTCGGAGTGCGAGAAGGTCAGCGGCTCCTCCTCGCCCGGCATCCAGTCGGCCTCGATGTCCACCCAGCCGAAGCGGCGCTCGAAGAGCATGCGGTCGCTCGACTCGGTGAAGTCCAGTTCGGCCTGCTGGGGGCGGGAGGCCCGGCTGCCGAGCGGGTCCCGGTCGAGCTGCTCCACGATGTCGCACAACGCCCACGCGAAGTCCAGGACCGGCACCCAGCCCCAGGCCGTCGACAACTCCCGGTCGGCCTTGGTGTCGGCGAGGTAGACGTCTCCGCAGAAGAGGTCGTGCCGCAGCGCGCGCACGTCCGCGCCCCGGTAGTCGGTCTGCGGGGGGTCGGGGAAGCGGTTGGAGAGGGCGTAGCCGATGTCGAGCACGTAGCTGATGGTGTCACGCCGCCGAGGCGGCCGACGGGCGACGGTCGCGCACCGCGGGGCCACCAGGCGGGTCCGCTCCCGCCGACGGCCCGGGCCGCGGCGGGCGGGGCCGGCACCAGCTGGGTCCCGCAGCGGGCGGGGCCGCATAGGGCGGAGGCCCGCGGCGGGCGGGCCGTCGGGTGCCGGGTGCCGTCCGGCGGGGACGGAAAGCCCTGACTGGGCCGGGGCCCGCACGCGGCCGGATCGGCGTTCGGCGGGGACCGGCGGTCGGGTGCGTCCCGCTGGACCGCCGCCGGGTGGGTGAGCCGGGCCGGGCCCGCCCTCGGTTGCCGCCGGGACCGGCCACCCCACCGGAGCCGAGGCCGGGCAAGGCGGGGCCTGTCGCCGGAGCCGAGGCCGGTCAGGGCGCGGCTCGGGGGCTGGGATCGAGGCTGGCCAGCGCGCGGCCTGTCGTCAGGACCGAGGTCGGCGTGGGCGTGGCCTGTCGTCAGGACCGAGGCCAGGGCGGTGCCCGCCATCGGGGCCGAGGTCGGCGAGGG
>NZ_AUKV01000059.1:0-26120 GCF_000424945.1 Streptomyces sp. 142MFCol3.1
AACCGGCTCCGACGACGCCGCCGGCCAACCAGCCCCCACCGGCTCCGACGACGCCGCCGGCCACGGGGCCCCACCAGCTCCGACAACGACGCCGTCACAGGGCCCCACCAGCTCCGACGCCGCCGCCGGCCACGGGGCCCCACCAGCTCCGACGACGCCGCCGTCACAGGGCCCCACCAGCTCCGACGACGCCGCCGGCCACGGGGCCCCACCAGCTCCGACGACGACGACGCCGTCACAGGGCCTGCCGCGTCGCCCCGCCGACCACCCAACCCACCTCCGCCCGGCGGGGCGACGCACCGCGACCCGCCCAGCGCGCAACAGGGCCGAACACACCCCGACGACCAGTCCCCGCCCCCAGCAACGCACAACGCCAAACACCAGGGCGCCGAAACCACCACCAGGCCCTGCCCGCCCCCACCACGCCAGACCCCGCACCGGTCAACCGCACACCACACCCCACCGTCCCAGGCACCCCATCCCACCCTGCTGCAACAGAGCGAACCCCCCGGCACACCACCCGGCAAACCACCCACCACACCACCAGGCATGACAGCGTGTCAGCCATGCGCGCAGCTCTCACGGCCCCCGTGACACTCCTCGCCCTGAGCACCACAGCCCTGCTCCCCGCATGCACGACGCAAAGCCAAAGCAAAGAACCCGGCGCACACGCCCCGAGCCCGAGCAACGTCAAACACCTGACCATCGACATCGTCCGAACACTGCCGCACGACCCCACAGCCCTCACCCAAGGCCTGGAAATGGCCCACGGCACACTGTACGAAAGCACCGGCCTGACCGGACACTCCGCCATCAGCGCCGGCCCCCCAGGAACCACCCCCACACACCGCGTGAAAATCCCCGCACCCCTATACGCAGAAGGACTCACCATCACAGGCCCCACCCTGTGGCAACTCACCTGGCAAAACCACATCGCCATCCAACGCGACGCAACCACCCTCACCGAACTCCGCCGCATCCCCTACGACACCGAAGGCTGGGGAATCTGCCACCAACCCCGGCACAACCGCCTCGTCACAAGCGACGGAACCTCCACCCTCACCTTCCGCAACCCATCGACCCTCAAAAAAACAGGCTCCATCACCGTCACCCTCAACGGACACCCCCTGCCCAGACTCAACGAACTCGAATGCGTCAACGACCTCGTCTACGCCAACATCTGGCCCACCCACCGAATCGTCCGCATCAACCCAAAAACAGGCCAGGTCACCGCAGACATCACCATCCCACCCCTCCTCAACCCCACCGAACAACACCACGCAGACGTCCTCAACGGCATCGCCGCCATCCCAGGCACCAACCAATTCCTCCTCACCGGCAAATGGTGGCCCAAAACATTCCAAGTACGCCTCAAACCCCAAACAGCCCAGCCCGGACGCCACACAAAGCGACAAACCCCATGACGACCGACACCGAACAGCGAAACACCGACACCGAGCAGTACCAAAAGCTCTCGACACGGCCCCCGTGACCCAGGCGACTCAACACGCAGAGACACCTCGGCAGTCCGCATACACCCCGACCGAACACCACCACACAGACGGACCGAACCCACTCGCCAACCGCCCCCGGCGCCCACACTGTTGGGCGACGCTGAAGACACCGACGGGTCCGGCACTGAAGGTGCCGATCACCGAGAACAAAGTCGCCCCACTGATGTGGTCCCAGCGGGGCGTTTGTCGGAAGGTGTCGCGGTCGTCGGCAAGGTGCCGAGGCACAATCAGTCGAACTTCATGCCGAAGTATGGGTCGGGTTCGCCTGTGTAGGGGTCGACGCCGGACTCCCACCGTCGTCGTTCCTCGCGCCAGTGGACGAAGTGCGGAAAGGGCCTTCCCCAGAGGGAGGCGTCGCTGAGTGGGCACTCGTCGAAGTCCTTGGTGAACAGGCGCCGGAGGAACTCCGCCATTCCGCAGTCGTAGATTTTCCAGTGGGGCCTGCCGTGCCGTTCCCATACGACAACGGGCCACTTGTCGGGATCGTGGTCAACGGTGAGCCAGCCGAGGATGTCGGCTCCGCAGCTGACGCCCCAGGCAACGACAGAATCAGGTCCGGCATCGATCCCGTCCGGTCCTCCTTCGGACTCCCACAAGTGCCGCATGTTGGCTGTCTCGGCCGCCATGCCCCCGAGGTCAGGGCTGTCGGCCGGCTGTGTGCTCGCTTCGGGGGTCACGACACTCAGCGCGCCGTCGATGCCTCCGGCTCCGTAGGTGCTCATGAAGGCGATGTAGTCGCAGGGGAAGCCGACTCCCCAAGCCCGCCGGATCGCATCCCAGTCCACCTGCTCATCGGCTCCGTCATGTGGCGGCATCACCACCGTGAGTGCTGCGAGGACTGTTCCTTGAGACGGCATGTTCCCTCCAGTTGTGTGCATCGTCTGATGCAAGGTATCCGCCGCCACCGACATCGAGTTTCGACGGTGTGGAATGTCAGTCGAGGACTTCGGTGACGGCAGACTGGGCGGCCTTCTCGTCGACGAGGGACTTGCCGGCGGCGAAGGTGGCCACGAGGGATTGCAGGCAGAAGTTGTTGACCACGCGGGGAAAGCCGCGCGATGTGGTGTGGATGAGGGTGACGGCGTCATCGGTGAAGAGCCGGTCACCGCGGCCGGCGAGGCCGAGGTGATGCTTGATGTAGCTGGCAGTCTCGGTGGACGTCATCCCGGCCATACCAACTCGCCCTGCATCAGCCGAACATCGACCCGCGCCGGGTCAGCCTCTCCCGTGAGCACAGCGCCTCCGCGCGCTACACCCCCCGGCGCTCACCCAAAAAGTACGGAAGGGCCTCTCGCATGCCCTTCGTCGGCAAGGTGCCGCCCCACATCTGCACCTCTTCGTCGGCAGGCACGCTTACCGATCACGCCGACACCAAGCTGCCCAAACCGCCGCACTCGCAGGCATTTTCAACGACGTCTAACACCCACACGTCTCACCGCAGCAAACCCCCATGCCGAGGGGACTGACCTGCAAACCGCCCCGAACCCATCCCCGCACGGGCGCGCCCACCCGACCGCACACCAGCCCGGCAAAACGCACCCGCCCTCGAACCAGACAACTCCACCCTCCCCCAAGTGCAGACCCGGCGCAGGCGCACCCCCGCCATCCCAGGAGCGAACGCCACGCGTCCCACACACGACGTGCGGATCGAACAGCCTCCCGACGCAGCCCCCCGCACACGCGGGAACAACCCCCACAAGGCAGCTCGGCCGCTGCGAAGTCCGCAGCGAGAAAAGGCCAGCGCCGTTCAGGACCCGTAGTCAAGAACCGTGCCGCCGCCGGCCTCGATGAGCCAGCACAGCGAACCGCTGCCGAACGGCCAGCCGGTGGTGGCCACCTCCACCCAGCCACGGCCCGGCTCATCGCTTCCCGCCTGCCACCACCAGCTGCGATCACCACCGGCCCCACGCTCCGTCGGATCGAAATGGTGCAGCCATTCCGACAAAGCCCACACTTCGCGGCTGCGGTCCCTCCTGCGCTCCGACGACTTCGCACGCCACCGCCGCAACCACACCCTGATACCGAAGAACGTCCCCACCTCCCACTCCGTGGACTCCGGCCCGCACCGTCGAACGAACCAGGCCGGCAACAACCGCGGCCAGTGCACACAGACAGGCCAGTCATCGACCCTCACGAGCACACACGTCAGCACCGCACGTGCACCGGCAACCACCCGCCCCGGATCATCAGCAGAGAACCAGACCCGCACCACAAACAGCCGGCCCCGGACGTCCACGGCCCCCGGCCCAAACCGAAGACGCCTCACGCCCACGGCATCACCCGCATCGAGCGTGGACGGTGCGGCGCCCTCCTGACCGCCGGCGGCCCGGACGGAATGGACGCGTCAAGGTCGTCTCTGTCCAAGTGGTACGTGGCGACGAACCGCGCGCGTGGACGGACATCCACGCGGCGATCATGGACCTGCTCGCGGGCCATCTGCCAGCAACGGACCGGCGGTAGCGCCCTGCCAAGTGGAGCCCGTGCCGGAACTCTTCGCGGGGCGGCCACGAGAGCCGTTGTCAGAGGCGATTGGCAAGATTGCGGCCATGAATGTCACCCCTGTCACTCCGCCACGGCCGATCGACGTTGCCGCGGTCTTTCCCCAACTGGCCCCGCTGGCCCGCACGGCGACCCGCCTGCACCCCCGCCCTGGGGCACCGACGTGGCACGACAGCTCGATCGGCGGGCCGCTGCTGTGGCCCGCCGAGGAGCCGTGGCCACACTGCGAGGAACCGCATGTGGTGGACGGCATCAACCCAGCCCAGTCCCCGGCGGATCTGCGGCTGGAACGACGGATCTTCGCCTCCTCGCACAACCGGGACCTGACTCTGGAGGAACGGGAGACTCTCAAGCGGATCCGACCCCCTCGGACGTATCCGGTGAGGCCGGCGGTCCAGGCGTACGACGGCCCCATAGCGATGCTGCCCGTCGCGCAGCTGTACGTACGGGATGTACCCGACCTGAGCCCGCCAAAGGGCAAAGACCTGCTGCAGGTTCTGTGGTGCCCCTTCGATCATCCGATCATGCCCAGGACCCTGCTCTTCTGGCGCTCGGCAGCCACCGTCACCGACATCCTCGACACGCCCCCCGAACCGCCCGCAGTGCAGTTCGACGGCTATCTACCGGAACCGTGCCTGCTCGAACCGGAGCAGATCACCGAATACCCCGACCATCTGGAGCTGAGCAAAGAACTGCAGGAGCAGCTCAAGCAGTGGAGTGTGCCGCAGGCAGCAGAGGAAGACATGGACCCGGACACCTACTACGACTGCGTGCTGTCCAACGCACCCGGCTGGAAGGTCGGCGGCTGGCCCGCCTACAACTCCACCGACCCCAGCCCGCAGCCCTGCTCCGAGTGCGGCACCAGCATGGAGGTCCTGATGACCATCGCCACCTTCGAGGAAGGGGACGACGCCGCGAACAGCTGGTCTCCGCACCCCCACCCGGGTGCTGGACCCTACCCCGGCCACCGCGGCTACAACGCGACCGGTGTCCAGATAGGCAGCGGCTACCGACAGCACCTGTTCATCTGCCCGGCCAAGCCCGACCATCCGCACATCGAGTCGATGACATAGCCCGCCCGCAGTGCGCAGCCGACACGTCACGGTGCGGACATGCCGTGACGCCGGGTGGCCCCAAGGCTCAGGCTGCCTACCCGCGGCCCGACATCCCAGAAGGAAGCAGGCCATCCCTGACACGACCGCGACGCATCACCCCAGGTTGAGCGCGTCCCGGTGAGCTCGCCGGTCGGTAAAGAACGCTTCCTCAGCGAGCGGCGCACGTCGCTTCCGGACATCGACCTCGACGTGGAGTCGGAGCGGCGCCTGGAGGTGTACGACGCAATCACCAAACGGTTCAGGCGGGAGCGGACCGCGGTCACCAGCATCCCCGAGACCTACCGCGCGCGCCACGCGCTGCGGGACACGGGGCTCGCGCTCGGTCTGCCGCCTCAGGTCATCGGTGATGCTGCGAAGAGCTTCCCGCACATCCGGGCCCGGGACATCCGCTCCGCTCTGGTGGAGCTGGCGGCGCAGGCAGGGAAGTTCGGGCCGCTGTTCGAGCTCGCCGAGGGACTGCACGCACTCCCCCGCGCCTACGCCATGCACCCGTGCGGGGTCATCCTGTCGAACGCGTCGCTGCTGGACCGGCTGCCCGTGCAGCCCACCCCGGCGGGCTACGCGCTGTTGCAGGCCGACAAGGAGGACGTCGAAGATCTCGCCCTCCTCAAGCTCGATGTGCTCGGCGTGCGGATGCAGTCGGCGATGGCGCACGCCGTCACCGAGATCCGTCGCACCACCGGCCGTCAGCTCGACCTCGACAACCCGGACCATGTCGACCTCGACGACCGGCTCGCCTTCGAGATGATCCAGGCGTCCGACACGGTCGGCCTGTTCCAGCTGGATTCTGTGTCAAGTCCAGTCGTGTTGCCTTCCTTCATCCTCGTGCCGCGACGGGGCCGTCACCCTCATGCCGATCACGGCTGCCATGGGGATGGTTGGTCTTCTGTCGATCGCCTCCGAGCCGGACGCCTTCTGTGTCTGCATCCCGTGTCAGTACGCGCCGTCAAGATCAGTTGGCAGAAACTAGTGGGCGTCTGACCTGCTGTGGTACCCAGTTTTTGAGATCACCGGGAGCCGGTGACCTCAGTTGACCTCATTTCTGAGAGTCGAGAGCAGCAGCGTTCATTGCGAGCCAGTCACGGACTTCCTCCGCCTCGCGGTGACGCCCAAGGCTAGTGAGCAAATCTGCCTGCAACCGCAGTACATTCCCGAGCTGTGACGCGAATTGGGTGGGCCTTGCTGCGACGAGCCTGCGGTAGAGCTCGACTGCCTCGCCCGTCACCCGTAGAGCTCCGGAGAGATCCGGTTGAGCCTTAAACTGTACCCATGCCGGGCTTCGGAGCGCTCGTGCGAGATTGGTAAGTGCGGCGGCTAGATCCGGTTCCGATGCGGCCGGGGTGTCGCGGGCGAGCCGACGGTAGATGTCCACGGCCTGTTCCTCAGCGTCCAACGCCTCATCCATGCGTCCCACGTCCATCAACCAGTTGCCGAGGTTGTTGAGTGAAGCAGCGAGGCCAGGTTCGTAAGCGGCGGGGTTATCTCGGGCCAACTGACGGTAGAGGCACACCGTTCGCTCCTCTACGGCCAGGGCTTCCTCTGTACGCCCCACATCCGACAGAAGAGGGCTGAGGTCGGACAGCGCTCTCGCAAGATTGGGTTCGTGTGCAGCCGGATCCTCGCGGGCCAGCCGATCAAAGACGCCCACGGCCTGTTCGGCGGCGCTCAGCGCTTCTTCGATGCGTCCCATGTCCGACAAGCAGAGACTGATGTTGGCCAGTGAACCGGCGAATTCAGGCTCGTACACGGCGGGATTCTCCAAGGCCAGCCGCTGCCGGATCTCCAGTGCCTTCTCACTGGTGGCCAGTGCCTCCTCCGCGCTTCCGATGTCCCACAGCCAGTTGCCGAGGTTGTTCAGCGAGGTGGCCAGATACGGTTCGTACGCGGCCGGGTTGCCGCGGGCGAGTCGACGGTAGATGTCCACGGCCTGTTCGGCAGCGTCCAGCGCCTCCTCCGCGCGTCCTACGTCCGACAGAAGATTGCTGAGGTTGTTCAGCGAGGAGGCGACATCGAATTCGTGCGAGGCGAGATTGTCGAGAGCGAGCCGCCGCCGGATATTCAGGGCCTCCTCCCCGGCCGCCAGTGCTTCCTGCCGCCGTCCCACATTTGCCAGCCGGTTGCCGAAATTGCTCAGCGAGGTGGCGAGGTCGGCTTCGTACGCTGCCGGATCCTGACCGGCCAGCCGACGGTAGATCTCCACCGCGCGCTGCTCCGCATCCAGAGCTTCCCCGTGACGCCCCACGGCCGAGAGGTCAGCGCCGAGATTGGACAGGGCTTGGGCGAGATCCGGTTCGTACGCGACCGGGTTGCTACGGGCCAGTCGCTGCCGGATCTCCAGCGACTTCTCGGCGGCGGCCAGTGCCTCCTGCAGTCGGCCCATCTTCGAAAGTTGAATATCGAGGCCCGACATCGCGTTGGCTAGATCGGGTTCGTACGCGTCCGGATCCTCGTGGACGAGCCGATGGTAGATCTCCACCGATTGTTCTGCAGCGGTCAGGGCCTCGGCCCGTCGTCCCAGATCCGACAGCATGAGTCCGAGGTTGGACAGTGACCTCGCGAGGTCGGGGGCGAACGCGGCCGGATCCTCGCTGGCCAGCTGGCGGTAAGTGCTCACGAGGACGTCGGTGAGCTTCAACCCTAGGTCGCTCAGGACGGGCATCCGGATGGGCACCACAGCGTTGGCCTTCTCCACCGCGTCGAGGTCAAGCGGGACCGTGTCCAACGCGGCGTTCAGGCTCCGCAGGACGCTTTCGCTATCGGGGATGCGGTGAGCGTTGTAGTGGGAGACGGCCGCACGGGCCAGAACGGTGATCACCTGAGCTTGCTGGTCGGTAGAGGCATCGGTCATGAGGGCCGGCAGCGGGGCGCCGGGGCCGGTCAGCAGCGTTGAGGCGTGATATTCGGCCACGCGGTCGGGTTGCAGAGAGCCCCAGTAACGGTCGGTCCCGGGTGGATAAAGGGACCGGAGCCAATCGGCAGTGTCCAGCGCCCGGCTGGGTGTAAGGCCGGGGATCTTCCGGGCGGTCGCCTCGGCTTCAGCCTGGTCGGCGGCTCCGCACACGACCGCGACGGCCACCGCACGCTGGAGCGTGGCCGTGCTCAGGTCACTCAGTCGGAACGCCGGGGTCCTGGCGGTGTCCTCCCAATAGCGCTGCTCGTGGCGGAGCAGAGTGGCTTCCGCTGGCTGGCCCGGGCTGGCAGCGACCGGGGCGGGGCCGTGCTGCAAGAGGGTGGCCAAGGCCGTCATTTGCAAGGTGAGTACGGAGTCGTAACGCGGATCCGCCAGGTCGGCGGGGGGATGGACCCTGGCTGCCACGGCGGCCCAGTCGGTCCGGCCGAGGGCGGGAAGGTGCCGGAGGAGGGAGGCGAGGTCGACGATGGCATCAATGAATGCGGTGGCGCGGGCAATGGGTGGGGCGCCGCTCGGGAAGAGGGGGGCGAGTTCGATGACGGGCGCTGAGGCGAGGAGTTCGCGGGCCGGTGCGGTGGCGCCGAGGCTGTCGGTCCGCCACGGGCCGTCGGTGCGAGCGAGCAGCAGCAGGCGGGTGCGGTGGCGGGCGGTACGTAGGCGCTCTATGAGGTGGCGGACCAAATGAGGTCGCGTTTCGGCGTAGTCGACGGTGAGCTGGAGCCGTTGAGCGGTGTCCAGGCTGCTCAGATCGGGCACGGTGGTGGCGTCGGCCAGGTCGGCGCGCACATGCGCGCTGACCCAGTCCCGCGCGCGCAGAATGTCGGTGAGCTGCCGGGCCAGCCGGGTCTTGCCCTGTCCGCCGGGGCCCGTGAGCACGCGCACCGAAAAGGTTTCCGTGTCCTGGTGGCACCAGCCGAATAGCTGGTTCAGCTCATGTTCGCGGCCCCGGAATGCAACGGCTTCGGCATCGGCACGCAGGAGCATCGCCGGGGAGCGCAGGTCCCGTTCGCGGGCGGCGGGTGCAAGGAGAGCGGATGGTTCGGCTGGTTCCAGGACGGGTTCCCACCCGGTGTGTTCGGTGATCAGCGCGCGAAAGGCGTCGTCGGTCAGCAGGACCTTTAGCGGCATGGCGGTCAGGCGCGTGCCGCCAGTGGCCTGGCGGTCCTGGCGCACGACACCGCACAGCAGGTCGCCGCAGAGTAGGGCGGCTCCGGACATACCCGACCAACGGGTTCCTTTGGTCTCCAGTGGCGACTGGAGAGGGATGGTCGGGTCGGTGCTGAAGACCTCGTAGCGGCCCGCGAGGCTGCCGGTGCCAGGCCGGATTGTGCCGATGAGCTGCTCATCCAGGCGACGGCCGTCGTCGAAATCCATCTGCATGCGGGGGAATCCAGCGACGGCGACCGAGTGCGGGCGGGTGCCGATGAGCTGGCCCCAGCGCTGCGGTGGCCGGACCCGCAGATCCTCCAAGGATTCCGGTGTCTCCCAACCGTGGCCGACAGCTACCTCGACCAGTGCGGCATCCACCACGTCATCCTTGCGCCGCCAGAGGACAGATGCGGGAAACTCGCGATCCCCCATGTCAGGCCGGGTTACGGTCACCGAATCGGCCCCGAATGCGCCGTCGACGACATGCACGGCGGTCAGCACCAGGCGCGGCGCCACCAGGTAACCCGAGCCGAACCCCCGCTTGTCCTTGCCCGGCCTGCGTGTTCGGATCTGCACCCGGCGGTCGAACTCCACAACAGCCCCCCATTCTTTACTTCCTGACGTGCGGTGTGCTGGCCCGGCCGGGGACTACTCCTCGTCGTGGACGTCGACGTCACCGCCGCCGAGCCGGTGCGGCTTCAGTTGCACCGTGACCGTGTGGGTCGCCTTGTTCCCGGTCTCCCTCTTGCCTCCCAGACCGACGACACTGAACCTCAAGCCCCCGTCCAACCCCCGGGTACGGGTCAGCTCCATGCCGAGCTCCAGCATGATCTCCCCCAGAGTGAACAGCACCCCCCTGTGGCCAGCGCCCGTACCGTCGGGGTCGGCGATCCTCGCCTGGGCCTCGGCGATCTGGTCCCGCAGCAGCGTGATTGCATCAGCCAGGTCCAGCCACTGTTGGTCCGTACCGTGTGCATTGCCCATCGCAGTCCCCCTCTTTGGCTCAACTACTCACAGTGACTATCAAGCACGACCGACATTTGCACATCCGTTTAGTGACGCCGGGCCGCGCGCCAGGTCCAGAGGAGGTGGCCAGCACCGAGGACACCCAGTAGGACGCCCCCGCCATTGGCCACTAGGTCCGTGGTCGGCGCGGTGCCGGCGGTGCGGACGAGAGTGTCGGCGCAGGCCAGCCCCAAGCCGACAGCGATGCTGGACACGATGAACCAGACCTGGTTGCGCGGCTGCGGGTCGCCGGTGGGCTCGCCGGTGACCTGGCCGGGGTGCGTCTGCCGGTACCAGCGTGCGAGGTGGTCCTGGAACTCGGCGTGCCGGAACTGGTACACCGGTCCCACCGCTCGCAGCAGCCCCAGCCGGTGGGCGTCGTCGAGGAACGGCATGAGCCCCAAGGGCAGCCTGCGGCGGGCGGCCGCGTGTCCCACGGCCACCGCGTACACGAACCACGCCCGCCTGCCGGAGAATAGCGTCGTCCCGACGACGAGCAGGATCCAGAAGATCATGCCGGCGACGACCTCGTCGTCCGTGCGGTTCTCCCAGGCCGTCCAGCCGATGAGCGGCCCCGCGATGAAAAAAACCGTCGCCATCCGCAGCAGGCCGCCGAACCGGTCCACCCGCAGCGAGCCGATGGGCGTGTGCGCCCGTCCGCCTGCCAGCGCAGAGTCGGTCCCCAGAACGAGACCGAACAGCAGTCCGCCGACGGCTCCGTACGGGAGCGCCAGCAGCAACGGCGTCACGCCGTCGGGCAGGAGCGCTCCGCCGGAGTCCTCGGTCACCGCCCGCCAGAACCATTCCCCTGCGTAGTTGAAGGCGACGATCGCGGTGACGGTCGATGCGCCGATGAGTGTTCCGAGAAGCGCGTGCCGTCCGAGGCCGGGTCCCGACCGGGTGGTGACGAGGTGGGTGTAGCGCGGGCCGGAGTACAGGGCGTCGGGCGCGTAGTAGGAACTGGCGGCCCCGCCCAGCAGGAACGCCAGGAGCGCCACAGTCCACGTCCCCCCGTCCGGCATCTCGGCGTACGGCGCGTACCGTCCGATGGCCACGCCCGCGACCGCGCCGAGGACGGTCCAGATTGCTGCCTGCACCGCGGCGAGTACCCACCAGGGGAGCGTACGGGCGCCCAGGAACCACCAGGACAGGTCACGCCTGACGGGCTGGTCCGGCTGGGCCAGGGTGGCGGCGAGGAAGCCGAGCCACTGCCGGACGTCACGCGCCTTGTAGGGGCGACTCGGGCGGAGATGCGCAGGCAGCTTCTTGTTCGGCGGTCGAGACCTCAGAACTTTGGGGATCAGCAGGTCGAAGAAGTGGCCTCGCAGGGCTGGCACATCCACGTACGCGTCCGGCCGCAGCAGTTCCGCGGGCGACGTGCCCGGCTGCGCGTACGTGATTCGCAGCAGCCCGAGGTCCAGCGGACTGGCTACCGCCGTCGCGAGCACGCCGACGGGCCCGGTATGCGGACCGGGGCCCTCGAGCGCGGCGAGCAGCTCCTCCCAGGCAGACTCCGAGCCGGGGCGCAGGTACGCCCTGAGGTGTGTGGCGGCGGCTGCGGGCGTAAGCGGCTCCGGCCTGATCCTGGGTGCGTTGTGCAGCAGCCCGCCCTGCGTCTGCAGGGCCTGCTCGAACTCCTCGGTGCGGCAGGTCAGGATCAGCGGGGTCGTGACGTCGTCGCTGAGCGCCGCGAACACCTCGGCCCGCTGCGAGGCGGGGATCTCGTCGAGGCCGTCGAGCACCGGCACCACGTGCGCGTTCTCGACGAGCCGCCCGGGGATGTCCCAGCCTTTGCTCGGCACGTCCGGACAGAGCCGAGACACCTCCTGCGCGATCCAGTCGGCGAAGTCGGCCCGACCGGCAGACCAGTCCGCGGCCGACACCGGCAACGGCACGACGTCGAGAGGCGGCCGCTCCGGGCCCGACGTGACCGGACGAAGCAGCGCTAGGGTCAGCTGCAGCGCGACCGTGGTCTTGCCGGTGCCGCGCGCCCCGACGACGATCAGCCGGCGCGACGGGGAGGCCAGGAACTTCCGGGCGAGAAGATCCGCCTGATGGAGCGCCTCGTCCGGCGTGGTCGCGCCGGCGAGCGCCACTTCCGTCACCGCGCCCTGCCGGTCGACGTACTGCCAGGTCACCGGTATCGGCCGAGATCCGTCCTGGTCGCGCATTCGCGCCTCGTCCTGCCAGATCTTCTGCACCTGCTGGGCCAGCCGCGCCTTGGCGGCCGCGACGGCGTCGTCCGGCGCCGTGACGACGGCCCGCCCGATGGCCCGGCGGTGCCACAGCTGCAACGACACCGCAGCGGTGGCCAGGCCGAGACTCGCACCCAGCACCTCCAGGCTGATCTTCCAGTCGTCGGCCCGTAACTGGCGGAGGATCGCCGCCAGTCCGAGCGCGACCAGAAACAGCCCGACCCCGTACAGGGCGTAGTGCCGCCCCCGTCTGTCCATCCGGCCATGGTGGCAGGAGGCGGGGAGGGAGGGGAGAGGTTTTGCGCGGCCGGACTCCAGCAGTGGGAAGGATCCCGGGCGATGGCCTCCCACGTGTGCGACCTGGCCGCCAAGCTCGGCTGCTGCACCGCGTCGTGATCGTCCACGCGGACCTCGCCGCAAGCTCGCTGCCGAGCAAACCCGCCGCCTGGGCGTGCGCTTCGAGGTGGTCAAGGCTGAGAGCGGAGATCTGTTGGCGCGCACCGTCGCCCGGTTCTTCAAGCTGAAGGTCAAGGCAGAGAACGAAGCCCGAGAGCAGGGCCTCGACCCGGCCACGGCGAAGATCGCTCCGGTCTGGCCTTCATCCTCAGCTAGTGTTCGTGATCCTGTTCGCGTAGCTCGCGTATGCATCCAACAAGGCCGCTGACCAGCGGTGTTGGGAGCTGCGGAAGTAGCAGTCGCGGAATCACGAGACACGGCAAGTCATGACACCCCCCAGTTCAATTGGCGGGCCGCACCGAAAAGCCGAGGCTAACGAGTCGAGGGCCGGTGCTGGACGGGCAGCACTCGAACGATGCCGTCGCTACTGGCTGCCTCGCGCAGCTGCTGGTTCTCGACTTCCAGGACGTGTATGACCCGCACCAGCTGCTGGACGTCCGTACGCAGACGGTCGCGCTCGCCACGGAGGCGGGTGAGCTTCTGGTGCAGCTCGTCATTGGTCCGCTTCAGGTCGTCGACGACCTTCGGCCGCGTGTCCTGCATGCGCGCACTTCGTGGCTGGTCAGGGGGCGACCGCGCCAGTTCATCGTGATGTGGGAGAAGAGCCGGTGCTCGATCTTGTTCCACTTCGATGTGCCCGGGGGCAGGTGGCAGACCGTGATGACCAGCCCGGTTTCCGCGGCCAGGCGGGCGAGTCGAGTTTCCAGGCCCGGGTGCGGTAGCCGTTGGAGCCGCCCGCATCCGCGGTGATCAGCAGCCGGGAAGCTTGCGGATAGTCGGCCTGACCCTGACCGTGCCACCAGCGGCGGATCGACTCTACTGCGAACGCGGCGGTGTCGTGGTCGGTGCCGACATTGACCCAGCCGGTGTTGGCCGCCAGGTCGTAGATGCCATAAGGGATGGCCTTGCCCAGCTGCGGATCGGCGAAGTCGTGGACGCAGACCGGCACCGGATCGCCCGTGGGCCGCCAGGAGCGGCCATGGTTGTGGAAGTCGCCGACCAGCTCTTTCCTCTTGGTGTCCACGCTGATCACCGGCTGGCCGGCGTCCCGGTGATCGCGTGCTTGCTCGTTGAGATACCGGAACTGGGCATCCCTGTCGGCATGCTGACTGCCCTCGAGCGTCTTGGCGTTGGCCTGCAGCCGGAACCCCTCCTGCCGCAGCAGGCCGGCGACGGTGTCCGCACCGACCCGGTGGCCCTGACGGGTCAGCTCGGCCGCCAGCGTGCGGGTCGACTTCGTCGTCCACCGCAACGGCGACATCGGAACACCACGTTCTTCCGGCTCGACCAGACTCAGCAGGGCACTCCGCAGTCCAGGGTCGAGGTCCGCGACGCGTTTGCGTCCGCCGCCCCGCCGCCGCACCCGTCCGGCCAGAAACGGGCCTGCCTCCAGATCGGACATGCCCTTGCGAACCGTTGTCCCGCTCACCCCGGCCGCCCGAGCCACGGCTCGAATACCGCCATGTCCCAGCCCTCGGGCCTCTGCGGCCATCACCAGTCGCCGCTATCGTTCGTCCAGATGCGGGAACAACACCGCGAACTTCACGGCGAGTTGATCACGGGTCTCGTCCGAGATGCGCATACGACACCAACGAGCCCCGGCCCTGAAAGCAACACCTTGATGATCGGCAGACCCTTAGAGCCGAAATTGTGGACAGGGTTTCGGTCCTGCCCAGTGTCCGATTTCGGGGGCCTCCCACGTGGAAGGCCCCGTCCCCTGCTGGGATCAGATCCGTTTGCCCTGGAGTCCACCGCACGCTGTTGAACAGCAGGACCACGTCAACAGTCACTGGCAGCGCGTAGCCCTCACTACGGTGTTGAGTCGTTATGCGCCTGTCGTCGAGCCGGGTCGGACGATCATCAGGACCACGACGATCAGCCAGGTGAGGGCGAACAGGCCGGTGATCATCGACAGGCGGGGCAGCCGGAGGATCAGGGAATCCGCGGCGGTCGACGTCTGGTCGGGCTTGTCGAGCTGGGTGACCACGTTGTCCTGGGTACCGAGCACCGCGATGCCCAGCAGTACGGCGGCCACCGCGGTCAGCGCCGTGGAGGCGATGAGCCAGGCGCTACCCATCACGCCCATCACCTGGGCGGTGCCGATACCGAAGGCCGGTACGGAGATGCCGACCACTGCGTAGACGCGGCAGATCCGGTGCAGCAGTCGGGCCGAACTCTTGGCCGACTGCTGCTCGGGGCCGTCGGTCAGTGCCTGGCGCGCGCAACGCGGGAACAAGCTCGCCGCAATGGTGACCGGTCCGATGAGCAGGATCGCCGCCAGCACATGGATGCTGAGCAGGAATTCGGCCATGTTGGTATCTCCCTTTCGCGCGCACGCCGACGCGGGGTGTCAGGCGCACGGTTTCAGTCTGGATTGAGCTGGGCGGGCGGTTGATCGCAGCGTCGCCCAGCGGTTCGGCCCTGCGTTGTGACCGATGCCCTGATTGCGGGCAGTGCCGGTTTTGATGGCTGTATTCAGCCATCAAAACCGGCTGGTGCGGGGGGCGTTGTTCGGCCTGACGGCCTGTGGACGCCTCGCACCGGCCCGTCGACGTACCGCTTACGCTTCGGCGGATGTCCGGGGACTGTGAACCTTGTGCCGGACGAACAGCGCCGCAGGCACGGCCATGACGATCAGTACAACTCCGCCTATGACGTTGCCCAGGTGCACGGCGTCGGTGAACGCCCTCGGTACCGCGGTTCCCAAGACGCGAGCGAGGGATGCGGGGAGGCCCGTCGCGCCGCCACCGTGTGACGCACCCTCCACGATCCTGTCCGCCTGCGGCGAGGGCATGCCTGACTCAACGAGACGGTCATGCAGGTTCCGGGGGAAGCGACTGGTGACGACAGTTCCGAGCACACTGGGGCCGAGCACCGTTCCCAGCTGACGAGCCATGTTCACCGCTGCTGCCGCCATCCCCTCCTGCTGTGGCGGGACACTGTTGACTGCGGCAGCCGTCGAAGGTGCTGTCAGCAGGCCCGCACCGATGCCCGCCACGAGCAGCCCGGGCCACATCGCCCCGTACCCTCCTGAGGCATCGGTCGCGAGCAGCGCGAGGGACCCAGCCCCGATGAGGACCAGGCCCGCAGTGATCAAGGGGGTGAGGCCGACCCGGTGCACCAGCACCCGCGCGGCCACCACCGTGACCAGGAGGAACGTGCCGAACAGCGGCAGCAGGCGCACGCCGACATCAAGGGGGCTGGTCCGTCCCACACGTTCCATGTAGAGCACGCTGAGCAGGGCGACACCGACCAGTCCAAAGACGCTGACAGCGGCCACGCCCATGACGGCCGAGAAGGAAGCGCTCCGGAAGAGTCTCAGGTCCAGCATGGGGTCGGGGTGACGGAGTTCTACACGTACGAACAGGAACAGGGACACGGCGAAGACCACGTACATGGCGATGATCGGCGCCCTGGTGTATCCCGTGGCGCCGCCCTGGATGATCGCGTAGGTGGCCGAGGCCGTCATCACCGTGCCCAGGACGAGGCCCGCGAGGTCGAGCCTGCGCGTGGGGTGTCTGGACTCGGTCACGAAAACCGGAGCCAGGAGGAGAGCCATGCCGGCGATGACGAGGTTGGCGATGTAGACGGCATGCCAGGAGAAGTCCTCGAGCAGGGCGCCGGCGAGGATCGGGCCGACGGCCAGACCCACTCCGGAGCACGCGGCCCAGATACCGATCGCGGCCGTGCGCTCGTGCGGGTCGGTGAAGGTGGCACTGACGATCGCCAGGCTCGTCGGCAGTACGGCCGAGCCGCCGAGGCCCGCGATCGCCTGGGCGGTGATGAGCATGCCGGCGCTGTCGGCGAAGACGGCGAGCACGCTCCCGATCAGGAAAACGGCGGCACCGAGGCTGAACACGCGCCGACGCCCCACGAGGTCGCCGAAGGTTCCGGCGGACATCACGAAGCTGACGACGGCGAGGCTATACGCACTGGTGATCCACACCAGTGTGCTGGCGGTGACGTGAAGGTCGCTCTGAATGTCGCCTAGGGCCGAGATGGTGGAGGTGACGTCGACGAAGGCCATCATGACTCCGAGGCAGACCACCAGCAGGCCGAGCCAGCGGGACCGCCCGCCGCCTGCGGCCGCGGCGCGGGAAGCCTGAACAGGAACGGAGGCCGTCATCGGACCGTCACCGCCCCTTTCAGTGATACGCCCAGCGACACCACGGCCACGGCGGCCAGGAGGGCCATCGTGACCCGCCAGGCCGGTCGGTAGGTCTCCAGAGAAGCTCCGCCGGAGGCGGTGCCGAGCATGGCGATCAGGATGCCGACGACCGACCCGATCCGTGTCGGCATGGTCACGATGGCGCCGCCCGTACCCGCGTGCCCGCGGCGCGGACCGACCGTGGTGGAGGAGACACCGGTCGTGAGTGCCAAGCCGGCGCCGAGCCCGAAGAGGAGCCGGCCGGGGAGGATCCCGGAGAGGTGGTTCGGGTCGTTGTCCAGGCATCCTCTCTGGGTTCGCGGAGGGGGCATCTGATCTTGCGAGGACATGCGTCTCTTCCGTTCTGCGGGATGCGCGGGATGTCGTGGGCAACGGACACCAGGGTTCTGGACTGAACTGTCAGGAACCGTATGGAGTTGTGGAATGGAATGTCAAGAACGCACGGGAAGGGCGAGGCAGGTGGCCGACTACGCCTTGTGGCGGAACTGAGTTCGGTACTCCTGTGGCGAGGTGCCGAGATGCCGGTGGAAGACGGCCCGCAGGGAGGCAGGGGCACCGAGGCCGGCGAGGCGGCCCACTTGTTCCACCGGCACGGAACTCGCCTCCAGCAGCTCGCGCGCCCGGTCGATGCGCGCGTCGGTCAGCCAGGCCATCGGCGTGGTGCCGGTCTCCTCGCGGAAGCGGCGAATGAAGGTCCGCCGGGACATATGGGCCTGTTCTGCGAGGTCGTCGACTGTGAGCGGGTCTGCAAGGTTGTCGAGCATCCACTCCCGCAACGGAGCGAGCTCGTCGCCGTCGGCTTGAGGGCGGAACTGTTCGATGAACTGAGCCTGGCTTCCCTGCCGCCGTGGCGGCGCGACCAGATCCCGCGCCCGTGTGTTCGCCGCCGCCGCGCCCAGGTCGGTGCGGATCAGATGCAGGCACAGGTCGATCCCTGCCGTGACGCCGGCGGATGTGAGGATGTCGCCGTCGTCCACATAGAGCTGGTTCGGCAGGACGTTGACGTTCGGGTAGCGCCTTCGCAACTGCTCGGCGTGCCGCCAGTGCGTCGTGGCCGGGCGTCCGTCGAGCAGTCCGGCCGCAGCGAGGACGAAGGCTCCGGTGCAGATGGAGACGAGCCGGGCACCTCGGGCGTGAGCCACCTGCAGCGCCCTCAGGATGCCGGCCGCCGGGATCGCGTCGATATCGTCGTAACCCGGGATGATCACGGTGTCGGCGTCGTCCAGAGCTTCGAGGCCGGCGGTGACGGTGATCGCGAAGCCGGACCCGGGCACAGGTCCGGGGCCGCTCTCGGCGCATACGGTCAGCTCGTAGTGCGGGTCCGTCGAGAAGATCTGCGTCGCGGTGCCGAACTCGAGCGGGAGGACCCCGGGCAGTACGAGCACTGTGGCGCGATGTCTGTTCGTCATGTGGCACGACTGTAGCGGTGGTAGGCATCCGTGCCATTTGTATACCGCGAGCAGCTCTCGTATCCGGGACGATGACGACAGGGCTGGACGCACCGGGCCTGCTCCGGTTCGAGATGGAGAGCGCCGATCTCGCCGCCGGCGTGCTGACCGGTCTCGGCACCCGGCCCGGGATGTCGACAAGGTCTGGGAGGCCATCGCTCTGCACACCACCCCGCAGATCCCCGCGCGAATGGGGCAGGGCGATGCAGAATCCTGGGCGCCCCAAAGGTAATCCCTGTAAGGGAGTTGTGTCCGCCACAAGGGCATGGTGTCGGATGGTCCAAGTCGGGCTTCTAGTCCTGGCGGAGCTGCCCGAACCGGCTGCGGTAGTCCTGAGGAGACACGCCCAGGGCTTTGACGAACGCGCGTCGCATACGCTCGTCGTCACCGAAGCCCGTTCGCCTTGCGACGACCCGCACGGGATCACGCGTCGCCTCAAGAAGTCGCCTTGCGGCTTCGAGTCGGAGTTTTTCTACGGCTCGTGCCGGGCTCTCCCCGGTTTCGCGGACGTACACGCGCGCGAAGTTCCGGGGGCTCATGCGGGCGGCATCGGCGAGTGCCGGTACGGACAGGTCGGTATTGAGATTCGCGCGAATCCAGTCGTGCAGGTCGTCGAACCGGCCTCGTACGTCCTGCATCTGCTGTCGCAGTTCGATGCTGAACTGGGACTGCCCGCCGGGCCTCTTCAGGAAGAGAACCATCGCGCGCGCGACGTTGAGGGCCGTTTCGCGGCCGAGGTCGTTCTCGATCATTGCCAGCACCATGTCGATTCCCGCGGATACACCGGCGGACGTCCAGATCCGGCCCGAAGTCACGAAGATGGCGTCGGGGTCCACGCTGACGGCGGGGTGCTCGCGCTCAAGTTGGCGGCAGAACGCCCAGTGTGTGGTGGCTTCCCGGCCGTCGAGCACGCCGAGTTCGGCGAGGACAAACGCTCCGGTGCAGATGGAGCCGAGCCTGCGCGGCTGGGCGAGGTGCTCGGCCAGGCAGGAGCGCAGTGACTCTGTCGAGGCCGGCGGTAGTCTCAAGTCGCTGCCCGACACCAGCAGGGTGTCGACTCCTTGGAGGACGCCATCGTCCAGCCGTGTGGTCTCCAGTCGCACGCCTGTGTCGGTGGTGACGGCACTGCCGTCCTCGGAGGCGAGGACGACGTCATAGGCGGGACGGCCGTCCAAGAGATTTGCCTCGCTGAACGCTTGTAGCGGGCCGGCGATGTCCATGAGCTTTGCGCCGTCGTAGGCGACCACGACGATCTTCCGGGTGTCGCCAGCCGCACCCTTGGCGGTTTCTGAGGGCATACTGCATTTTATGCCACAGCTTTGCACACCGTCCACAATGGGCATGTCTGCCGCGAAACGCCTGAAAATCGGTGCGTGCCGCAAGGACTCATGGAGCGCTGTCAACTCCCGGCCGCCAGGGGGCGACCCAGATGGACCGCGCAAGCCGTGCTGCCGTCAGACATGAGAGCGAGCCCCGCCAGCGCCGCAGGGCACCTCCCGGAGCAGGCATGCCGTGTCATACCGTCGCTCGGCAGCGAGACGGAATCGCGGCAGCCTCGGAAAAGTCCCTGCGTACGCCGTCCGAGGCCAGGTCGCAGGTAGGGCGGGAAGCTTACGCGGGCACGTCGCGCGCGATTTCGATGAGCTCGCCGGTGTTCATCTCGTAGAAGAATCCGAAGAGCTTGGTGGACTTCGGCACGGCAGGGTGGCTCCGGAGCAGGGCGAGATCATATTTGATCGACTCGTCGAAGTGCGGAATGGTCAGGCTGTCCCGGCTGAAAGCATCCGAGATGTCCACGTCGTGCTCGTCGCGATACCGGTTGATGAGCTGGTCCGGCCTGAACGCCGTCGCACCGCAGAACGAGTGGTGCACCACGACGACGGTCTTGAAGTGGAACAGGTAGTCCATGGTCGCGACTGCCTGCAGCGCGTCGACTGCACGCCCACCGGCGTTCGCCAGGGGGAACAGCGTGCGTGTGTGGCCGACTCGGTTGCCGTTCTCGTCGAGGATGTTCTCGCCAGGGAAGACCTCGTCCCCGAAGTGTTTGGCAACGGCTTCGGGGATTTCCGCCGCTCGCGGATCGAAGCAGTGAACGACCATGGTCGTCATGGGGATCGCCTCATTGAAGCCCTGGAAATTCTCCTGATCGAACCACGGCTGACTGCGGAATTCGTACTCGCTGAGATCCATTTTTTTTCCTCGCTTAATGACTATGTGATGGAACATGCCAGGCCTCCAAGACGTGGCGTCCCTGTAGACGCCGCAGCTCTTGAAAAAAATGACCTGGGTCGTTGCGCTGGTTTTCCTATTTCGAGCCTGGTGCCGGATAAGCCGTGAGAGTTGTTCCGGCGAGTGGTGTCGGAGACGGCGGTCGTACAGGCGCAAGGCGGCGGCCGGCGACGGGCCGGGGATCGCGAATGCGCGGTCGAGCGGCGTTTTATTCGTCGAACGGGGCCCAGTCCAGAACTGCTGTTGCGTCGACGATGGGGATCGGCGACCGGTTGTGAGCAACCCGCGTGCAGATGTGCACCCAGTGGTGGTACGGCTGCTTGGTATCGACCTCGCGGTTCAGTAGCTCGTTAAAGGCGCGCTTGAACTGCAGCCGGGGATATCGCCGGAGCACCTCGGCGATGTCGGCCGGGTCCAACTCCGCGTTCTGGGCCCCGGAGACGTCGTAGTCCAGTCCGAGTTGCATAAGGCGGCTGGTGTCGCCCCGGAACGGGTTGAAGTCCCACGTATGAAGAGCGATGTTGTCCCAGACGTTTTGCGCACGCCCTGCTGAGACGCCCTTTTCCACGAGAAAAGAACGCGCCGCGCCGGCGCCTTCGACCTCGAAGCGATGAGGGCCCCGAGCGTGCTCCGTCAGGCCGAGATCATGCAGTACTGCAGACAGGAACATCAGTTCGCTGTCCACCTTCGTGCCCTCCTGCTGCGCGAAGAGTTCGGCGAACCAGTAACACCGCATGACGTGATTGAACAGTACGTCGCCGGAAACGCGGCGGGCAAGCTCCTCGGCCTGGCGCGCGATATTGGAGTCCGGCGCTGTGATATCGGCGATCAAAGTGATTTCCTTCCCTTGTTTCTGGCTCAGATCTGACATTAAGTGACCAGCAGGTTGGCGGCAATGACATCTATACCTCGAATCCTGCCACCCGCTTGTGTGGCGATCCTGCCCTGCCGCGTCGACCGCTCGGCCAGCAGGCCTGCACCTGCCACCGGGCGATCTGGAAGAAGTTCGACTCTTCCTTCACCCGGAGTTCGATGGTCCGGAAGGCCCTGCCCGGATGCGGACGGCCCGGGTCCTCGTCGCCTGCATGACGAGAAGTCAGGCGCGCACGACGTCATCCGGCGGTCTTCGCGGATGCCACGAGCGGATGAACTCCAGCAGATCTACGTTGATCGTCAATGCCCGCTCTCGGTGCACACGGTCAGGTCCCAGCACGGGTCCGTCGAGAGCAGCTGCGCCGCGTTGCCGAACTCGAGCGCGAGAACCTCGGGCTGTACGAGCACCATGGCGCGATGCCCGTTTCGTCGTCTGGCACGACTGTGGCGATAGTTGGCATCCGTGCCACTTCTTGCCTGAGAACAGCTTTCGTAGCGTCACCCCATGACCAAGACTTCACCCACCCTCCCGAATGAGCTGCACGGCGACGTACTCGCCCTCCCTTCCGGGCCGCTGGCCGAGGCAAGCCTCGCCGCGGCGCGGGCCGCGATGCATCCGTCCGTGCTGAACCACTGCATCCGCGGCTTCTACTGGTCCCGCCTGTTCGCCGCCCACAAGGGACTTCTCGACGACGCGGACTACAACGAGGAACTCCTCTTCGCCGCAAACGTGATGCACGACCTGGCGACCGGGCCGAACGCACCGGGCCTGCTCCGTTTCGAGATCGAGAGCGCCGATCTCGCCGCCGCCGTGCTGACCGGTCTCGGCACCCCGGCCCGGGATGTCGACAAGGTCTGGGAGGCCATCGCTCTGCACACCACTCCGCAGATCCCCGCGCGAATGGGGCTGCTGACCCTCCTGACCTACGAAGGCATCTGGATCGACTTCGGAAAGAACGCCGACCTCGTGACGGAGGAGCAGACCCGGATCCATGCCGCCTATCCGCGGCTGCAGATGGTCCGCCATCTGGCCGACGAAGTCCTCGCCCACGGTGCCCGCTCCGAGACGGCCGCGCCGCCGTACGCGCTCACCTATCAACTTGCACAGGAACGGGCGGCGGACGGCGTCACGTCCATGGAGCGTGGCGTGATCAATGGGCCATGGAGGGAGTAGCAGCAGTGTCGAATCTCGCTGAACTCACGTTCAGGGCGCAGCCGGGGTAGCACGAAGCAGCGGCTCGGAAGGTGGTCACCGCCGCCTGAATCAGGCCCCTCGCCTCGGCCTGCTTAGAGGATGTCATGCATCGCAGAAGCACTTCCGCACGCTTGCGAACCCGAAGCGAAGCCCATTCCCGCTGGGCTCTCCGGGCCCCGCCGAACGCCACCTCGACATCGTTCGGTGTCGAGGTGGGCAGCTCCGCGATGGTCTCGCCCGTCATAGGGTGCGACTCAGGACACGTCCGCTGCCCTCCACCCTCAAAGTGAGTCCAGACACCAGGCCAGAGGTGACGACGTCAAGTGCTGTCCGGTCGCTTCGTGCTGCGACAGCGTTGCGGTGCGAGGACACGAGTCTCATCCGTATGCGGAATTCGCGGGATGCCCTGAACAACGGACACCAGGTTTCAGACCGAGCTCTCATGAACCACAGGAACTTATGGAACGGAATGTCAAGAACGCTTGTGCGGCCTGTAGGCTGGCCGTCATGGGGCGCCCACCAGGATTCAACAAGGACGAGGTCGTACAGGCCGTCGAGCGACAGTTCCGCCGTACCGGATACGCCGGTACCAGCGTCGACGACATCGCCAAGATCACCGGGTTGGGCCGTGGCAGCCTCTACGCCGCCTTCGGGGACAAGAGCTCGCTGTACCTACGGACGCTGGAGGCGTACTGCGGCCGCACCGAGGCCGCGTGGGCGGCCGTACTCGAAGGTCCCGATGGCACCGCGCTGGAGCGGCTGCACGAGTATCTCGTGCAATCGGCAAGGTTCGTGCACGAGGATCCGGACGGGCTCGGCTGCCTGGCGACCGGCTTCGTCGTCGAGGGAGTCGACCATGATCCGCAGGCTGGTGCGCGCGTACAGCAGGCCCTCGGGCGCATCGAGGGGTCAGTCATCGGGTGCGTTCGGGCTGCGCAGCGCCATGGCGACCTCGATCCCGAGGCTGACGCGCAGGTGGTCAGCCACCTGCTCATGACAGTCAACCGGGGCTTGGAAGTGCTGGCCAGGGCGGGGGCCGACACGGCCGCGCTGGAACGCGTCGCCGATCAAGCGTTCGCCGGACTGCCGCTCACCGCGCAGGCGCGGTCCCTGCAGGGTCCGGTCGTCTCCGGCGCTTCCTGAGCGCCACTTGCCCGAGGGTCCCTACTCGGTGCGGTCAGCGGTCCGCGGCAAATGATTCGACGTAGGCCAGGGCTCCGTACAACGCGTCGCGCAGAGGCGTGGAATCGCCAGCCGCCTGGTCCAGCAGTGCTCCGCCCTGGAACGCGGCGGTGAGCAGGTGGGCGAGCGCGGCCGGATCAGCCTCCGGCCGCAGCTCGCCGCGCTCGCGCATCTTGCTCAGGCCGCATTTGAACAGCTCGTAGGGTCTGGCCGGCAGCCTGGCCCAGGCACTGATGTTCGCCGCCGACACCCTCTCACCCGAACGCGCAACCACCGGCAGCGCCGTGCTCGACATGAGCCGACAGATCGGCAGCGCCGTCGGCGTGGCCGTGCTTGTCGCCCCCACACCTCACACCACGCTCATCGGATTCGACCACGCCCGGTCGGTCCAGGCCGGAGCCGGCCCGGCCGCCGGTATCGCCCCGCTCGCCCTCCACTCCCACCGCGTGCCCTGACAGCACGGCCTCCCAACTGCTCGGGAGCGGACACTATCGCCCACGGAGCGCCTCGCCGAGCGCCACCTACCGGCACTACGCGGCCGGGGCCCGCAGAGTTGATCAAACAGAAATTTTTCTGTCATACCGGGAAGACTCGCACCCCCCTGGGAGTTCTAAAACAAGTAGCAACAACTACATGTTCTTGAAGTAGCGGGCCAGTGGCCGCTTCCAGGGCGTGTGAGCGCGACAAGGAAGGAGAAGGTCCGTGAACGACAATAAGTGGATGGTCGGATTCCGCCGCCGCTCTGGGGTGGGAGTGATCGTTGAGCACTTCTATCTGGTGGACGGCGCAGCAGACAGTGCCGCAGCACACCGCGCTGCCGCCCGGATGGCCGAGTTCGAGTCCAAGCCTGCGGGCCGACATGACGGCGGACTCGATGTCCAGCGGGTGCGAGTGCAGCGAGTCGTCACTGGCCTGCTGGGCCATGTCCGCCTGTCCGCTCCGGTAACCGACCGGATGGCGATGCCCTCCGCGTACACGGCGATGTCGCCGGCCGGGGTGGCATGATGAACCGTTCCTACGAACAGACGTGTTTCATCGCCCGCTCGCTTGACGTGCTGGGTGAGAGATGGACGCTGCTGATCGTGCGGGAGCTGGCCCTGGGCCCCCGCCGCTACGGGGATCTCCTATCGGCCCTGCCAGGCATGGGAACCAGCCTTCTGGCCGCACGTCTCAAGCACCTTGAGCAGCATGACGTGCTGCGTCGCACAACGCTGCCGGGTCCGGGCCGCGTAGCCGCATATGAACTGACCGGCCGCGGCGAAGCGTTGATGCCGGTCCTCGCCGGCCTCGCCGAGTGGGGCGCGGGTCTGGGAGACCCGCCGCCCAGCTACACCGATCGCGCCGCCTGGTCCGTGGTGGCAATGCGGCTCACGGCCACAGGAGAGGCGGCGCGTTTCGACACGCTCACGGAGTTGATGGTCGGCGAGGAGACGCTGTGGCTGCAGGGCGATGGCGAGCGAGTACGAGTGGAGACCGGCCCGGCGCCGCTGAAGCCCGGTCTGCGCCTGATCTGCGACAAGGAAACGTTCTACGCCCTAGCGAAGGGACAGGTCGCCGTCGATGACGCGATGACCTCGGGGCGACTCGTCGTGCACGGCGAGCCGGCCGCCGCCCGGCTGTTCTTCGAACTGTTCCGCCTGCCCGACGGACATCGCACGACCTCTCACTGAGTGCGGCACCCACTCAAGGGGCTCAACCCCCCCCATACACCGGTACTTCTCCAGAAACGGAAACATCACCATGGAACGCAATCTGCTCGTGATCGGGGCGACCGGTAAGACCGGTGGCCACACCGCGGAACTGCTGCTTCAGCGCGGTCACCACGTCCGCGCGCTCGTCCGTCGAGTCGATGAGCGCTCCGAGCGGCTTGCCGGCCTCGGGGCACAGATCGTGGAGGGCGACGTCCTCGACCTCAACTCCCTGGCGGAGGCGACGAAGGGGATCGACGCCCTGTACTTCACCTACCCGATCGTTCCCGGCCTGATGGACGCCACGGCGAACGTGGCCCTGGCGGCAGAGGAGAACGGGGTACAGGCGATCGTGAACATGTCGCAAATCTCCGCCCGCCGTGAATCCGCCAGCAACGCAGCACGCCAGCACTGGGTCGCCGAGCGTGTGCTGGAACACTTCCCGGCAGCCGTCACCCACATCCGTCCGACCTTCTTCGCCCAGTGGCTGATC
>NZ_AUKV01000060.1:0-24454 GCF_000424945.1 Streptomyces sp. 142MFCol3.1
GTTCAGCACGTACTCGCGCGAGTTGTAGACCTCGCTGCGCAGGGCGGCCAGGTCGACGTCGAGGACCTGTCCGTTCCACTTGCGGGGCTCGCCGTTGATGAGGACGGCGCTGATGTTGCGGGCGTCGGAGCCCAGCACGACGGTGCCGATCGGGTCGTTGAGCGGCATGTTGTTGAGGTCCTCGGCCTGGATGACCAGCAGGTCGGCCTTCTTGCCCGGGGTGAGTGATCCGGTGACGCCCGCCAGGCCGTTGGTGTGGGCGCCCTGGAGGGTGGCGAAGTCGAGGACGTCGTGGGTGGTGATGCGGGAGGGCTGCTGGTCGGTGCCGTAGGCGGCGTTGACCGCGCGCATCCGCTGGATGGCGTGCAGAGCCCTCATTTGCGTGAACATGTCGCTGGCGAGGGCGACTTCGACGTCGATGCTCAGTCCGGGGCGAATACCGACGGACAGAGCCTCGTCGATGGCGGGGATCGCGGTCTCCAGGCCGATTTGGGCGTCGGAGGTGGGGGCGAGCGCCACGGTGGTGCCGGTCTCCCCCATCGCCTTCCATGCCGTGGAGGTCAGTCCGGTGGAGTGGATGAGGGTGACGTCGGGGCTGAGGATGCCGTCCTTGTGCCAGCGCAGGACCGCCTCGGAGGAGGACGTTCCGAAGACGGCGTCCACGCTCACTCCGATGCCCAACTCCTGTGCTATGCGGGCGAGTTCAGGACCGTAGGCGAGCGCCGGTCCGGCGATCTCGTCGGTGGCCAGGGTCGCCAGGCGCAGGGTCAGCAGCTGGTCGTCGCTGCTGAAGTACCGGTCCTTGATGCGGGTCAGGTCGCTGGGCCATTGCCGGTCCCAGTCGCCGAAGTGTGGGCCCATGGAGGCGTGCACGCCGCGGATGCCGGTGTCGATCAGGGCCTCGATGGCGGCGTCGGAGTGCTCGCGGGTGCGGGAGTTGTGGGAGAAGTCGAGCATGGTCGTGATGCCGCTGTCGATCGCGGTCAGCGCGGCCAGCTTGGTGCCGGTGTACATGTCCTCGGGCCGGTAGACCGTGGCGTAACCGGCCAGGGTGGCCATGACGTAGCCGCCGAGGTCGTCGACGTCCGGCATGATCCGGCGCAGTTGGGCCTCCCAGGCGTGCCGGTGGGTGTCGACGAAGCCGGGGGTGAGGATCGTGCCGGTGGCGTCGACGACCACGGCGTCGTCCGCACTGAGGTCGCGGCCGATGGCGGTGATCGTGTCTCCCTCGACGAGGAGATCGCCGCCGTCGATGACGCCGAGGTCGGCGTCCATGGTGACGATGGTCGCGCCGGTGAACAGGATGCGCCGCCGGTCGGCGGGCCGGCGCCGGAACTCTTCGAGCACGGCGGCGCTGGTGGTGGTGTTCACGTTCATGAGGGGTCTTCTTTCGATACGGCGGAGAGGGCTGAGAGGGTGGGGCGCCGGAGCGGCCGAGGCTGCTCTAACAACAGCCTCGGTCGCCGCGGCCACGGCAACCAGGCCGTGTTTTCCCCAGGTGTCGCGCACCCAGGCTCGAAGCCGTCGGTGCGTCGGCCGGTGGGAAGGTCAGCCCAGCTTCATGACGTAGCCCGCGTGGTGCAGTTCGTCGCCCTGGAACTCTCCGTAGGCCCAGAAGCCGAGGTCGTCCAGGTAGTCGATGCGGTCGCCGTCGATCCAGTACTGGCCCTGGTAGGCGTGCGGGCGGCCGCCCCGGGTCTCGTCGTAGCGGCCGTCGGCGGTGAGTTCCTGGTGCAGGAAGTCCTTCAGATCGATCCAGACGCCGACCCGCGGGCTGCCACTCAGGTCCGGTGCGGCGGGGATGCCCGCCTGGGGGGCGGTGGCCCGGCCGGGAGCGTCGGTGCCCGCCCACTGGACCGGCCGACCGGCAGCAACCAGTGCGTGGACCTGCTCCGGCCGGGACATGAGTGTGGCCACCGCGCTCGGCACGTCGGCGGCGAGTTCGTCGGGCACCACCAGGAAGTCGGTGGTGTTGCCCGGGGTCAGCGTCGCGACGTACTGCGAGCGGTGGCCGCGGCCGCCTGCCAGCGCGACGGTGTCCACGACGGCGGGGGCGATGGTCATGCCGGTGCAGTCGACGACGATGGCGTTGTCGTCCTCCGCCGCGGTGATGATGCCAGGGCCGACCCCCACGATCAGGGAGCCGACGAACAGGAGGTCGGCTCCGGTCATGGTCCCGATCAGCGGGTCCATCGTCAGGATCCGGGCGTTGGTGAACAGGACGGGACGCCCATCGTCGTTCGAGAGGATCTCGTCGAGTGCCTTGGAATTCCAGCTCACGGTGTCGGTGTCGGTGATGCCCATTTCCGTGCTCCTCAGATGGCCGGGGCCGATGTGCGAACAGCTACAGCGGCTGCTTGACCACCAGATTCGTCGCGAGCCGGAATCGGAACCAGGCCGCCGTATCCCCAGGTGCGCGCCACCCACGGTCGGCACCGCTGCTCGAGACGGAGGCCGTGGGCGGCCTCGGACGGACTGCTTGGTGCGGAGAATGACGAGTCGGCCAGTGGCAGTGGTGATGTGGTCACGGCTGTCGCACGGTCCCGGGTTCGCCGCATTGGCGACAATCACCTATCCCCCGCGCCCTCGTGTGGGGGCGCCGGCTCGGTGCGCCGAGGGCTCAGCTCTGGGGCGCTCACCCGGTCGTCGAGGGAGGACGCGCGCAGCTGCCGGCGCCAGGCCTAGCGTGCGGAAGATACGGTGCAAGCGGGCGTCGACAGTGCGCGGGCTCACGAAGAGCTGAGCCCCACCTCCTTGGCGGTGGGCGCCGGTTGCAACCAGGCGGGCGAGCAGCCGCTCGTGGGTGGTGGTTGATCGAAAGCGTCGGCAGGCTGCTTGCGCGGACGCTCGCCCGCGGTGCGGGCGGCCGTGGCAAGGTCGGGGGCGACGGCGGCCAGGACCTCCACCGCCTCGGTGACGTAGCGGTAGACGGTGGCGATCCCGACACCGAACCCGGCCGCGAGCTGGACGTAGGTGTGCCCGCACCGCAGATGGGCCAGGACCAGCAGGGCCTGCCGGTTCGCGGAGAGCCTGCGCCACCGCGTGCCCCGTTCCCGGCGTCGGGTGGCCAGCAGTCGGGAGAGGTACCGCAGGGTCGAGGTGGACAGATCGATCCCCGATGGGTAGACAAGCACGTGAAGCTCCGGGCGGACAGGTTGCTCTTGGTCGGAAACCCATCTACCAGGGGCTTCACCCTTGTGTCAGGCCAACCCGGAGACAAGGGAAGCAGGTTGGCGAGGCTGACTGAGCGGACGCCTCATTTCTGACGTTCCGCGGAGCACGGTCTCCCGTCACGAATCCCTGTGACGCCGGGCCGTCTCACCGGGTGCGGCGACACTGCAGGCCGCGGTGACGCTGGGGGACGTCCGTGCGGCGCCGCGCCCGGCCCTCTCGTTACGCCACCTTCGGCCTGCTCACGTCCGGACGTCGCGGCACGGGACGGACGGTGCCGGACCTCAGCGGGCTGCGAAGAAGTCGAGGTAGGCCTGGGCCAGAGCGGTCGGGTTCTCCAGCGCGATGTTGTGACCGGCCGCGGGGATGACGACGCTGTGGACGTCGTCGGCCACTTGCGCCATCTGCTGTGCTACCGCGTCCCCGAGGTATTCCTCGGCTCCGACGGCCAGGACCGGGCAGCTGAGTGGGTCGGCGTAGTGCGGGCGGTTCTGTTCGGCGTCGGTCTGCCGGGCGCGGTACATCTCCAGGATGGCCCTGGTGCCGCCCGGCTGCTCGGCCGAGTGCACGATCTCGTTGACGTCTTCCTCGGCCAGCGCGCTGGGGTCCCACATCTGGCGGCGGGCGTAGTACGTCCAGAAGGGCCGTTCCCGTCCTGCTAGCAGCAGTTCGGGGATGTGCGGCAGGCTGAAGAAGCTGAAGTGCCAGCCGGTGCGGCCGTCGTCGGGGGCGAGCGAGGGGTCGGGGCCGCCGCCCGGCATTCCTGGGCCGGCCGGAAGTCCCGGCAGGAGCGTTTCCTGGAAGACCAGTTGCTGCACCCGGGGCCGGTGGAAGGCGGCGACGGCATAGGCGATGGCCGCGCCCCAGTCTTCGCCGGCGACGCGGAACCGGTCGAAGCCGAGGTGGGTGGCGAGTGCGGCGACGTCGGCGGCCATCGTGGAGGTGTCGTAGCCGCGCAGGGGGCGCTGGGAGCCGCCGGCACCCCGGTTGTCGAGCACGATGACGGTGTAGTGCGGGGTCAGCAGCGGTACAACGTGACGCCAGTAGGCCATGGTCTTCGGCACGCCGTGCACCAGGAACACCGGCTCGCCGGTGCCGCCGATCGCGTAGTGGATCTCCACACCGTTGACCTTGGGCTTGCCGTGTGTGAGCCGGACTCCGGCGTGGTCAGTGAGGTTCACCTCAGGGACCTCCTTCTTCTTCTCATGGGCTGTGCAGGCGCAGACTGTGTG
The DNA here is from genome assembly GCF_000424945.1 of Streptomyces sp. 142MFCol3.1. Classification (NCBI taxonomy): domain Bacteria; kingdom Bacillati; phylum Actinomycetota; class Actinomycetes; order Kitasatosporales; family Streptomycetaceae; genus Streptomyces; species Streptomyces sp. 142MFCol3.1. The sequence continues at coordinate 4,404 of NZ_AUKV01000060.1, forward strand.
GCGGATCGTCCGGAGCGGCGTTTCTTCGCCGCCGTCCAGCCGGTGTCCGCGGTCGGCGTGAAAGCTTCACCCCGTGCAACCGCGCCTCCATCGCCGCTGATGTCGCATGCGTCGCGCTTGCCCCAGATGGAGTCCATCTGACGATCAGATGGTGGCAGCGCGTGCGCCTCCGCAGCCGCGCCGCTCCCGATCGGCAGGGCCGCGGTCGCCGACGGGCGGCGGGTCAGCCGCCCGTCGAGCGGACCCGTAGCAGTTGATCGGCGAACCGCGCCGCTGCCGGGCTGGTCTCGCCCGCCGGGGGCAGCATCAGGTGGATGTGCCGCTCCAGACGCACGCCCTCGACCTCGACGAACCGCAGGACGCTGTCCGGGGCTGTCAGCACCGGGTACTGCAGGCCGGTCGGAGCGAAGCCGATGCCGACGCCCGCGCCGACCAGTTCGAGGAACAGTTCCCAGTCGCCGACCTCACAGACGACCCGGCGCTGGATCCCTTCGGTGGCGAACGCGGCGTCACTGAGCAGGCGGGCCGTCCACCGCGGGGGCACCTCGACGAACCGCTCGTCGGCCAGTTCCGCGATGGTGACGTCGGACCGCTCCGCCAGGCGGTGATCGGCACGGCAGACGAGGCGCAGCGGCTCCCGCGCGAGGCCGGTCATCCGGATGCCGGGGACCCGGCCGACCGCGGGTCCGATCACACAGTCCACCTCTCCTGTCCCGACCATCGAGATCATCGTCAGCGCGGGCCCGTACTGGAGGCGCAGGTCGATACCGGGGTGATCGCGGGTGAACTCGCCGAGGTAGGAGGCGAACGGCACCAGATGCTGGGCGGAGAGCCCGACGCCCAGACGCAGGGTGCCGATGAGCACGTCACGGGTGTGGTGCACGGCTTCTTCCGCCTGCGCGGCGCTGATCACGGTCCGGCGTGCCGGGCCGACCAGGGCTTCACCGGCCGCGGTGAGCCGCACCGGCCGGGTCCCGCGGACATAGAGGGGCGTGCCGAGTTCGCGTTCTAGGGCCTGGAGCGAGTTCGACAGGCCCGACTGCACGATGAGCTCCCGCTTTGCGGCGCGGGTGACGCTGCGCTCATCGACCAGCGCCAGAAAGTGCCGTAGCTGTCGGAGTTCCATCGGCCGCCGCCTCCAGGCCTGCGTTGCAGTGCATCTGGACAGTTCCATCTGTGGGACAGATGCAGCCTATCTCCGCACACTGCCGCCGGATCGCCATCGACGTTCCGACCGACGTGGTTGACGCCGACGAACCAGTAAGGAACACATCAAGAACAGGGGATTCGCCCATGCCGGACCACTCGGCGAAGCACGCCGCGCCTCAGCCCGCCGGAAGCGGATCGCAGCGGGCCGTGTTCGTCATCGCACTGATCTGCGCCGCCCAGTTCGTGCTGCAACTGGACTTCAGCATCGTGAACGTGGCGCTGCCGTCGGTTCAGCGGGAGCTGGACATGCCCGCAACGCAGTTGCAGTGGATCGTCACCGGTTACGCGCTGTCCTTCGGGTCGTTGCTGCTGGCGGGCGGCCGCCTGGCGGACCTGCTCGGCCGACGGCAGGTGCTGACCGTCGGCCTGGCCCTGTTCGGGATCGCTTCGCTGGCCTGCGGTCTGGCGCAGTGGCCGATCATGCTGATCGCCGCCCGGATCGTGCAGGGCGCGGCCGGGGCGATGGTCTCCCCGGCCGCGCTGTCGCTGCTGACGACGACCAGTACGGAAGGGGCAGCGCGCCACCGGGCGCTGGCGATCTGGCAGGCCACCACCGCGGCGGGCGCGACCGCCGGGATCGTGGCGGGCGGGCTGCTCACCCAGTACTTCGGCTGGCGGGCTGTCTTCCTGATCAACCTGCCGGTCATCGCCGTCATCCTCGCGCTGGTCCCGCGCCTGCCGATCGGGAAGCGGTCCGGCGGCGGCAGTCTCGATGTGCGCGGGGCACTGCTGGTGACCACGGGCATCGCGGCGCTGATCTTCGGCCTCAGCAGCGGGCAGCAGCACGGCTTCACCACGCCCACCACCCTCGTCGCTCTCGCCCTCGCGGTGCTGCTGACCACGGGCTTCGTGGTCGCCGAAAAGCGGTCGGCGGCCCCGATGCTGCCCCTGCCGATCCTGGCGGAGCCGGCCCGGCGGGCCGCGATCGCTGCCATGCTGCTGATCGGCGCCATCCTGGCCGGCTACGTCTACTTCGCGTCGCTCTACCTGCAGAGGGTGCTGGAATTCAGCCCGGTGACGACCGGACTGGCACTGGTCCCGTCGACCGGCACCGTCGTGCTGGTCTCCACCTTCGGCACACGCTGGCTGACGGCCCGGTTCAGCGTCAAGGCTATGCTGCTCGCCGGGCTGGCCTGCATGGGCGCTGGGCAACTGTGGCTCGCCCAGATCACCGCCGGGGCCTGCTACCCGGCGGCCGTACTGCCCGGCATGGTGCTAACCGCGGTAGGGGTCGGGCTCGCCCTGCCGACCGCCTCGATCGCGATCACCAACGGTGTCCGGGCCAGCGAGCAGGGGCTGGCCGGGGCGCTGTTCACCACCAGCCAGCAGACCGGCGCCGCGGTCGGCCTTGCGGTCCTCGCCACCGCCGCCGCGGCCGCCACCGGCCACAGCGGCTCCCCGGTGGACGGCTACCGCCTGTCGTTCCTCCTCGCGACCGCTCTCGCGGTCCTCGCCACGATCATCGTCGCGCTCCAGCTCGGCTCGACACCCCGCCGCGTCGAACCCCAGCGCCGGCAGCCCGGCCCCGACGGAACGCCCAATGCGCGGACCGCGGCTCAGCTCGACGAGAGGTGACAGGACCGACGGGGCCGGCCGGCAGCGTCGCCCCCGGCCGGTCGTCGCCAGGCCGGGGGCGCGCCGCGATTCAGGGCGAGACGCGGGTTTCCGCCGCCCTGCGTCTGACCAGCTCAGGCCGATGATGGAAAAGGCTCATTCCTGAGGTGCGCGGCAAAGGTGGCTCGGCTGCTGGGCGTCGAAGACGTCGCTTGCGCGTCCGCCTGTGCTTTCAGGGGGCGGGCGGGCCGCCCTGGGCTGCGCCGTCCGGCCGCTCGCCGACTCCATGGGCGGACATCGGGAGCAAGGACATCCTCATGCTCAGGCGTTGCTCCTCGGTGTCCAGATGGCGTTGCACCCGGCGCAGCACGCTGTCATCGATGCGTGCTTGGTTGCGCAGGTCGTTCAGTGCGCCACGCTTGACGTCGAGGAGCTTGCTCTCGAGCGCATCGCGGGCGGCGATGACGGTCGCACTTACTGCGGCAGCAATCATGGTCGCCTGAAGCAGGGAGATAGAGGTCAGCGCGCGGACGGCGGCACGTCGGGCGGCAGGTCGACCCGACCGAAGTGCGGGGTGAGGCCGATGAGGATGCCCCCGCCCAGCAGCATCAGCGGCTCGCTCAGGCGGAGGCGGCGGGCCAGCCAGGTCATCATCAGCATGGCGGCGAGGACCACGGCAATGAGTTCGAGGCCTGTCATAAGTCATTCCTCATCCCGGTGGGTGCTCCGGGCGTTGGGTAGGCGGTGGTGCGAAGGCTGGGCAGGTGGCGGGGAGCATCACAGGAGGTATTGCCACTTGGTCATGCGGTCTTGCAGGTCGATGGTTTCGCCGTCCAGCGTGAAGGTGCCGTCGCCGCGGTGGTGGAGCATCTGCGGGTGCGGCTGGGACGGGTCGACCCAGGCCCGGACTGCTTCGAGGACGAACAGGCTGTACGCGCCGACCAGGGTGGTGTCGGCGACCTTGCATTCGATGTTCGCGAAACACTCGGCGATCAGCGGTGCTTTGACCCGTTGTGCGGCCACCGGGGTCAGGTCGAACTCCTGGAACTTGTCCACGTCCTGGCCTGAGCAGTTGCCGATGTCGACCGTGGTCTCGGCGAGTTCACTGCTGGGGATGGAAATGACGCATTCCCCGGTATCGCGCAGCGCGGTGTAGCTGTGGTCCCACGGCCCGATGGTGCAGCCGATCAGTGGCGGGGCGTGGCGGATCATCATGTTGAACCCGTTGGTCATCACGTTCGGGATGCCACGGTGCTGTGTGGTCACCAGGATGACCGGGCCGGGCTCGATCAGTCGGTGGACCTGGTCCAAGGGGTGTGCCTGCAAATCACTGACAGTAATCACGCTGGTCTCCTGGGGCGTACGGGCCGGCCGAGGAGACAGCCGCGGTTTCAGTGAATGTGCGGGTCAGTGTCCTCGGCCTTTCTGTACGTCCACTCTCGCCAGCGATCAGTGAGGGTGTAAGGGCCGGGCTTTTCCTGGGTACGCGAGGGCCAGGCTGCTCGCACCGGGACTGCGGTCAGGCGTCTTTTGATGACGCGACGCGCAGCCTGCGCATCACGGGTGATGAGTCGGTTCGGCGATCCGCTGCGCTTCGCGCTGTTCCTGCTCGATCCCGGAGCGGAGTTCGGCGAATGCAGCCGCGGTGGGGCTGGCGGGTTCAGCCTGATAGACGACCAGCTGCTGATGAGGGGCTTCATTGACCGTGAAGGCGGAGAACTGGATCTGCAGGTCGCCGACCCGGGCATGTTTGAGGTTCTTCGTCTGCCGGGTCTTGCCCTTCACATTGTGCCGTGCCCACAGCTCGGCGAATTCTGGACTCTCCGTGGAAATGTTTTCCACGACTTCGATGATCCGTGGAGATTCCGGGTCATATCCATAGGCGGCGCGTATTTCGGCGACGCACGAGTGGGCTGCCTTTTCCCATTCCTGGTAGAAGTCGCGGCCCGCCGGGTCGACGAAAACCATGCGAGCCAGGTTGTCGAACCGCTGAAATCCACTGTGCAGTGCCGCCGCAAGGTCATTGCGCGCCAGGATGTCCAGCGCCGGGCCCACTACGAAGGCAGGGGTGTCGGGCCAGCTGTCGAGCAGCTGCAGCAGCTGCGGGTTGACCTGGTCGTGGCCGGCAGGAAGGGTGCGGCGTTCCTGAGGTACTCGGGTGAGTCTGCGCAGGTGGTCGATGGCTTCGTCATCAAGGTGCAGGGCGTCCGCGACGGCCTCGACGACCTGGGGTGAAGGGCTGGACTCGCGGCCCTGCTCCAAGCGCATGTAGTAGTCGGAGCTCACACCGGCGAGCATCGCGACTTCCTCGCGACGCAGCCCGGGCACCCGCCGACGGCCGTGCTCGGGCAGGCCCACGTCCTGCGGCTTGAGGGCTTCGCGCCGTGCTCTGAGGAACTCTCCCAAAGGGGTGCTGTCACTCATGCCCCCCAGGCTAAGCCTTCCCGTTTCGGAATGCGGCGGGCGCTGAATTGATCGCGATGCGCTTTCGTGGGCGGCTGCTTTCTCCAGGCGGGGCCTGCCCGAGGCGCGACGCCTGGGTCGGCGCCCCAGGACGCACCCGCATGGTGGGAGCAGAGACAGCATCGCTGGGTCAGTCAGGAACGCGGAAGCTGGTCGAAGACCGAGGCGGGCCGATGCAGGAACATGATCTGGATCCGCTCGGCCCGGCAGGCGCTGGGTGTGAACAGGTCAGGCAGCGGTGTCCGGTTCGTTGGGTGCGACGGAACGGGCCTGCTCTGCGAGGGGTTCGGTCGACCACGTCGCCAGGAGCCGCAGGGCGGTTTCGGAGGAGGAGCCGGGCTCGGTGCTGTAGACGAACAGGGTCTGATTGCTGTCGCCGGGCAGGGCGAGAGCTTGATAAGTGACGGTGAGCTCCCCGACGACGGGGTGGTGGTAGCCCTTGGTCCCCTCGGTTCGCTCGTGGACCCTGCGCTCAGCCCAGTACCCGCGGAAGTGCTCGCTGCGCACGGCGAGTTCGCCGACCAGTTCGCCCAGCTGCGGGTCCTCGGGGTGGCGCCCGGCATCCATGCGCAGCATGGCAGCAGTGTCTGCGGCGACGGTCTCCCAGTCCGCGTACAGCTCGCGGGCGGCGGGGTTGAGGAAGAGGAACCGGGTCTGGTTGCGCTCGTTCGCGGGCATGGCGTCGAAGTCGGCGATCAGTGCACGGGAGAGCGGGTTGGAGGCCACCACGTCGGTGCGCCGACCCAGGACGAATGCGGGGCAGTAGGCGGCATCCAGGGTGGTCAGCAGCTGGTGGACGGCTGGGCTGACCTGCTCGGCCGGGGAGGGCGCAGCCCGCCGGGACTGGATAGGGCGCCGGTTCGCGAGATCGAACAGGTGCGCCCGCTCGGTATCGTCCAGGTGCAACGCTGTCGCCAGGGCCTCGAGGATCTCCGGCGAGGCCGTACGGCTACGCCCCTGTTCCAGGCGCGTGTAGTAGTCGACGCTGACGCCTGCCAGCTGGGCGAGCTCCTCACGGCGCAGGCCCGGGACGCGACGCCGGGCGGTCCTGGGCATTCCCGCCTCTGCGGGATTGAGGCGGCCTCGACACGAACGGAGAAACTCTCCCAGCTCCACGATCTGGTTCATACCGTCATTCTCCGTCACGCCCGCGGGCATGGACAGGCGCAAGGGTAGCCGTGATACACCCAGGAAACGAAGGACCAGTCTCGCGGCTGTGAGCGGGACGCGTCTTCCTTCATTCGCAGAATCTCTTTCCGGCCTCCCTCTGTCGGATCCGGTCGGCAAAGCTCGATGGCATGCGACCGCCGAGGGGCAAAGAAAGCAGCAGTGAATGAGGAATCACCCCGGCAGTCCGGATACGGAGCCGCTCACCGCTTCATTTCTGAAGCACCAACGCGGTTTCGATGGCGGCGCTGTTTGATGTGAACTGCCACACGTCTCGGGAGCGCTCCGCAGCTCGAATCAGCGGGTGGTGATCGTTTCCGGGGGCCGTCGTGTCAAGAAGGGTCTCGCAGGGGCCGCAAAATTCCGGTACCGAGGGGCGGCATCATGTTGTCAGGCAAGCGAATTGGTGAGCTGCGCTGAGCGTGCAGGCATGTCGCTGCTGTGTCGCGGCGGTTCTGTGGTGCGGGCGTCCTGCGCATCCCCCGGGTCTCGCCTCAGTCCGGGCTGATGAACGGGGCACGCTGGGGAGTCGGCACCGCGCTCAGGGAGCCAAGCAACGCCAGAGCGTCGGCGGAGGGGCTGCCGGCCTCGGCCTGGTAGACGATGATCTGCTGGCTGGGGGCGCTGTTGACGGTGAAGGCTTCGTAGTGCAGCTCCAGGTCGCCGACATCGGCGTGATGGAAGAGCTTGGCCTCGCGGGTCTTGCCCCGTACGTCGTGGCGGGCCCACAGTGCACGAAACTCGGCGCTCTTCATTGACAGTTCGCCGACGATTTCGATCAGTCGCGGATCATCGGGGTCGATGCCGGCTGCCCGTCGTAGTGCGGCCACGCATGATTCGGCGGCACGGTCCCAGTCGCGGTAGAAGTGGTGCGCGGCCGCGTCCAGGAACGTCATACGCAGCAGGTTGTCACAGGAGTTGAAGCCCGCATACAGGACGGCTGCGAGCCGGTTGCGGGCGAGGATGTCCAGGGCGTTGCCCAGGACGAAGGCGGGCGTGTCGCTCCAGGTGTCCAGGAGCCGCCGCAGGTGCGGGCTGGCCCGTTCGACACGGGGCGCACGACGGGTGCGGCGCGTAGTGGGGGTGGCCACGCGGAAAAGGTGTGCCACGGCGTCGTCGTCCAGGCGCAGGGCCTTGGCCACGGCTTCGAGTACCTGCTGCGAGGGGTGCCGTTCGCGCCCTTGTTCCAGGCGCATGTAGTAGTCGGTGCTCACACCGGCCAGGGTGGCGACTTCCTCGCGGCGCAGACCGGGCACCCTGCGGCGACCGGACGTGGGAAGCCCGGCATCCTCAGGGCGCAGCTGGGCGCGCCGTGCACGGAGGAAACCCCCCAGCGCATTCTCGGCCGCGGGGCGCTTGTCTGTGTCCATGCCGTCGAGGTTAGAGCGGCTCAGCGCCCTGTGGAGGGCCGTAAGGGGGGTGTACTGCTCCTAGGAATTCCATGCCCTTGCAGAGTCTTGGCTTGATCGCCTTGAATGACGCGCGCCACGAAACGAGGCGGACTCGGCTCTGACCTTGACCCCCTACGCGAGCCGGGTGGGCACCGCCCTACCAGGGTGTCCTGGCTCTTTGGGGCAGTGTGTCTCCGCATGCCGTGGACGGGGACGATGAATCCGGTGCGGCTTCGTGCCGCCCGCTGTCCGGCGGTCTTCCTGCCCTCGTGGCCCGGCGACGGCTCATCTCAACGCTACCGCCCGGCCTGCGCGCCCCTGCATCTGCCCGCCGCATGTCCCGTCTGATGGGCTGTCGCAACCTCTGCACCGTCCAGGCCAATCTTGCCTGACCTTCGTCCAGTTCCTCACCGGCATGGTCGTGCAACGCAGGCCGTCCGCACCGGACTGGCGACGGCCCGCAAATACCAACCGGCGCCTTGCCATCTGCGCCGCATCCGTTGTGGCCCACGCCCGCAGCCCCACCGCCGAAGAGATCGCCGGCTGTAACGCCCGGTCACGGAAGTAGCAGCGATGACCAGCATCACTGTCATCGGGGCAGAGAACGTCGAAGCCTCTGGGCCCGACGCTGCAGAAACTGTGAAGGATCATCAGATCGGGCAACTGGCAGGCATGGAGCCCGCCCGAGGCGGCCGGCGGCTGGCGGCCCTGCAACTCACCGGTGAAGGGTCGCTGCCTCACCAGCTGCCCAAGCGCGCGCTCCTGTGCGACCGGTAGGAACTTTTCCATCCGAAGACCGCCCGAGCACGGCAGGCGGGTGTCTGACTCCCAGGACTGTCGCACCCTGGGTGAACTGCGGCCTGGCTACCTCGCTCCGGGAAACGGACCGTGGAGGCATGACCATGAACAGCACTTCCCCAGCCCCTCACCCGTACATCGGGATGTGGGTGACCGCAGACGGCTTCATCCGGCAGGAGCTGCTGGCGAACGGACGGTATGACGAAGCCCGGGGCGACCGAAAGAGCGCCTACACGGGCCGGTACACAGTCACCGGCAATCACATCGACTACGTCGACGACATCGGTTTCACCGCCACAGGGGACGTCCGCGACGGTGTGCTTTACCACGAGCACCTGGTGCTCTACCGCGAGGGCGAACAGCCCACCCGGTCGGCATAGCGCCGCCTGCTCCCCACCGCCGGGCCGCACCCGGCCCGGCGGATCCATACCCCCTCAACGGCTTTTGCCTCTTCGCTCCCCCACCCGGAAAGACACTGCCGTGGTGCCGGACCGGTGCCCGTGCGTCCCTACCCTAGCTCTTCTGCAGGGTGCGGGTGACACCCGCGATGATTGCGGTAGTCAGCACCCAGCCGAAGCCGATTAGCAGGTAGGCCAGCCACTGGAGGCTGTCGTTCGACCAGTACCAGGCCGTGCGCTGGCCCAGACCACCGATGGGGATCAAGAGGTCGAGGGTGTAGACGAGGGGCTGGAACGGGGCGCCGTCGCCTTGTTTGACGGGGTGGGGGGAGTGAGTGTCGAAGGACAGCATGCCCAGCATGACCAGCGCGAGGAGCCAGACGCCTGCCAGCCAGGGGCGGTAGCCATAGCCGACGGTCGCGTCGAGCAGGTGGCCCCACACGCGCGCGGCCGGATGAAGAGTTTGACGCCGATGGCGTTGTTTGGCCAGGAGAACACGGCGGGCGTCGTCGTCGTGGCCGGCCTTCCGGTACCAGCTCGCCAACTGCTCATAGGGCTGTGGGTTGTAGCCCGGGCCGCGTCTTATCCACGCCACACGGTGGGCCACGGAATCCCGCAGCCCCGCTGCCTCCCCCCGCTCGCCTGCCTCGTCCTCCTTGATGGAGCCGTAGACGAAGCCGTCCAGCTCCACCACGTCCGGCCAACTGCGGCCACTGTCGTGGAGGTAGGACACCTGCGCGCCCCGGAGGTCCACGGTGCCGGACGGTGCCCGGGCGAGGGTGAAGTCGAAGTCGACGGCCTGCATCAGCTGGGCGGCCAACGACGGGCCGTTGCCGTCAGGCGGCCCGTTCAAGACAGCTCCTGCAAAGGTCAGGTCCGAGATCCGGGCACCCCGCAGCCGTACGGTCCCGTGCGCGGTGAACCCGTCGCAGAAGTTGAGCGTTGAGGCCACGGTGTTGTCCAGGGCGAGCACCACCCCGCGCGGGCCGGGATGTTCCAGTAGCGCGCCCCGCATGTGCAGTCCGCCTGGCAGTTGTGCGCCCATGAGACGGACTTCGCCGTGCGCGACAAATCCGTCCTGGCAGTAGACGCCACCCTCCGCGACGAGTCCGCCGGCGGACACTGCCCATTCTTCGGGTGCGGTGATGTTGGCGCCGTTGAGGTTTACGGCGCCGCTCACCTGGGCGTTGATGAGCGACAAGGCGGTGTCCCTGCGGTGGAAGGGCGAGGCAGAGCTGCTTTCCAGGCGAGAGCGTCGCAGGTCGAGGCGTCCCTCGATACGGGTCATTCCGGCTTCCACGCCCGGCACTCGGCTGCCCACGATCGCAATCGACTGGGTCGACGCTCCGGAGAGGTCCACACCCTCCTCGAACCAGCAGTCCTCGAGCCAGAGGGCATGAGCGATCTGCGCGCCGGCCAGGTTCAGGTGTCCCGATATCCGCGCCCCGGCGAGCCTCAGGCACGCGACGGCGCCCGACTGCGCGGTGTTCGCGCCCAGGAGCAGCGCCACGATCACGGCGGCCCGAACCGTCCGCCCGGGACCCCAGTGCCCACCTTCGGCGACACGGTCGTCCTCGGGCACACCCGTGCGCAGGTCCACGCGGCGTCCCTCCGGGAACGCCTCCCACAGCTCACGCTCCGGTGAAGTCAACTCGTCGTATGAGAGCACCCATGCAGACTAGTGATCTTCCTTCGCGCTCACCCTGCCTCACGCGCGCGAAGATCGGAGGGCAGCCCATCCCTTCCGGCGGGGAGCCAACCGGCGGGCGGTCAGACGGGCTGGGAAGCGAGCGCCTCCGTCGCGGTCCGCCTGTGCGCCGCCCTCGGTCCAGCTCCGGGACAGTCTTGCTGGCAAGTCTCCGGCGCGCCTGCGGTGGGGCATCTGTGCGTATGCGCTCCCCTCGCGGACACACGTGCGCCAGGCCGGCGGACACAGGCAAGGGTGCATCCTCAGCCTAGGAGTATTTCTCCCAGGAAACTCCTGGCCTTCCTGCCTCTCGGGATGTCTTGCAGGATCGAATGCGTCGGAGGAATTCCCCGATGACATGCGAACGAGAAACGCAGAAGAGAGGCCTGATCATGGCTACGTGGTTCGTTACCGGAGCATCCCGAGGTATCGGTGCGGAGATTGCCCGCGCTGCGCTGGTGGAAGGCAACAATGTCGTGGTTGCGGTCCGCAACCCCGACCGCGTTCCGGAAGACTTCAAGAATTCCGACAAGGTGTTCGCGGTCGCGCTGGACGTGACGGACAACAACAGCATCCCGCAGGCCGTCGAGGCGGCCGTGGACCGCTTCGGCGGTATCGACGTCCTGGTGAACAACGCCGGCCGCGGCCTGCTGGGCGCCCTGGAGGAGATCACCGATGCCGAGGCCCGTTCGCTCTTCGACCTCAACGTCTTCGGCCTGATCAACGTCACCCGCGCGGTGCTGCCCGTCATGCGCAAGCAGGGCTCGGGCAAGCTCGTGCACATCGGCTCCCGCTCCGGCTTCGAGGGCGAGCCCGGCGTGAGCATGTACTCCGCCTCCAAGTTCGCGGTGGCCGGCATCAGCGAGGCCCTGTCCGCGGAGATGGCCCCGTTCGGCATCCAGTCGATGGTCGTCGAGCCGGGCGTGTTCCGCACCGACTTCCTCGACTCCAGCTCCCTGACCGTGGCCGCAGCCCGGATCGCCGACTACGACGACACCCCGGCCCACGTCACCCTGGACTGGATCGACAAGGCCAACCACGCCCAGCTCGGCGACCCCGTCAAGGGCGGCGCCCTCATCGTCGAGGTCACCTCCAGCGCCAAGATGCCCACCCACCTCTACCTGGGCCGCGACACCCTCGAGCGCCTCGAGGTCAAGTACCAGCAGGTCCAGGAAGACCTCGCCCACTGGCGCGAGAAGTCCGCGGCCACCGCACACGACGACGCCGCGTAATCCCACGGCTCCGCAGCGCGAACATCCATCCGTGCGCGGCCTCACACAGCCCGGCCGGGCCGGCCTCTCCCTCCTCGCCGGCCCGGCCGGGCACCCCAGACACCGGGCGTTAGCCCGCATCCGCAAGCCCTCTCCACTCGCCCCCTTTCTGACCTCCCTCGAAGGAACCTGTCATGTCTGTTCTTCTCTCCGGCTCCCCGCTCGCGGGCCGTGTAGCTGTCGTCTCCGGCGCCTCCAGCGGCATGGGCGCCGCCACCGCCGAACGCCTCGCCCAACTGGGCGCCACCGTGATCGTGCTCGCCCGCCGCAAGGACAAGCTCGACGGTGTCGTCAAGGACATCGAGGCCTCCGGCGGCACCGCACTGGCCCTCGCCGTCGACGTCACCGACCGCGCCGCCGTGCAGAGCGCCGCCGACCGGGTCGCCGACCGCTTCGGCAAGGCCGACCTGGTCTTCAACAACGCCGGCGTCCAGCTCATCTCCGGGATCGAGGAACTCAAGGTCGACGACTGGCAGCGCCAGATCGACCTCAACATCACCGGCCTCATGAACGTGATCGCCGCCTTCCTCCCCCACCTGACCGAGTCCGCCGCCCAGGGCAAGCCCGCCGACCTGATCAACACCTCCTCCATCGCGGCCACCCGCATCCTGGAGAAGTTCTCGATCTACTCCGGCACCAAGGCCTACATCAGCCAGCTCACCCGACTGCTGCGGGTCGAACTCGGCCCCAAGATGGTCCGAGTCGCCACCATCCAGCCCGGCATGGTCGACACTGAACTGCCCGACCACGTCAAGGATGTGGACGCCAGCACCCTCATGGCCAACCTCATCAACGACATCGACTGCCTGCAGTCCACCGACATCGCCGAGACCATCGCCTTCATGGCCGCCGTCCCGCGCCACGTCAACCTCACCGAGATCACCATCATGCCCACCGCACAGGCACTCTGACGCACAGCGCCAAGGCATCACGACAGCACCCCTCGAAGATCAGCCCGTCAGAACAGCAGGGGCCGGCCCCCACCCAGGGGAGCCGGCCCCTGCGGCTTTCCTTCCGCTCCGTGCATCACGCGGCAGGTGCATACGTCTCAGGGACACCACTGCTCTGAAATGTGCGACCCGGTTGCCCCGCGCCGCCCGGCAGACCGCGCGTGCATGAACGCCCCGAAGCAGATTCGGGTCAAGAGCCCTGGAAGGCCACAGCGTGCATTCACCAAAGGCACCGACATTCCACGCGGCAAACGGGCCCGGCCGGTGCGGCTCATGGACCGGCCCACACCCACAGCGGCAGAAGTCCGGCAGAGCAGACGGATCTACACCGCACACCGCCTGACCGATCCGACCAGCCCTGAACCGACCGACAGACCAGAAGGCTGATCACCACACGCACGGAGAAAGGCAATGACACCCAGAACACTGACGTATACGGGATGGGGAGTCGCTGCGGCCGCAGCGCTGACAGCGGGTTTCGTCGCTGTGACCTGCACACCGAGCGCCAGCCCCTCCCCCGCCCCGCCGAGCGCCACCACTGTCCTGACCCCCGGCAGCAGTACGCAATCCGCCCCGCATCCCCATGCCGATACGTGGGTGACCGCTGACGGCTTCCTCCCGCAGGACCCCCTTCCCAACGACTGCCACGACGACGCCCGAGGCAACCGCAAGGACGCCTGCACCTGCAGCTACACCGTCACCGGCAACCGCCCCGACGACACCGGCTTCACCGCCACAGGCGACGTCCGCGACGGCGTCCTGTACGACGAGTACCTCTTCCTCTGCCCCGACGACAGCCTCCCGGAAATCACCCGGAAACTACCCTGACCACGATCCATCTGGAGCCTGTCCGCACCCTGACGGCACGGCCGGTGCTCGGTCCCGACGGTGACAGCGATGGCCTGCGTTGCCGGACGGCCAGAGGATGACTTTCTGGTTGTCCGGGCAAGCGGGCAGGGCTGTGCTCTCAGCGCCCCGCACAGGTACGGCATCTGGGCTGAGGGCTGGCTTTCCCCGCGGACGACACCACGCAGGTCTCCACCACACGCCCATCCTCACCTCGCGGAGCACAGCGTGAGGATCCCGCCGTCCCTCACCGTTCCCGGTTTTGGCATCAGCAGCACTGCCGCCGGCCTTCCCACCTCGATCGTCGTTCTCTGTGTGCTCGCCATGGTCCTGTGTGTCCTGGTCCCGCCGATCCTGAACTGCCTGACTAAGGGCTGTCCCGTAAATGACCTTTGATGGGTCTGCAGCATGGTGGTCTGCTGTCCGGCTCGGTGGTCTATCCGGCGAGGGCAAGGTTGTGCATCCGTGCGATGCCGAGCATGGCGTGGTGGACGCCGTCGCCTCTGAGTCGGCAGTCGCGGAGGATCTTCCAGGTCTTCATGCGGGCGAAGACGTGCTCGACGCGGGCGCGGACCTGTTTGTGGGACTTGTTGTGGGCCTGCTTCCACTCGGGCATCTCCTCGCCTTTGCGGCGCCGGTGTGGCATCACGAGCCCGGTGCCTGGATAGCCGCCGTCGGCGATGGTCGTGGTCGTGCCGACGGCGGCCTTTGCGCCGGACTCCTCCCACGCCTTGCAGTCGTTGCGGTTGCCGGGCAGGGGTCGGCCGACCGTCACGACGAGGCGGGTGTCGGCGTCGATGACGACTTGGTGGTTGGTCGAGTATCGGTAGTTCTTCGATTGCTCGGCGATGGTGTGGTCGCGGGTGGGCACCAAAAGTGCCGTCCACGATCAGCACGGTGTCCTTCGCGAACCGCTTGCGGGGCTGGAGGGCGAGCATCGGCCCGAGGTGGTCGATGATCCGGTCTGCCGCCGACTTGGAAACCCCGAAGAGCGGGGCCAGTTGGCGCATGGTCAGGTTCGTGCGCCAGTAGGCCGCGACCAGCAGCGCCCGGTCCTCCAGCGGCAGGCTCCACGGCCGACCCCTGCGCAACGCGTCTGCACCCTCGCGCCGCAGAACCGTCACCAGCTTGCCGAACTGCCGCGGGCTCAGCCCGGTGAACGGGGCTATCCAGGACGGCTCCGACGTCGTGATCACACCAGGCACGCCGGGATCATCGCACCCAGCCGGCGTGCCCGGTCAGCAAGCCCCCTGCCTCAGCGGAACTCGTGGACCACCTGGATCTCGCCGATGATGTGGGCGTTGAAGTCGTCCAGTTCCTCGGCCGGAACCCAGAGCTCGAGGATCGTCTGTCCGCCGGCCTGCTGGACGGGATAGCGGCTCAAGAACTCCGACTCGACCTCAAAACGAGTGACGAAACCGGCGCCGTCGTGCTTCACGTTCCAGTCCCGCGCGATCCTGACCGCGTAGGCCTCGTTGAGGACCGGGTAGAAGATCGGCTGCTCGGGCAGCCGGGGCGGCCAGGCACGCCAGTTCAGCTCCCGAACCAGATCCAGCTCCTTGGGGCCGGTGGGGCGCCACAGGGTCGTCGTTACTGGCTGGCTGCTCATCTGGGTCGCTCTCTGAACGTAGGCCGCCGGTACGGCGGGTCGGGGAACCGGACGATACCGGCACCGCGAGCTCCGCAGCTACGCAGTTTCCGCGCCCTGACCAGTCCCGTGACCAGCTGTTACGGGACAACCCTTAGCCTCGGACCATGGAGTGGTTCATGGCGGCGGCGGTGGGAGCAGTCGGCGGCGCCTCCATGGAGGCCGTCGACATCATCAAGGCCATCAAGTGGCACCGTCAGATGCCTTGGAACGTCCAGTCGGACACCATCGACCCGCCTCAGCGCAGAGTCGAGGTGCGGCCCGGCGAGGAACGCCTTCCCGCACCTGGTTGGAAGGCGTACTGGGTTGCTGGGGTGCTGCGACTGTTTGTCAGCGGAGCCCTGGTCGGTGCCGTGGCGGCCACCTATCCGCAGAGCACGAATCCGCTGGTGGCGTTTCTCATCGGGCTGGGCGCGCTGTCGGCTGTCCAGCAGGTCATCACACTGGTGCCGTTGATGGTGAAGAGTGCCGGTCGGGCTGCTCTGGGCGGTGTGGTGGAGGAGGCGCAACAACGGGTGCAGGACCTGCAGCAAAAGGGGCAGCAGCCTGGCCCCGGGCAGTCGAATGGTGCTCTTCCGGGGCCCTCGGCAGGTAGTCCTTCAGCAGGCAATCCAGTCCAGGCAGCGCTGCTCTTCACTCGACCGGTCCGCATCCGGTGCGGTCTTCAGCGCAGTCACTGGCCCAGTCCTCAACCACCTGGGCATCCCGGCCGCAACCACCGGAGCATTGCCCCGCGTGTGGTGGTCGCCCGGCGGCGTCCTTGGCACCCTGCCGTTGCATGCCGCAACCCCCCAAGGGGGAGCTCCAGGTGCGTTAAACCGCGTCGTCTCCTCGTACACGCCGACTTTGCGGGCTCTGCACCACGCCCGGCAACGCGTCGCCCGCCCAACGGGCACCGGTGCGCTCATCATCACCGCTGGCGACGCCATCGGCCTCGCACCGCTGCCCGGCGCCCACCGTGAGGCCGAACACCTCGTCCGACTGCTCCCCAGCGCTCAACTGTTGACCGGCGCGTCCGCCACTCACTCAGCATCGTCTCCGCGCTGCCCCGTTACGCGTATGCGCACTTCGCCTGCCACGCCCTGGGGGATCTTGAGCGCCCGTCCGGCAGCCGACTCGTCCTACACGATCACGCCGAACATCCGCTCACCGTCCGCGACCTCGCCCGCCTCCACCTGCCGTCGGTCCAGCTCGCCTACCTCTCCGCCTGCGGCACCGTGCGGACCAGCCCCGAACTCGCCGACGAGGCCGTACACATCGTCAGCGCCCTCCAGATCGCGGGCTTCTCGCACGTGGTCGGCTCGCTGTGGCATGTCGACGACACGATCGGAGCCAGTGTCGCCCAGGGCGTGTACGAGTCCCTGGGCACGGGCGACGGCGCACTGGATGTCGACCGGACAGCCGAGGCCCTGCACTCCACCGTGTGTGCACTACGTGACACCTATCCCCAGACCCCAAGTCTGTGGGCCTGCCAGGTACACGCAGGTCCCTAGCTGTTCTGTCCGGGGAGGTTGTGGACAGGTGAGCCAGGTCTCGGCTGAGGGATCTTGAACAGGTGAGGGCCTTCCGGGTTCGGTGTGGATTGCGACGTCTACACCGACCGAAAGGCCCTCGTGTCCCACCGTAATGCACCCCTGACCGAGACCGGGCGCCTGCGCCTGGCCCGCTGTGTGGTCGAGGAGGGCTGGCCGCTGCGGCGGGCCACCGAACGCTTCCAGGTCTCGCCCACCACGGCCCAGCGATGGGCCGACCGCTACCGCCGCGATGGCGAAGCCGGCATGGCCGACCACTCCAGCCGGCCTCACCACAGCCCCCGCCGCACTCCCACCTGCTTCGGGCCGGACGTTGTCGGTGACTGTCGACGCCGTCGGAGCGTGGCCCGCCTGCTGCGTCGGGTGAGAACGGCCGCGACCGCGTCGGCGCCGTAGTAGGCGTCGGCGCGACCGCGGGTGCGGAGCGGTCAGCGGGACGCGGGGAAGCCCAGGTCCGGACCTGCGGCCACTTCGGCAGGGTCCGGCCATCGGCTCGTGATGACCTTGCCACGCGTGTAGAAGTGCACGGCTTCGCTGCCGTACATGCGGTGGTCACCGAAGGCCGAGTCCTTCCAGCCACCGAAGGAGTGGTAGCCCACCGGCACCGGCATCGGCACGTTCACACCGACCATGCCCGTCTCGACCTCCAGCTGGAACCGGCGGGCAGCGCCGCCGTCGCGGGTGAAGATCGAGCTGGCGTTGCCGAACGGAGAGCCGTTGATGATGCGGATCGCCTCCTCGTAGGTCCCCGCGCGGACCACACACAGAACGGGGCCGAAGATCTCGTTCCGGTAGGCGTCCGAGTCGGTGCTGACGTTGTCGAGGAGGGAGACACCCATCCAGTGCCCGTTCTCGAAGCCCTCGACGGTGAAGTCCCTGCCGTCGAGCACCACGTCGGCCCCCTGGACGGCGGCGCGCGCGACGTAGCTCGCGACCTCGTCCCGGTGCGCCTTGGTGACGAGCGGACCCATCTCGGACGCCGGGTCGTTGCCCGGCCCGATCGTGATCTTCGTGGCCCGCTCGGCGATCCGGGACACCAGCGCGTCGCCCGTCGGACCGACCGCGACCACCACCGAGACAGCCATGCAGCGCTGCCCCGCGGAGCCGTAGGCGGCGGTCACGGCGGCCTCCGCGGCCGCGTCGAGGTCGGCGTCGGGCAGTACCAGCATGTGGTTCTTCGCTCCGCCGAGGGCCTGGACACGCTTGCCGCCTGCGGATGCCCTGCTGTACACGTGGCGGGCGACCGGCGTGGAGCCCACGAACGACACTGCCGCCACGTCCGGGTGGTCGAGGAGCGCGTTCACCGCGACCTCGTCGCCGTGCACGATGTTGAGCACACCATCGGGCACGCCGGCCTCGGCCGCGAGTTCGGCGAGGAGCATGGACGCGGACGGGGCCTTGCTGCTCGGCTTGTGGACGAAGGCGTTCCCGCAGGCGATCGCCATGGGGAACATCCACATGCTGATCATCGCTGGGAAGTTGAACGGCGAAATTCCGACGATCACCCCGAGCGGCTGGCGGACCGACGCCACGTCGATGTGGCTCGACACCTCAGTGGACGCGTCACCCTTGAGCGCCATACCGAGCCCACAGGCAAGTTCGACGATCTCCAGGCCCCGGGCCACCTCACCGAGCGCGTCCGCGTGAACCTTGCCCTGCTCCGCGGTGATCAGCGCGGCGAGATCGTCGCGACGTGCGTTCAGCAGCTCTCGGTAGCGGAAGAGGATCGCGATCCGCTGCGTGAGCGAGGACGTACGCCATGTGGCATAAGCCTCCTTCGCCGCGCCGACCGCGGCGTCGACCTCGTCGGCACCGGCCATCGCGACCCGTGTGGTGACCTCTCCGGTCGCGGGGTCGGTCACGGGGCCCCAGGCACCGGAGTCGCTCGAAGCGCCCTCGAAGGGCTTGCCGCCGATCCAGTGGGTGACGGTCTTCATCGGTGGAACTCCTTCGAAGGTGACGGCGGCGCCGAGGTTCCTGTCGTTCACCTCACGGGCCTTGACTGCAGCAGCCGGACGGGCCTCGCTCTTGGCGACGGAAACGCCCCCCACGCCCGGAAGGGCGGGACTGCTGACATCGAAGCTACGTCTTTGATCTGCGCGTTCAGGCGCTTCGGAACCTCGTGGCCCGAAGTGCCTCCCTCGGGTCCCATACCGTTGTGGGGTGGATCACTGACATACCCAGCGCCACGTTCGCCTTGAGATCGATCCCGCCGCTGTCGGTTCCCTCGGCCACGGAGCGCGACCCGACAGTCGCTATGTTCAGGCGCCGTGACGGGCACGAGCTCCGCTGCTACGGACTTTCATTCGAGGTGATCGACCGGATGGAGACCGCCCAGGCTGCTGATGATCCCGGTCGTCGGATCAGACTCGCGGCCTGTTCATGAACTGCCTGCGGCTCACCCCCGACGACGACCCCGAAGTCGCCGCCCAGGCCAACCGCCTGCTGGAACTGGCAATCGACGGGATCCGGCCGTAGGTCGGCCCCGGGGCCGACCTACCACCGTGCGCCCCGGGGCGGCTCCCGCGCCGGGTCCTGCAGAGGAGGGGTAGATGGGGCCGCAGCCTTCATCAGCACGGACAGACGCGCTACGCCGGGGATAGACCGTCAGTCTTCAGTCGGTCGGCTTCCGCCTCTCGTCCCTGGCGGCGCAGGAGTAGGATCAGGGATTTCGCGGCAAATGGTGAACCGTTGTGAACCTCGTCCCACAGTCCGTTGGCATCACCTTGCCCGGCAAGCAGGTCGGCCAGACGACTGGCGGCATGGATGTTGCCTGCGTCCGCTCGGACACGCAACTCATCCATGTCGCCGCGGTCTCCGAGCAGATCGGCCAGACACATCTCCGCATCCGTGTCGCCTGCGTCGGCCCGGGCCCGCAGCTCATCCATGTCGCCACGGTCGGCGAGCAGGTCGGCCAGACGCCGGGCTGCATCCCTGTCGCCTGCGTCGGCCCGGGCCCGTAGCTCGTCTATGTTGCCTCGATCGGCGAGCACTTCGGCCAGGAGCGCGGCTGCCTCAAGGTTGCCCGCGTCGGCCTCGATTTGAACCAGCGAGTAATCGCCCTGGTCGGCCAGCAATGCCGCCAGGCCAATGGCCGCATCCCTGTCGCCTGCGTCGGCCCGGGCCTGCAGTTCATC